>JBDHSX010000044.1:0-24180 GCA_039808365.1 Xanthobacteraceae bacterium | reverse complement strand
ATTTGACGGTGGAACCCGTCATTCCATCGGTCGCCATTGCGAGCGAAGAAATCCAGAACGCAACACGAAAGAACTGGATTGCTTCGGAGCTCACGCTCCTCGCAATGACGAAGGGCGCGGTTCATGAGCTCACGCGCCTCGCGATGACGGCCTTCAAGGTCTTCGAAATTCAGCCCTCCGCCTTCGCCGTCTTGCCGATGCGGCCGAGGTGGGTGAAGCCGAAGCCGCGATCGTATTTCAGGCCGAGGCCGAGCGCGCGATCGATGCCGATATGGGCCATCCAGATCATCGCCACCGACAGCGTCATCGGTTTCATCAGGGCGAAGCCGATCACCGACAGGATCAGCGAGGGCAGGTAGGTGTGCAGGGCGTTGTAGGCGATGGCCCCGGCCCGTGGACCGGCGAGGTAGGCGAGCAGGCCGAGGTCGGGGACGAAGAACAGCACCGCGTAGATCCACCAGGAGCCGCCCCATAGCCCGTAGAGCAGCGTCATGCCGGCGAACAGCGTCAGCCCCTCGATCCGCAACAGCGTGTTGACGCCGCCGGTGGCGGCTCCGGCGGCGGGGTCGGTCGGGGGTGCGGTCACGGCGGCTCTCCTGTTCGGGCGGGGACCCCGAGCATAGCGGTTTCGACCGGGCGTTGCATCGTTTCCCCGGTTTCCATCCCGGAAACCGCCATGATAGAAAGCCCTGACGACGCACAGGGGCGGCGCCCGCCGCCCGTATCGATTGGCTGGGACCGATGACCGAAATTCTGGAATCTCTTGAGGCGCGCCGCGCCGGCGCGAAACTCGGCGGTGGCGAAAAGCGCATCGAGGCGCAGCACAAGCGCGGCAAGCTGACCGCGCGGGAGCGCATCGAGGTGCTGCTCGACAAGGGCTCGTTCGAGGAATTCGACATGTTCGTCGAGCACCGCTCGACCGAGTTCGGCATGGAGAAAACCAAGGTGCCGGGCGACGGCGTGGTCACCGGCTGGGGCACCGTCAACGGCCGCAAGGTGTTCGTGTTCGCCAAGGATTTCACCGTGTTCGGCGGCTCGCTGTCGGAGACCCACGCGCTCAAGATCACCAAGTTGCAGGACATGGCGATGAAGGCGCGCTCGCCGATCATCGGGCTGTACGACGCCGGCGGCGCGCGCATCCAGGAAGGCGTCGCGGCGCTCGCCGGCTATTCCTACGTGTTCCGCCGCAACGTGCAGGCGTCCGGCGTGATCCCGCAGATCAGCGTCATCATGGGGCCGTGCGCCGGCGGCGACGTCTATTCGCCGGCGATGACCGACTTCATCTTCATGGTGAAGGGCACGAGCTACATGTTCGTCACCGGCCCCGACGTGGTGAAAACCGTGACCAACGAGGTGGTGACGGCGGAGGAACTCGGCGGCGCTTCGGTCCACGCCACCAAGTCGTCCATCGCCGACGGCGCGTTCGACAACGACGTCGAGACGCTGTTGCAGATGCGCAGGCTTTTGAATTTCCTGCCGTCGAACAATTCCGACGGCGTGCCGGAATGGCCGAGCTTCGACGACATCGAGCGGGTCGACAATTCGCTCGACACGCTGATTCCCGACAATCCCAACGTGCCCTACGACATCAAGGAACTGATCCTCAAGGTGGTGGACGAGGGCGACTTCTTCGAACTGGCGCCGACCTTCGCGAAAAACATCGTCACCGGTTTCGGCCGCGTCGCCGGCCGCACGGTGGGCTTCGTCGCCAACCAGCCGATGGTGCTGGCGGGCGTGCTCGACAGCGACGCCTCGCGCAAGGCGGCGCGCTTCGTGCGGTTCTGCGACGCCTTCAACATCCCGATCGTCACCTTCGTCGACGTGCCGGGCTTTCTGCCGGGCACCGCGCAGGAATATGGCGGCCTCATCAAGCACGGCGCGAAACTGCTGTTCGCCTATTCGCAATGCACGGTGCCGCTGGTCACCGTCATCACCCGCAAGGCTTACGGCGGCGCGTTCGACGTGATGGCCTCGAAGGAGATCGGCGCGGATATGAACTACGCCTGGCCCACGGCGCAGATCGCGGTGATGGGCGCCAAGGGCGCGGTCGAGATCATCTTCCGCGCCGACATGAACGATCCCGACAAGATCGCCGCGCGCACCAAGGAATACGAGGACCGCTTCCTGTCGCCGTTCGTGGCCGCCGAGCGCGGCTACATCGACGATGTCATCATGCCGCATTCGACGCGCCGCCGCATCGCCCGCGCGCTCGCCATGCTGCGCGACAAGAAGGTGGAAATTCCGGCGAAGAAGCACGACAACCTGCCGCTGTGAGCGGCGGGTGGTCGAGGAGGTTCACCTGCACAGCGATTTGCTGCTCTACGTGCTGTCGCTGGTGGGGTTCGTCGCGGAAGCCATGACCGCGGCGCTCGCCGCCGGCCGCCGCAACATGGACTGGATCGGGGTCGCGCTGCTCGGCTGCATCACTGCGCTCGGCGGCGGCTCGGTGCGCGACATGCTGCTCGGGCATTACCCGCTGCTGTGGGTCGCGCATCCGTGGCTGCTCGGGCTGACCGCCGTGTCCGCTTTGCTGACGATCGCGGTCGCGCGCTTCATGCAGCGGCTGCGCATGACTTTTCTGGTGCTGGACGCCATCGGGCTCGTGGTCTTCACCATCCTCGGCTGCGAGGTGGCGCTGACAATGGAGGTGCCGCTGATCATCGTCATCGTCGCGGGCATGATCACCGGCTGCGTCGGCGGCGTGCTGCGCGATGTGCTGTGCAACGACGTGCCGCTGTTATTTTGCAGCGAGCTCTACGCCAGCGTCTCGGTGGTGGTCGGGATCGTCTATGTCGGCGGTGTGTGGTTGCAGTTCAATCATGACCTCGTGGTGCTGGTGACGCTGGCGATCGGGTTGACGTTCCGGCTCATGGCCATCGCCTTCAAATGGGAGATGCCGAAGTTCGTCTATGACGCCAACCTGCATTGACCGCCGCGCGCCGGTTATGTGGTAGCATCCCACGACAACCGGCAAGAAATCGGCAAGGATGGCAGGCGATGGCGATATCGGTTTCAGACAAGCGCGCGACGTTCCGGCGGCTGCACGATAGCGGCTGTTTCGTGATCCCGAATCCGTGGGATGTGGGCACCGCCCGCGCCTTGCAGCATCTCGGCTACAAGGCGCTGGCTTCGACCAGCGCCGGCTACGCCTGGTCGACCGGGCGCGCCGACAACAAGGTGACCTGCGACGACGTGATCGATCATCTGACGCGGCTTTGCGCCGCGGTCGATCTGCCGGTCAACGCCGATTTCGAGGGCGGTTTCGCCGATGCGCCGGACGGCGTCGCCGCCAACGTGACGCGGGCGGTCGCGACCGGCGTCGCCGGATTGTCGATCGAGGATTCCACCGGCGACAAGGCGAAGCCGCTCTATGACCGCGCGCTGGCGGTGGAGCGCATCGCCGCAGCCCGCGCGGCCATCGATGCCGGCGGCGCGGATGTCATGCTGGTCGGGCGCTGCGAGAGCTTCCTTGTCGGACAGCCCGATCTCGATCTGGTGCTGGATCGCCTGACGGCCTACGCGGCCGCCGGCGCGGATTGCCTCTACGCGCCCGGCCTCCGCGCGCCGGAGCAGATTTCGGCGGTGGTGAAGGCGGTCGCGCCGAAGCCGGTCAACCTCTTGATCGGCTGGCCCGGCGGCTTGAGCGTCGCGGAGGCTGCGGCCCTCGGCGTTCGCCGCATCAGCGTCGGCGGCGCGCTGGCGCGCACCGCGTGGGGCCCGTTCCTGCGCGCGGCGCGCGACATTCTCGACAACGGATCGTTCGAATCGTTCGCGCAAGGCCACCCCGCCGCCGAACTGAACCGGATGTTCGGCGGCTGAGCGGGTCTCGCGCGAATTACTACTGCGTCTTGCTGTTGGCGTTTGGCGAGGGCGATGGCGGCGGAGGCTGCGACGGGGCCGCGCCGGTGGTCACGCCGGGCTGGTTGTTGGACGGCGTCACGTCGCGCACGCCCGGCGCCACCGGCGGCCGGCTCTGGTCGGCCAGATTCGGATTGGCGGCGCCCGATTTCGGCGTCGATGTTGAGGTCGATTGCGTCGTCGGCGAGGTGGCGGGAGTGGTGCCCGTCGGCCCGCCGCTGTTGAGCCCGTAGAACACCGCGCCCAGGATGACCGCGGCCACGACCGCGTATAACGCGATGCGCGCGGGACTGGCCGGTCCCTCGGACAATTCGGGATCGGGCTGCAATTCGTCGTCGCGCAACGGCGCGTCGGTCATCGGTTCGTCGCGGCGTGCGGGGCGGAACGGATCTTGCGGGTCGCGTTCGTAGGCCATGATTGCTGCGCTCCTTTATTGGCTGGGGTCAATGCAAGGGAGCGCCAAGCGTTCCGGCGGAACCGGTTTTCGGCCCGAGGAACACGTCGCGTTTTCGCCTTGTTTCGCTCGCGCCGCCGGGTTTAGCATCGGCCGATCGTCACGACCCGTCTTCTGGCTCCGAGGGATTACCGATGCCGCGTCTTGTCCTGCCGATCGCTTTTTCTCCCGCCGTTGTCGTGCCGCTGGTCTCCGGTCTGGTCATCATGGCCGGCGCGAGCGCCGCTCTCGCCGCTGACTGCGCGCCGCTCGGCAGCGTGCCGAACTACGTCGCCTCGCCGGACCAGAAGACCCGCGCCTATGACAGCTTCGGCTTCGACGTGGCCAAGGGCGACGGCAACACGGAGACGGTCAACGTCGCCGGCCGGCTCTGTGAGCAGAGCTATACGCCGAAGAATGGCGTCGATCCGATGAGCGACCTTGAGATCCAGTCGAATTATCGCGACCAGCTCAAGAAGCTCGGCGCGCAGGTTCTGTTCAGCGACGATCGCGACACCGTCGCCAGGATCGTCAAGGGCGCTCAGGAAACCTGGGTCAAGGTCTACAGCCAGGAGACCGAGATCGATGTCACGGTGGTCGACAAGACGCCATTCAAGGCCAGCCTGCTGCCGCCGTCGGGCAACGACTACCGCTTGCTCGGCCATTTGCCGAACTACGTCGCCGACAAGCCAGAGAAGCGCAACTTCGACAAGTCCGGCTTCACGGTGAAGGACGGCGACGACAGCCGCGAGATCGAGATCAGGGGCGCGCGCTATACCGTGGCCTACACCCCGAAGCAGGGCGCGGCGCCGCTGAGCGACCTCGACATTCAGGAGAATTATCGCGTGGCGCTGGCCGCGCTAGGCGCGCAGATTCTGTTCACCGACGGTCGCGACACCGTCGCGCGACTCGACGACAAGGGCCGTTCAGTGTGGATCAAGGTCTACAGCCAGGAAACCGAGATCGACGTCACCGCCATCGAGGAAAAACCGTTCGAGGTCAGCGTCAGGCCGCCGGACTCTGGCGCGCTGAAGGCCGCGCTCGACAAGAACGGACACGTCGCGCTCTACGTCCATTTCGATTTCAACAAGGCGACGTTGAAGCCGGATGCCGCGCCGGTGATTGCCGAGGTCGTCAAGCTGATGAAGGCCAACCCGGCGTTGCGGCTGGAGATCGACGGCTATACCGATAATGTCGGCGCGCGTGATTACAACGTGAAGCTGTCAGGCAGCCGCGCGGCGGCGGTCGCGGCCGCGGTGATCGGGCAGGGCGTGGACGCCGGCCGGCTCGCCACCGCCGGCTTGGGCCCCGACAAGCCGGTCGCCAGCAACGACACCGACGAGGGCCGCGCCAAGAATCGGCGCGTCGAACTGGTCAAGCCGTAGCCGGCCGCATGTCGGAAGCGGCGCGCGTTGTCGCCGATACCATCGCCGCCGCCGTTGTCCCGGAGTTTTGCCGCGCTGCAAAACAACCATCCGGCGCAATCGTCGTTTCGTGGCTCGCAATGCCGCGGTGAAAACGCCGCCGCGGACGACATCTTTCACAACGAAACATCCGCTTTTCGGAATGAAATTGTGATGTGCGCGCGCGGCGTGGCAGGCACGCGATTTGTCGTGCACGGAAGGCGAAAACGGACGTAGACTGTTTCTAAAGCGTCGAGTCAGCAGTTCGAAAAGAAACACCCTTGCGGGTGCAAAAAGAGGGCGGAATGGGAATCAACCAGGGTCCGATCAGTCTCGATCAGAAATATACGCAAGAATCCGGTCACATCTTTCTCACGGGCATTCAGGCGCTGGTTCGGCTGCCGATGGCCCAGATCCGGCGGGACCGCGCGGCCGGCCTGAACACCGCCGGCTTCGTCACCGGCTATCGCGGCTCGCCGCTCGGTGGCTACGATCAGCAGTTGGTGGCGGCGCGCAGGCACCTTGAGCAGTACAACGTCAAATTCCAGCCCGGCGTCAACGAGGACCTGGCCGCCACCGCGATCTGGGGCTCGCAGCAACTCAACCTGTCGCCGGGCGCGCGGCATGATGGCATCGTCGGCATCTGGTACGGCAAGGGCCCCGGCGTCGACCGCTGCGGCGACGTGTTCCGCCACGGCAACGCCGCCGGTTCCGCCAAGAACGGCGGCGTACTGTGCCTCGCCGGCGACGACCACGGCGCCAAATCCTCGACGGTGCCCCATCAGTCCGACCACGCTTTCATCTCGGCTTTGATGCCGTATCTCTATCCGTCCAGCATCCACGAGATGATCCAGATGGGGCTGCTCGGCATCGCGATGTCGCGCTACTCCGGCTGCTGGGTCGGCATGAAGGTGATCACCGAGACGGTGGAGACCACCGCCGAGATCGACCTCGCCGATGAACTCGCGCCGTTCGCGATCCCGACCGATTTCGAGATGCCGCCGGGCGGCCTCAACCTGCGCTGGCCGGATGATCGCTACGAGCAGGACCGCCGGCTTCAGGACTACAAGGGCTTCGCCGCCATCGCCTTCGCCCGCGCCAACCGGATCAACCGCGTCACCATGGATTCGCCGAACGCGCGCTATGGCATCATGGCGTCCGGCAAGAGCTACGAGGACGTGCGGCAGGCGCTGCGCGAACTCGGCATCACCGAGCAGGTGGCGGCGCGCATCGGCCTGCGGCTCTACAAGGTCGGCATGCCGTGGCCGCTGGAGCCGGAAGGCGTGCGGCAGTTCGCCGTCGGCTTGCAGGAGATTTTTATCGTCGAGGAACGCCGCGAGATCGTCGAGAACCAGGTCAAGCAGGAACTGTTCAACTGGCGCGACGACGTGCGCCCGCGCATCATCGGCAAGATGGACGACCACGACAAGCGCTTCCTGCCGTTCGCGGAAGAACTCGGCGTCGCCAATATCGCGACCTCGCTGGCGGACCGCCTGCTGGCGATGGAGATCGATCCCGAGATCGCGGCGCTGATCCGCGCCCGGGCCGACTGGTTCCACGGCCGCGCCGCCTCGCAGGTGCAGCCGGCGGTGCCGGTGGCGCGCGTGCCGTATTTCTGCTCGGGCTGCCCGCATAACACCTCGACCAAGGTGCCGGAGGGCAGCCGCGCCATGGCCGGCATCGGCTGTCACTTCATGGCGTTGTGGATGGACCGCTCGACCGAGACCTTCACCCACATGGGCGGCGAGGGCGTCACCTGGGTCGGCATCGCGCCGTTCACCAACGAGAAGCACGTGTTCGCCAATCTCGGCGACGGCACCTACTTCCATTCCGGCAGTCTGGCGATCCGCCAGGCGATCGCCTCGAAAGCCAACATCACCTACAAAATTCTCTACAACGACGCGACCGCGATGACCGGCGGCCAGCATGTCGATGGCGAATTGTCGCCGCAGCAGATCACCTTCCAGCTTCACAGCGAGGGCATCCGCGACATCTACCTGGTGTCGGAACATCCCGAGGACTATCCGTCGTCGACCATCGCGCCCGGCGTCAAGACCGCGCATCGCGACGATCTCGACACGGTGATGAAGACCTTGCGCGAAACCCCCGGCTGCTCGGCCATCGTGTTCGTGCAGACCTGCGCCGCCGAGAAACGCCGCCGCCGCAAGCGCGGCATCATGGAGGATCCGGCGCGGCGCGTGGTGATCAACCCGGCGGTGTGCGAGGGCTGCGGCGATTGCTCGGTGCAGTCGAACTGCATCTCGGTGGAGCCGCTGGAAACCGAGCTCGGCCGCAAGCGCGCCATCAATCAGTCGAGCTGCAACAAGGATTATTCCTGCGTCAAGGGCTTCTGTCCGTCGTTCGTCTATGTCGACGGCGGCCGGCCGCGCAAGCGCGCGGCGATGGACGTGTCCGCGCTGGTCGGCGACCTGCCGGAGCCGGCCTCGCGCCCGACGCTGGACAAGCCCTACAACATCGCGGTGGGCGGCGTCGGCGGCACCGGCGTGCTGACCATCGGCGCGCTGCTCGGCATGGCGGCGCATATCGAGGGCCACGCCAGCATGATCCTCGACATGTCCGGCCTCGCCCAGAAGGGCGGCGCGGTGCTGAGCCATGTGCGGCTGTCGAAAAACACCGACGACGTGAAGACCTCGCGCATCGTCACCGGCTCCGCCGATCTTTTGATCGCCGCCGACGAGGTGATGGCGATTTCCAAGGAGACGCTGACATTGTGCGATTCAGGCCGCACCCACGGCGTCGTCAACACCCACCTGATCCCGATCGCCGACTTCATCCACAACCGCGACTTCGATTTCCAGAACCGCAAGGTCGACAGCGTGCTGCAAGGCGCGTTGACCCGCGATTCCGCCTTCATGGATTTCACCAAGGTCGCGGAGGGGCTGCTCGGCGACGCCATCGCCACCAACATGATGATGCTGGGCTACGCCTACCAGCAGGGACGGCTGCCGCTGTCGTCGCAGGCGCTGTTGCAGGCCATCGAGATCAACGGGGTGGGGATCAAGATGAACACCCAGGCGTTCCTGTTGGGGCGTCTGGCGGCGGCGGATCCGGCGCGGCTGGCGCAGATGATCGAGGGCCGTGACAAGGCCGCGGCGCCGAAAACGCTCGACGCCATGTCGCTCGACGAGATCGTCGCCCATCGCAGCAAGCTCCTGACCGACTATCAGAACGCGGACCTCGCCAGCGCCTACCGCAAGGTGGTGGAGCAGGTGAAGGCGGTGGCCCGCCAGCACGGTTTCGACGAGGCGTTGCCGCGCGCGGTGGCGATCAATTACGCAAAACTGCTCGCCTACAAGGACGAGTACGAGGTGGCGCGGCTGTACACCGACGGCGGCTTCCAGAAGCTGTTGCGCGAGCAGTTCGAGGGTGACTACACGCTCACCTTCAATCTCGCCCCGCCGATCCTGTCGGCGGACCTCGACGTTCAGGGCCGGCCGCTGAAGCGGCAGTTCAGCGCGCGGATCCTGCCGCTGTTCCGCTTGCTGGCGAGGATGAAGGGGCTGCGCGGCACGGCGTTCGATATCTTCGGCTACAACAAGGACCGCAAGATGGAGCGCGAACTGATCGCGGGCTACGAGCGCGATATCGAGACGGTGCTGCGGCTGGTGTCGCCGGCCAATGTCGACATCGCGGTCGAACTGCTGTCGCTGCCAGACCGCATCCGCGGCTACGGCCCGGTCAAGGAGAAGGCGATCACGGACGCCCGCGCCCGCTACGAACAACTGGCCAAGGATCTGATCAATCCGCCGCCGGCGGCGCGGCAGATGGCGGCGGAATAGGGCGGTTACGCTGGCGGCGTATCCCCATCCATAGCGTCGTCCCCGCGCGGGGGACACATAACCACTGGCGTTGGTTGTTATAAAGCGACCTCGCCTTTGTTGATAAAGCCGCACCGCTGCGGCGTAGGGGCCCCGCCGGCGCGGGGCCGACGATTTTCTTTCGGGCCGCAAATCCATCCCTCCGTTCAATCTCGCGGCGCGGAATATTTCCGCGCTTGCCAAGCCCGCGTGGACGGGCCAGAAAATCCGCCGGGGACGTCACGCCAGCGGAGAGACCTTTTGACGATCAAGGGCAAAGCCTACATCGCCGGGATCTTTGAGCATCCCACCCGGCACGCGCCGGACAAATCCACCGCGCAACTGCATGCCGAAGTGGCCAAGGGCGCGATCGAGGACGCCGGGCTGACCCTCGACGACATCGACGGCTATTTCTGCGCCGGCGACGCTCCCGGCGGGGCGTGGCCGATGGTGGACTACCTGGGTTTCAATACGAAGAAACTGCGCCACATCGATTCCACCGAAACCGGCGGTTGTTCCTACATCATCCATATCGGCCATGCCGCCGAGGCCATCGCCGCCGGCAAGTGCTCGGTGGCGCTGGTGACGCTGGCCGGCAAGCCGCGCACCAGCGTGATGCCGCCGCGCGCGGCCGGCGCGGAGATGGATTTCGAGGCCGCCTACGGCGCCACCACCCATAACGCCTATGGCATGTGCGCCATGCGCCACATGCACGACTACGGCACCACCAGCGAGCAACTGGCCTGGATCAAGGTCGCGGCCTCGCATCACGCCCAATACAATCCGCACGCGCTGTTGAAGGACGTGGTCACCGTCGAGGACGTCATCAACTCGCCGATGATCTCCGATCCGCTGCACCGCATGGACTGCTGCGTCGTCACCGACGGCGGCGGCGCGCTGATCGTCACCACGCCGGACATCGCCAAAAGCTTGAAGAAGCCGCTGGTGCGCCTGATCGGCCACGGCGAGGCGATGAAGGGGCCGCGCGGCGGCCGCGATCTCGACCTGACCTATTCCGCCGGCGTGTGGTCCGGCCCGCGCGCCTTCGCGGAGGCCGGCGTTACGCCGCAGGACATCAAATACGCCTCGATCTACGACAGCTTCACCATCACGGTCTTGATGCAGATCGAGGATCTCGGCTTCTGCAAGAAGGGCGAGGGCGGCAAGTTCGTCGCCGACGGCAATCTGATTTCCGGCGTCGGCAAACTGCCGTTCAACACCGACGGCGGCGGGCTGTGCAGCAACCACCCGGTCAATCGCGGCGGCATGACCAAGATCATCGAGGCGGTGCGGCAGTTGCGCGGCGAGGCCCATCCCAAGGTGCAGGTGCCAAACTGCGATCTCGCGCTGGTGCATGGCACCGGCGGCCTGCTCGGCGTGCGCCACGCCGCCTCAACCGCTGTTCTGGAGCGCGTGTGATGAACGACAAAACCCAACCGAAGAAGTATCCCGCGCCGCAGGGCAATCCGGAAACGCAAGCCTTCTGGGACGCGGCCAAGCAGGGCAAGTTTCTGATCAAGCGCTGCGCCGCCTGTGGCGAGGCGCATTATTTTCCGCGCGCGATCTGCCCGTTCTGCTTCTCCGACAAGACCGCGTGGGAGGAAAGCACGGGCGAGGGCGAGATCTACACCTTCAGCCTGATGCGGAAATCGTCGACCGGGCCATATGCCATCGGCTACGTCAAGCTGAAGGAAGGTCCGGCGGTGCAGACCAATTTCGTCGATTGCGATCTCGAAGCCTTGCGGATCGGGCAAAAGGTCAAGGTGGTGTTCAAGCCGACCGACGGCGCGCCGCTGCCGTTCTTCACGCTGGTTTAACCGACAACGTCATTGCGAGCACTCGGATCGGCGCTTCGCGCCGTCCGAGCACAGGCTCCGCGAAGCAATCCAGAAGGCCACATAGCGAAGACTGGATTGCTTCGTCGCGTCGCTCCTCGCAATGACGGCATTGCCGAATGGGGTTCGTCGGCAGCCAAACAATATAAACGGGAGACAAACACACATGGCGCTCAGTTACGACCAGCTCATCGCGCTCAAGAGCATGGGCCAGAAATACAGCTACACCGATCGCGAGGTCATGCTCTACGCCTATGGGATCGGACTCGGCGCCGATCCGATGGACGAGAAGGAACTGGCCTTCGTCAACGAAGCCTGTTTCACCGAACGCCCGCTCAAGGTGGTGCCGACCTTCGCCTCGGTGGCGGCGTGGGGCTCCGGCCCCGGCGACATGAATCTCAACCGCCTGATGGTGGTGGACGGCGAGCGCGACATCACGTTCCACAAGCCGCTGCCGGTGGCGGCGGACATCACGGCGGACTCCAGCGTGATCGGCGTGTTCGACAAGGGCAAGGACAAGGGGCTGGTGATCCGGCACCAGACCGTGCTCCGGAACGACAAGGGCGAGGCGCTGGCGACGCTGGTGGCGTCGCGTTTCGCGCGCGGCGACGGCGGCATCGGCGGCCCCTCCGAGGGCCAGCCCGAGCCGCATCAGGTGCCCTCGCGCGCCCCCGACAAAACCGTCGACATCACCACGCGGCCGGACCAGGCGCTGATCTATCGGCTGTGCGGCGACCGCAATCCGCTGCACAGCGATCCGGAGTTCGCCAAGCGCGCCGGCTTCCCGCGCCCGATCCTGCATGGCATGTGCACCTACGGCATCACCTGCCGCGGCGTATTGCAGACCTATGCCGACTACGACGCATCGGCGTTCCGTCGCCACGCCGTGCGGTTCTCCGCGCCGGTCTATCCCGGCGAGACCGTGACGATGGATCTGTGGAAGGACGGCAACGTCATCTCGTTCGAGGCCAGGGTGAAGGAACGCGGCGTCACCGTGATCAAGAACGGCCGGACGGAACTGGGTTGATGGCGTTGTCTCACTGAGTTGCCGTCATTCCGGGATGCGCCTTCTTCAGGCGCAGACCCGGAATCCATACGCCCGGCGGTGGTTATGGATTCCGGGCTCGCTCGCAAGGGCTCGCGCCCCGGAATGACAGCGACATGAGAATATGAACGGAGAAAGCCGATGGGACTGCTCGACGGCAAAGTGGCGCTGATCACCGGCGCGGGCGGCGGGCTCGGCGAGGCTTACGCAAAGCTGTTCGCGCGCGAGGGCGCGGCGGTGGTGGTCAACGATCTCGGCGGGCCGCGCGACGGCTCAGGCGCGGATCAATCGATGGCCGGGAAGGTGGTCGCGGCGATCAAGGCGGAAGGCGGCCGCGCCGTCGCCAACGGCGCCGATATTTCCACGATGGCCGGCGGGCAGTCGGTGTTCGACGACGCCATCCGGCATTTCGGCCGCGCCGATATTCTCGTCAACAATGCCGGCATCCTGCTCGACCGCTCCTTCGTCAAGATGACCGAGGCGGATTGGGACAAGTGCCTCAAGGTGCATCTCAAGGGCACGTTCTGCGTCACCTCGCCGGTGTTCCGCTGGATGAAGGACAATGGCGGCGGCGTCATCGTCAACACCTCGTCGACGTCGGGACTGATCGGCAATTTCGGCCAGAGCAATTACGGCGCGGCCAAGGGCGGCATCTGGGGCCTCTCCAACGTGCTCGCCATCGAGGGCCGCAAATACAATATCCGGATCTGGACGCTGGCCCCCGGCGCGCTGACCCGCATGACCGCCGATCTGCCACGCTATATCGACAATCCCGGCGCGGCGCTGGGGCCGGACGGCATCGCCCCGGCCGTGCTCTACATGGTCAGCGACCTGTCCGGCGACCAGACCGGCAAGGTGCTCGGCGTCTCCGGCCCGCGCGGCGTGCGCGAGATGAAGATGCTGGAAATGGAAGGCTGGAAGCCGCCGCATGACGGCTGGAAGGCCGAGGACATCGTCACCCACGCCAAAGAGATTTTCTTCTCCGACCAGACGATGGCGGCGCGGAGATTTTGAGGCGCGAAGGACGACGCCATGATTTCGCTACGCCCCGCCGGTCCAGACGAGTGCGCCGCGCTGACGGCCCTTTGTCTCCGGTCAAAGGCGGCGTGGGGATATGACGCGGCGTTCATGCGGATGTGCCGGGACGAACTGACGCTGACGCCTGACCGGCTGAAGCGGTCGATCTCCCAGGTCGCCGAAGACGACGGGCGTATTGTCGGGTTCGTTGAAATCGTCATGGACAGGGCGGCGGCGCGACTGGAAAAGCTGTTTGTTGAGCCCGACACCTTTCGAACCGGCGCGGGCCGAAAGCTGTTTGAGTGGGCGGCGCGCATGGCGGCCGCGCACGGCGCTTCGATGATGACGGTTGAATCCGACCCGCAAGCTGCGGCATTCTACCGTCGAATGGGCGCGCTGGACGACGGGGCCGTCGCCTCGGCGTCGATTCCCGGCCGGATGATTCCGCGCCTGCGATTCCTGCTATGAGAGATCCGGCAACATGCGTCTGACCCATCACGCCAGCGGCACCTTCGCGATCGCGCCGACACCGTTTCACGACGACGGCCGCATCGACGACGGCTCGATCGACCGGCTGGTCGATTTCTACACCAAGGTCGGCTGCGACGGCGTCACCGTGCTCGGCATTCTCGGGGAAGCGCCGAAGATGGATGCCGCCGAAGCCGAAGCCGTGGCGCGGCGCTTCATCACGCGCGCGACCTCGCTGCAAACCGTGGTCGGCGTCTCCGCGCCAGGCTTCGCCGCGATGCGCGCGCTGGCGCGGGCGTCGATGGACGCGGGCGCGGCGGCGGTGATGATCGCGCCGACGCCGTCCTTGCGCACCGACGACCAGATCGTCGGCTATTTCCGGCAGGCGGTGGAGGCGATCGGCGAGGACGTGCCGTGGGTGTTGCAGGACTATCCGCTGACGCTCGGCGTGGTGATGACACCGGCGGTGATCCGCAAGATCGTGATGGACAATCCGTCCTGCGTGATGCTCAAGCACGAGGATTGGCCGGGCCTTGAGAAGATCACGGCGCTGCGCGGCTTCCAGGCCGACGGCTCGCTGCGGCCGCTGTCGATCCTCACCGGCAACGGCGCGACCTTCCTCGATTTCGAGATGGAGCGCGGCGCCGACGGGGCGATGACCGGCTACGCCTTCCCCGAACTGCTGATCGACGTGGTGCGATTGTCGAAGGAAGGCAAGCGCGACGCGGCGCACGATCTGTTCGACGCCCATCTGCCGCTGATCCGCTACGAGCAGCAGCCCGGCGTCGGGCTCGCGGTGCGCAAATACGTGCTCAACAAGCGCGGCATCATCGCTTCCGCCGCGCAACGCAAGCCGGGCTCGACGCTCAGCGCCGTCGCGCGGGCCGAGGTGGATTACCTGTTGTCCCGCGTCGCCCGCGTCGACAAGCGCGCGCTGACCGCGCCGCAAAGCCACGCCGCCGGTTAGAGCATGATCCCGAAAAGTGGAAACCGGATTTCGGAAAAGATCATGCTTAAACAAAAAGATAAACGACGAATCTGATTCAACGCAGTTGAATCAGATTTTAGGAGAGACGTCCATGTCCGTTCAATTCGCTCCGGCGCGTCCGGCCTCGACCATCCTGCTGCTGCGCGGCGGGGCCAGCGCCATCGAAGTGTTCATGATGGTCCGGCACTATCAGATCGAATTCGCCTCCGGCGCGCTGGTGTTTCCCGGCGGCAGCGTCGATCCGGGCGATCGCGACATCGCCGAGGACGCCGCGCTGTGCGATGCGGCGGATGTGGACATGATGGCGCTGCAATTCCGCGTCGCCGCCATCCGCGAGACATTCGAGGAGAGCGGCATTCTGCTGGCGCGGCCGCGCGGCTCGCGGGACCTCGTCACGGCCGCGCGCGCGGCCTCCATCGCCGAGGCGCATCGCGCCGCCCTGTGCGAGGGCAAGACGTCGTTTCGCGACATTCTCGCGGCGAACGAATTGACGCCTGCGGTCGATCAGCTGGCGCACTACGCGCACTGGATCACGCCGGAAGGACAGCCCAAGCGCTTCGATACGCATTTCTTCCTGGCGAAAGCGCCGCCGGAGCAGGTCGGCGCCCATGACGGCCGCGAGTCGACCGACTCGATCTGGGTGTCGCCGCGCGAGGCGCTGGACGGCGGCGAGAGCGGCCGCTTCATCCTGCCGTTTCCCACCGTCCGCAACCTCATCAAGCTCGGCAAGCAGCCCAGCGTCGCGGCGGCCCTTGAGGCCGCGCGGCGCGCGCCGGTGGTGACGGTGATGCCGGTCGTCATCAAGGACGGCGACAAGCGCCGCCTGCGGATTCCGGCCGAGGCCGGTTACGACGGCGAACTGTTCGACGTGCCGGCGCGTTAGGGGCCGATCCCGGTTTCGGCGCGCGCGGTTCGGCGCGGATCGCCCTCATTGGAACCGTTCCAGTCTGTTGACAGTCTTTGCATCGTCGTCCTAGCCTCGACGCGGGCCCGCGAGAGGCCATCAGGGAGGACGTCATGCTGAATCTTTCAGGTTCGATTGGCGCTGCGTCGCCGCGTTCGGTCCGGGATCGGGGGCGACGCCCCTCGTTTGCACCCTTGCCGACATACGCCGTGCGCGGCTTCGCGGTGATCGCGCTCGCGGCTTCGCTGGGAAGCGGCGGCGCCAGCGCGCAGGACGCCAAGGGCTCGGCGGCGCACATCAAGGCGGTGACCTCGGCGATCGACGGCAAGGCGATCGAAGCCAACGCCGCGACCACCAACGACTGGCTCAGCTACGGGCTCGACTACGCCGAGACCCGCTTCAGCAAGCTCGACAAGATCAATGACGGCAACGTCAAGGATCTGGGCCTGATGTGGACCTACAATCTCGAATCGATCCGCGGCGTCGAGGCGACGCCGCTGGTGGTCGATGGCGTGATGTATGTGACCGCGTCGTGGAGCGTGGTCCACGCGGTCGACGTCCGCACCGGCAAACGGATCTGGAGCTTTGATCCCGGCGTCGATCGCTCCCGGGGCTATCGCGGCTGCTGCGACGTCGTCAATCGCGGCGTCGCGCTCTACAAGGGCAAGGTGTTCGTCGGCGCCTATGACGGCCGTCTCGTCGCGCTGGATGCCGCGACCGGCGCGAAGGTCTGGGAAACCGACACCATCATCGATCATTCCCGTTCCTACACCGTGACCGGCGCGCCGCGCGTGGTCAACGGCAAGGTCATCATTGGCAATGGCGGCGCGGAATACGGCGTGCGCGGCTACGTGTCGGCCTACGACGCCGAGAGCGGCAAGCTGGCATGGCGCTGGTTCACCGTGCCCGGCGATCCGTCGAAGCCGTTCGAAGATGAATCGATGGAGAAGGCCGCCAAGACCTGGGATCCGTCCGGCAAATACTGGGTGAGCGGCGGCGGCGGCACGCCGTGGGACACCATCACTTACGATCCGCAGTTGAACCTGCTCTATATCGGCACCGGCAACGGCTCGCCATGGAACCGCAAATTCCGCAGCCCCGCCGGCGGCGATAACCTCTATCTGGCGTCGATCGTCGCGCTCAATCCCGATACCGGCAAATATGTCTGGCACTATCAGGAGACGCCCGGCGACAACTGGGACTACACCTCGACCCAGCCGATGATCCTCGCCGACCTGACCATCGACGGTCAGCCGCGCAAGGTCATCCTGCACGCGCCGAAGAACGGCTTCTTCTTCGTCATCGACCGCACCAACGGCAAATTCATCTCGGCGAAGAACTTCGTCGATGTGAACTGGGCCACCGGCTACGACAAGGACGGCCGCCCGATCGAAGTGGCGGAAGCGCGCGGCGACAAGCCGTTCGACGCCATTCCCGGCCCGTTCGGCGCCCACAACTGGCACCCGATGTCGTTCAATCCGCAGACCGGTCTGGTCTATCTGCCGGCGCAGAATGTGCCGCTCAACCTGACCACGGAGCAGACCTTCACCCATAACGAGGTGGTGCCGGGCAAGGCGATGTCCGGCATCGGCTGGAACATCGGTTTCGCCGTCAACGCGACGCCGCCGAAAAGCCAGCCGTTCGGCCGGCTGATCGCATGGGACCCGGTCAAGCAGCAACAGGTGTGGAAGCAGGACTATGTTTCGCCGTGGAACGGCGGCACGCTGACCACGGCGGGCAATCTGGTATTCCAGGGCACCGCCGACGGCCGCTTCGTCGCCTATAACGCCAGGACCGGCGACAAGCTGTGGGAGCAGTCCACCGGCACCGGCGTGGTGGCCGGGCCGGCGACCTACATGGTGGACGGCGTGCAATACGTCTCCGTCGCGGTCGGCTGGGGCGGCGTGTTCGGCGAGACCCAGCGCGCCACCGACAAGGAAGGGCCGGGCACGGTGTTCACCTTCGCCATCGGCGGCAAGGCCAAGCCGCCGGAGTTCACCAAGCTGCAACTCGCGGGCCTGGTCGAGGGCGTCAAATACGATCCCAAGGATGTCGGGCCGGGGACGCTGCTCTATGTCACCAATTGCGCGTTCTGTCATGGCGTGCCGGGGGTGGACAAAGGCGGCAACATCAAGAACCTCGGCTATTCGTCTCCGGAAACCATCGGCAACCTGAAGGATATCGTGTTCAAGGGGCCGTTCATGGACAAGGGCATGCCGGATTTCTCCGGCAGGATATCCGAGGCCGATGTCCGCCAGATCACGGCGTTCATTCAGGGCACGGCGGACGCCATCCGCCCGAAGAAGTAGCGGTCGCGGTCCGGCGTCGCGCCGGACCGGTCGATATCGCGGCGCGCCGGCCGGCGCGCCGTGTCGGCATGATGGCGCGCGGGCGGCGCGATATGCTACGCTCAAGCGTTTCCACACGCGGCAGGTGACCGTGGGCGTTGCGCTACTCGCGATTGATCTGACCGGCTGGGGAGCGCTGATCGGGGCAGGGGCCGTCGCCGGCCTGATCGGCGCGGCGCTCGGCTATGCCGCGGCGGTCGTCGGCCGCGACCGCCGCGCCGCCGCCGGCGAGGCGGCGCGGCGGTCGCTGGCGGAGCGCCGGTTCGCGGAAGCCGAGGAGAGTTACCGCAAGCTGTTCGACTCATCGATCGACGGCATCTATGTCACCACGCCCGAGGGCCAGTTGCTGAACGCCAACCCGGCGCTGGCGCGGATGATGGGCTACGACACCGCGCGCGATCTGATCGACGGCGTCGCCGATGTCGCCAGCACGATCTATCTCGATCCCGCGATGCGCGCGGAATATCAGAAGCGCATGGCCCGCGACGGCATGGTGCGCGAATTCGAATATCAGGCGCGGCGGCGCGACGGCAACGTGCTGTGGCTCTCGGACAGCGCGACGACGGTGCGGGACGAGGCCGGCCGTGTGGTGCGCTACGAGGGCGTGGTCCGCGACATCACCAATCAGAAGCGGGCGGAGGCGGAGGTCGCCGAGGGCCGCCGCCGCTTGCAGGAGGTGATCGACACCGTGCCGGCGGTCATCAACGTCAAGGACATGCGGATGCGCTATGTCCTGATGAACCGCTACATGGCGAACATCTTCAATATCGAGCCGGAGGACGCCATCGGCCGCACCACGTCCGACATCATGTCGCGCTACGGCGCCGACAAGACCGACGAGAACGACCGGCGCGTCATCGAATCCAGACAGGAGTTGGGCTTCTACGAGGAGGAGTATGTCGATTCGTCCGGCGTCATGCGCCAGTGGCTGGTCAACAAGCTGCCGCTGCGCGATTCCGACGGCGAGATCAGGCAGATCGTCACCGTGGCGCTCGACATCGGCGAACGCAAGCGCAGCGAGCAGGAGATGCGCAAGGCCCGCGATGCCGCCGAGGCCGCCTTGCAGCATTTGCGGGAAACCCAGAACTCGCTGATCGAGGCCGAGAAGCTGGCGGCGCTCGGCCGTCTGGTGGCGGGCGTGGCCCACGAGGTCAACAATCCGGTCGGGATCAGCCTGACGGTCGCCTCGTCGCTGGAGCGCAAGACGGCGCTGTTCGCGGAGGAGGTGGCGGGCGGCGCGCTGCGGCGCTCCAGCCTGAACGAGTTCGTCGAGACCTGCCGCAGCGCGGCGGCGCAACTGGTCGGCAACCTCAATCGCGCCGCCGAACTCATTCAGTCGTTCAAGCAGGTCGCGGCGGACCGCAACTACTCCGATCAGCGCAGCTTCAATCTCGCCGATCTGACCGACCAGGTGGTGATGAGCCTGCGTCCCGGCATCCGCAAGCAGAACCTGACGTTGAGCGTCGAATGCGAGCCGGGGCTGATGATGAACAGCTATCCCGGCCCCTACGGCCAGGTGCTGACCAACCTGTTTCTCAACTCGGTGGCGCACGCGTTTCCCGGCGGCGCGGCCGGCGAGGTCGACATCAAGGCGCGGGCCTGCGGCCCCGATCATGTCGAGGTGCTGTATTCCGACAATGGTTGCGGCATGAGCCCGGAGATCCGGCGGCGCGCGTTCGATCCGTTCTTCACCACGCGGCGCGACGAGGGCGGCACCGGCCTCGGTCTGCATATCGTCTACAGCATCGTCACCAGCCGCCTCGGCGGACAGATTCAGCTGGAGTCGGAGCCGGACAAGGGGACCCACGTGCGGATGATTCTGCCGCGCAACGCGCCCGGTGAATTCACGGCGGCGTCAAACGTTGAAAGCCGTTAACCACGGGATCAAATGACTTCGGCGTCGTCCCCGCGCCGGCGGGGACGGCGCCGATCGGGTCGCCGCGTCGCGCTTCAGTCGGCGTCCGCCAGCTTGCGCAAGGTGGCGGTGAAGATCTGGCTGGCTTTTCCGACCAGCGCGGTTCCGGTCATGGTGCCGCCGGTGTCGGTGAAGCTGCCGGAGACGCCGATGCCGACCGGCTGGCTTTGGCCGCCGAAGATCGGATTCACGTCGGGGCTGCGGGTGTGCTGGTTGACTTGCAGCTCGCCCTTGAACACCGATCCCTCGATGACGTAGTGGCCGACATAGAACAGATAGGCGTCGCCACCGAGGATTTTGCCGTCGCGGAACACCACGACGCCGCTGCCTTTGCCGGTCCTGCCGTCGAGCAGATCGACGTGGACTGAATATAGCCCGTTCTTCATCGTGCCCCGAAGTGTGATTGCGCCATCCCACATCGGTTATGCCAAAGGCCGTCCGGGGCCGTCAACGCGACATTTCCGCGGCGCCGTCGCCGCCGCCATCGGCATGCCGACACGGAATCAGCAAATCGGCGCGCGAACATGCGAACAGCCCGGAATGATCCGGGCTGCGCGTGACATCATCCATTCCTCTCGACTCTGCATCCGGCTTCGGAGGCTTCCGAAACAAGGCGCGGAGGGTCGAGGCGAACCCCTGCGAGGCTTAGCGGCGATGTCCGCCGTGCCCGCCGCCGGGTCCGCCCGGCCGACCGCCGCCGCCGCCGGGACGTCCGGCATGGGGAGGCCGTCCCCCGGGCGGACGGGCGTGCGGCGGCGGGCGTCCGCCGCCGCCCCAGTGCGGCGGACGGCCGCCGCCATGCCAGTGAGGTGGCCGGCGATGATCCCAGCCGTTCCAGCCATGACCGCCGCCCCAGCCGAAACCGCGGCGCCAGGCATAGCCGCACCAGTAGAATCCGGGGCCGTTCCAGCCGTTCGGATAGAAGCAGAAGTTACGGCCGCCGAACCAGAATTGCGTTTGCTGCACGTCGGTCGGCGCCGGGATGCCCGGTTGCACCGGAAGCGCTTGCGCCGGCGCAAGCGCGCCGAAACCTGCGAGAGATAGAGCTGTCGTTGCCGCGTAAATCCATCGGCGCATGTGGCCCTCCTGTTGCCGACCAACTCGGCGGTCGTGAGTCGTAAAGCTAGTTGAGCCGGCGATAAAGATAAAGGTTGGCGCGACGCATGGGAGAAATCCGCGAGCGAGCGGGAACCATTTACGCGGATCCGAACGCAGCGTGTGCGGCCACAGAATCACGATAAAACCAACCGATGGGTTTGCACCGGGATATCTATTGGCTGGGCCGGCAATGGGCCGTGACGGGCTTCGGGATTCAGGCGGTCGATCAAAAGCGTTTCGGCCAGTACGACGTCGAGGCCGCGCGGATCGGGGACGCCGAGGTCGTCGCCGCGCTGGAGGCGCTCGACTGGTTCGATCCTGAGGATTTTCGCGCGGCGCTGCGTCACGTCGATCGGCGGCCGCCATCCGCGCCGGCCTCCGGTTTCGGCGGCCCGCGCGCCGGCTCGGGGGGCGAGAAATGAGCGCGGCCGGAGAAATTTTTCGGCCGACAATTACTCAGATCCCGGGGATTGAGCCCAACGCCGCCGCGTGAAAACGCCGGCGATGCTATTCGCTCTGCACCACCAGCTTTTGAATCTCATCGGCCGGATGATTGACGACATCCTTCGCGATCTCGCCGGCGATGACGCCGCGAAGGGTGGGCGAATACGCTTCGCGGATCATCCCAAGCGCGCGCGGCGGCGCGACGACGATCAGCGCCTTTGCCTCGCCGGCAAGCGCCGCCCGATTGAGGCGCTCCGCGAGATCGCGCAGGAACGCCCGCTCCGCCTCGTCGTGCAGGTCGGTCTGCTCGACGGCGCTTCGGTGAGCGCCGACGGACTGATAGGATCGGCCGGGCGGCGCCGCGCCAAGTTCGCGGGTCGGCTCGTCGGCGTGTTCGTAGGTCTCCTTGATGCGCAAGTCGGGGAATCCGACATTGCCGATATTCTCAAGAAGAAGCGCCTTGCGGCCATCGCATGCTAACACCCATGCGCCCCTCACGATCTTCATGACGGCACTCTGCTCCTGAAGCGAGCGATGGCCCGCCGGGCTGAAAAGCCAAGCGGGCCGTGCGCTCATCGCTGACCACCCTTGCGGCCCGCCTCTGTAGCACGCTCGCGGTCCTCGGCAAAGTTTCCTCCGCCGCCGCGTTGGCTGCCGCCCTGATGACCGCCGCCGCCATGGCTATGTTCGCCGCCCTTGCGGCCGGCCTCCGCCGCAAGCTCGTGATGCTGCGAAAAGCTCCGCTTCTCGTCCGGAACACTTCCGCCACCCTTGCGGGCGATCTCGCGCTGCTTGTCTTCGTCCATGCTCGCAAAGCCACGATTTTCATTCGCCATGAAGTCTCTCCATTGCAGGTGATGCGCCCATTCGCACCACACGACCTCAAGACGTGGCGCAATGCATCGTTCCTGAGCGAGACTGTGATCTTTCTGCGATGGTGAGAACTTTCGCGGCGACGATCGTTGTCGATGCAAACGCAACAACGGCGTCCCTTCAGGCGTTACCAGAGGAGCGGATGGCAACATCAGGAAGTAACAGGTGCGCAACTCGCTGGCGCGACGCCGAAAGTGATCGCCGGTTCCTGATGGCCCGTCCGCTCATTGATCTGGAGATAAATCAAAGGTCGGAGGAGAATGATGCCCCTTTGCGAAACATGTGGAAATGAATACGACAAGGCATTTCAGGTGACGATGGGTGGAGAGACCCACACCTATGACAGCTTCGAGTGCGCGATCCATGCCTTGGCTCCGGTTTGCGGGCACTGCGGCATTCGCATTGTCGGACACGGGCTGGAGAGCGGCGGGACGTTTTACTGCTGCGACCACTGCGCCGAACGACACGGCGTCACGGGATTGCGGGATCGGCAAGCCTAGGGTTTTCGCCCAAGGCTTCCACCATGATCGCGCGGTATTCGTCGCGAGCGGTGCGCGCAAGGAAAGAGCGCGGAGCGATCGCTCCGCGCTCCTTGCCGCGCGATCCGTTTAAGGGCAGGGGTGACGGATGCCGTCATACCCGAGGTAGGTGCCGGATGCCGGATCGTATGATTTGAACCGATTCATACAGTAGCTTACCGCATCGCCGGCGGCGGCGTTGCTGTTGGCGATGGCGCTACCGATGATCGCGCCCGCCGCCAGTCCTCCGATCGCCGGACCCCAGCCATAGCCGTGATGTCGGTGGCGCCAAGGACCGCCATGCCAGCCGCCGTGCCCGTGGTGACCATGCCAGCCATGGCGGCCTCGCCACTGGACCTGGGTGATGTCGCCGACGGCATGGGTCCGCACGCCCGTCGCCGTCGCGGGGGAGAGCGGGGCTGCGCTCGACGCTGCCATTGATCCGACCAGCATGGCTGCGGCCAGCGAAGCGACAACGGCTCTTTTCATATCATTCTCCTCGTTTTGACGGGTGGTATGGGCCAATGGTTCACAACGTGGAGAGTTCGAAGATGACCGATGTTTAATGCACAGACCGGCAGGCGCGCCGTATCGCCTTCGGTTCCGCCGAGGACTCCCGGAAGCGTTCATGACGGCTTACATTTTTCGGGATGGCCTACCGAACACCCAAAAATCTCGCAGACCGGATGGCGGCCCGGCGCCGGCGGGCCAAGGCCGACGACGGTTTCGCGCGGGAAACCTTCACCCTGCCAAGGGAGCAAGCCCGGCGGACAGCGAGGGCGTTCCTCGATCGCTGGCCGGCGGCCGCCTACATGACGGCCGTTGAATCCTGGCGGGAGCTGCCGGGCGGGGAGATCGAGTTCACCATGAGGCGCTTGAAATCAGCCGACTAGCGCGCTGCTATTTGTCCGGCGGCGGTTTCGGTTTGCGCCGGAAGGGATCGGCGGCTTCATCGTGACCGCTGCGGCTGCTGAAAAACATCAGCGCCATCAACCCGCAGCCGATCACCAGCGAAAAGACGCTGCCGAGCCCGAGGGCGATCCATCCGTGCCAGCCGATCTCAATATCGCCGCCAATGCTCCAGGCCGATATGACCCAGATGATTGTCAGGATCAGGAGCGCGACGAGGGCGATCATGAGAGCCGCCGCGCCCAATCCAATCCGGGGCGTTTCCGAATATCGCATCGCGCCCTCCGCGATCGTCGTGAGCATGTC
>JBDHSX010000043.1:0-24263 GCA_039808365.1 Xanthobacteraceae bacterium | reverse complement strand
TCGCTCGCAATGACGACGGAGACGACAGCGACGAAATGCAATGACGGAAACGGCGCAATGATGAACCGCGAAACTACCCGTTCCGCCCTTCCTTGCGCAGCGTCGGCAGGCCGATGCCGGCGGCGTCGAAGCCGCCGTCGACGGCGAGCAACTGCCCGGTGATGTAGCTTGCGCGCTCGCCGCACAGGAAGAAGATCGCCTCCGCCAGTTCCTCCTCCAGCCCGTAGCGGTTGAGCGGAATGGCGTCGTGGTAGTCGGCGCGGATCGCCGGCGAATGCACCGCCTTGGCCATCGCGGTGTCGACCGGCCCCGGCGCCACCGCGTTGACGCGGATGCCGAGCGAGGCCAGTTCGACCGCCGCCTGCTTGGTGAGATGGGCAAGCGCCGCCTTGCTGGTGCCGTAGGCGACGCGCAGCGTCGAGGCGCGCAAGCCCGAGATCGAGGTGATGTTGACGATGGCGCCGCCGCCGTGCTCGCGCATCAGCGGCGCGGCCGCCTTGATGCACAGAAACGGGCCGGTGAGGTTGACGGCGAGGACGCGGTCCCACTCGTCGTCTTCAGTGTCGAGGATCGGCTTGAACACCGCGATGCCGGCATTGTTGACCAGCGCGTCGAGCCGGCCGAAGCGCGCGCTGACGCCCGCGATCGCGGCCTTCACCGCCGCGCCGTCGGCGACGTCGCAGGGCAGCGCCAGTACGTTCACCGGATCGGCGAGCGCGGCCGCCGCCTCCCGCAGCAGCGCGTCCTCGATATCGAGGAGCGCCACCGCCCAGCCCTCGGCGCGAAAGCGTTTTGCGACGGCGAGCCCGATGCCGCGCGCGGCGCCGGTGATCAGTGCGACTTTGGTGAGGCTCTCGGTCATGGCCTGCTTGATGCGAGGAACGATGCGCGGGTCTTATCGCGTTTTCACGTTCGGCGGAACCCGCCGACACAGTGCGGAAGGCGCTGTCTTGAACGCTGACGCGAAATGCGGCTTGTCGCGACCGCCGCCCCATCCAATGGTCGTCCCCGCGCAGGCGGACCCATAACCTGGCGTTGGTTGTGATGGCAGGCGTGAGTAACAGTCGCTTTTCGTATCACGGCTACTGCGGAGTCTGGGTCCCCGCCGGCGCGGGGACGACGCCTTTAGTCGGATGGCGGAAATCACGCGCGCCGTATCGCCCGTGCGCGCAACTCTACCTCACGTAAAACACGCACAGCGCGATCACCAGGAGCGCGGTGACCGCCATGACGTGCGCGAGCGTGTGAGTGAGCGCGCGGGTGCCGGCGCGTTTCGTGGCATCGTTCATGATGTCCTCCCCAATAGGTTCGGGCTCGCAGGGCGCGAGCCAAAGTGGTTCGGGCATGACTCGCCGCAGCACGAATGCGCGAGCCAAACTGCAAAGATTTTACGCGGAACGCCCCTTCCAGATGCGCCCGCCGCGCTTGTTGTCCCCGCGCGACGAAACGCCGTCCGAATCCTCTGGGCTTAATGCGGCGAGAATGTGTTCCGGCGCGGCCGGGGCGCTGCCGGGGCGTGACGCCCTTCGCCACGATGTCGCCGCAAGATTCCCCGGATGAATTCTTCAATGATTTCAGCGGGCGCGATTTTGAGGAAAATGATGGCCTTTTCGCCGGCCTCATGTAAAAGCCATTAACATGAGCTGGCGAAAGGACCGCCGCGGCACCGAGCGCGGCTATCACCACGGCAACCTCAAGGAGGCGCTGCTGCAGGCGGCGCTCGGCCTGATCGCGGAGAAAGGACCGGCCGGGTTTACCTTCGCCGACGCCGCGCGCTCGGCCGGCGTCAGCCCGGCGGCGCCCTATCGCCACTTCCGCGACCGCGACGAATTGTTGTCCAGCGTCGCCCAGCGCGGTTTCGAGTTGTTCGAGGCGGTGCTGACGCGGGCGTGGGATGACGGCCGCCCCGACACCGTCACCGCGTTCCAGCGGGTCGGGCGCGCCTATCTCGATTTCGCCCGCAGCGAACCGGCGTTCTATTCGGCGATGTTCGAATCCGGCGTGCCGGTCGACGTCAATCCGACGCTGATGGTGGCGAGCGAGCGCGCCTTCAACATCATCCGCGCCGCCGCCGAACGCCTTGCCGCGCTGGCGCCGCCGGGCGTGGCGCGGCCGCCGGCGATGATGATGGCGCTGCATATCTGGTCGTTGTCGCACGGCGTCGCCTCGCTGTTCTCGCGCGGCGACGCAGCGCGGCGCAAGCTGCCGATGTCGCCGGACGAACTGCTCGAAGCCGGCGTGCTGATCTATCTGCGCGGCCTCGGCTTCCCGACCGACCAGCGCCCGCCGCCGGACGCCGCCACGCCGTCGCGCGCGCCGCCGGGGCCGCCCGCGCCGCCGCCAGGCCCGTGGGGCCGTCCGTCCGGCAAGTAGCGCGATTCCTTTTCGCTCATATGTGATGGCGCGAGCGGGAACCTTCGCGGCCGCCGCGTCTTGCCGCGCTGACCTTGCCGCCGCGCAGCCTGCGACCGATATATTTTTCGTGATCGCCACGCTGCTCGCTTGACAAAACCACACAGTAGGCTAGGTATGTAAATGTTATTTACATTCACGCAGCCGCCACAGGGAGACACCCATGACCCCCACCGCAGACGTTCACCGCTGGAACGGCCCGACGGAAGGCCATTACCGGCGTCCAGGCTTGTTCGAGTCGCCCTGGCATCCGGGCTGGATCGCCTTGACGGTGCTCGGCTTTATCTTCTGGTGGCCGATCGGCCTCGCGCTTCTTTTCTTCACACTCGGGAGCAGGAAAATGGGATGCTGGAGTCATAACGACCGCTGGTCGAACAAGATGGAGCGGATGCAGTACAAGATGGACCGGATGCGCGACCGCATGGAGCGCCGCGGCTTCGGCTTCGGCCCGCCGTCGAGCGGCAACCGCGCCTTCGATGAGTACCGCGTCGAGACGCTGCGCCGTCTTGAGGACGAGCAGAAGGAATTCAAGGAGTTCCTGGAGCGCCTGCGTCACGCCCGCGACAAGGAGGAGTTCGACCAGTTCATGGCGCAGCACCGCTCGCGCCCGACCCCGCCCTCCGACGGCCAGCCGCAGGCCTGACCGCCGCCCATTGTAAATGATCGTTACATCGCCGCCCGTCCGCATCCCCGGACGGGCGGCTTTGTTTTGGGCGAAATTTCCGCCGCGAAATCATTCGGAAAACCGCTTTGATAACCTCGCGTTAACCACGACAGGTGCTTGGTGGAACGCGGGAAAACCGCCGTCAGCCCTCGTTTTGACACGTTGGCAGGGGATGCAGGCTCCGGCTTTGGACGGGCCTCCCATGCGAATTGACAGAACCGGCGTTGGTGGACGATGCGGTCGCGCGCGCGGTCGGAAACGGCGCGGCGCGCCGCTCCCGGAAACGATGGGACCACTTGCGTTGAGAGGACATTGTTTATGAATCCGGCCGATGTGGCGCAGTCAGCCTTGCCGCTGGCCTCCTCCGACGTCTCCCTGATCGCGCTGTTCTTTCAAGCCCATTGGGTGGTCAAGGCGGTGATGCTCGGCCTGCTGGCCTGCTCGGTGTGGGTCTGGGCCATCGCCATCGACAAGATCCTGCTCTACGGCCGCACCCGGCGGGCGATGGACCGCTTTGAGCAGGCGTTCTGGTCGGGCGAATCGATCGAGGAGCTTTACCGGTCGCTGGCGTCGAAGCCGACGCAATCGATGGCGGCGTGTTTCGTCGCGGCGATGCGCGAATGGAAGCGTTCGTTCGAGAGCCAGGCCCGCTCGTTCGCCGGGCTCCAGATGCGGATCGAGAAGGTGATGAACGTCTCGATCGCGCGCGAGATCGAGCGGCTCGAACGCCGCCTCCTGGTGCTGGCGACGGTCGGATCGGCATCGCCGTTCGTCGGCCTGTTCGGCACCGTCTGGGGCATCATGTCGAGCTTCCAGTCGATCGCCGCGTCCAAGAACACGTCGCTGGCCGTGGTGGCGCCCGGTATTGCCGAAGCGCTGTTCGCCACCGCCATCGGCCTTATCGCCGCCATCCCGGCGACCATTTTTTACAACAAATTCACGGCAGAGGTGAACCGGCAGGCGCAGCGTCTGGAAGGGTTCGCCGACGAGTTCTCGGCGATCCTGTCGCGCCAGATCGATGAGCGCGCCTGAAGCGTGAGGGGTTTATTGTGAGCACCGCATCATGGGCATGAATATCGCGGGAGCGTCAGGCGGCGGACGCGGCCGGCGCCGGCGCGCGGCCCCGATGTCGGAGATCAACGTCACCCCAATGGTCGACGTCATGCTGGTGCTGCTGATCATCTTCATGGTGTCGGCGCCGCTCCTCACGGTCGGCGTGCCGCTCGATCTGCCGCAGACCCAGGCCAAGAGCCTCGATCAGGACAAGAATCCCCTGACGTTGTCGGTTAATCTCAAGGGGCAGGTGTTTCTCAACGACACCGAAATCGCCGTTGACGAACTGGTGCCAAAATTGAAGGCGATCACCGAGGCGCGCGCCGGCCTGGATGAGCGGATTTTCGTGCGCGGCGACAAGAAGGTCGATTACGGCACCGTCATGAAGGTGATGGGCCGGCTGTCGTCCGCGGGCTTTCGTCGCGTCGCGCTGGTGACCGAGGTGGAGCAAGGAAGCTGAGGTGAAAGTCGACAAGACCCTCGTCGCGTCGGTAGCCCTGCACGTGCTCGTGATCGGGTGGGGTCTGGTGTCGTTTTCCGCCCGCTCGCTGGAAGCGCCGCCGCCGGAGTCGATGCCGGTCGATATCATCTCGGCGGATCAATTGTCGAAGCTCACCGCTGGTAGCAGGACCGGCGAAAAGGACAAGCCGAAGCCGCTGGTCGAGAAGGTCGCCGAGGCCAAGCCGGTCGACGACACCGCCGGCAAGATCACCGAAAAGCCGGAAGTGAAGACCGAGGCCGCGCCCGAGCCGCCGCCGAAGCCGGTGGAAAAGCCGGTCGAGAAGAAGCCCGATCCGCCGAAGCCGGTCGCCGAGCACAAGCCGAAGGATGAGCCGAAGCCGATCGAAAAGAAGCCCGATCCGCCGAAGGTCGATCCGATCGCCGAGGCGCTGAAGAAGGACGAGGCCAAGAAGCCGACGCCGAAGCCGCAGGCCAAGGCGGCGCCGCCGAAGCCGCCGGAGCCGAAGCGCGAACGCACCTTCGATCAATCGAAGATCGCCGCTCTTCTCGACAAGCGCGACCCGACGCGCCATGCCGCCACCGGCGAGCAGCTGAATACGACCGCCTCGCTCGGCGCGGCGCACGGCACCGCCGCGACGCTGTCGCAATCCGAACTGGACGCCTTGCGGGCGCGGCTGACCAGGCTGTGGAACGTGCAGGCCGGCACCGAGCATCCGGAAGAACTGATCGTTGATATCCGTATCCGCCTGACGCCGGACAAGCGGCTGGCGGCGCCGCCGGAGGTGGTGTCGCGCGGCTCGTCGCCGCGTTATCGCGCCGCCGCCGACGCCGCGATGCGCGCGGTGTTGCAGGCCCAGCCTTACGACATGCTGCGGCCCGCGACCTATGAGCAGTGGAAGGATATGATCGTCACTTTCGATCCGCGCCAGATGTTCAACGGTTGATGTTTTGCCGATACTTTGGAAATGAGCGAGCGATGCCCCTGACGCCATCCCTTCCGTCCGCGATTTCGTTGACACGCCGCCATGCGCTGATCGGCGGCGCGGGTGTCGCCGCCGGCCTGCTGCTGCCGACGCTGTCGCGGGCGCAGACCCGGTTGCAGGTGACGGAAGGCAACGTCGCGCCGCTGCCGATCGCGATCCCGAATTTCGTCGGCGGGACCCCCTCCGACGGCGAGGTCGGCAACGGCGTCGCCAAGGTCATCACCAACAATCTCAAGCGCAGCGGCCTGTTCGCGCCGATCGATCAGGCGGCGTATATCGAAAAGATCACCAACATCGATTCCGCCCCGCAATTCGCGAGCTGGAAGACCATCAACGCGCAGGCGCTGGTCACCGGCCGCGTGACGCGGCAAGGCGACGGCCGCCTGAAAGCCGAATTCCGGCTGTGGGACGTCGCCTCGGGCCAGCAACTGACGGGTCAGCAATATTTCACCTCGCCGGAATATTGGCGACGCATCGCCCATATCATTTCCGACCAGATTTACGAGCGCCTGACCGGCGAGAAGGGCTACTTCGACAGCCGCGTGGTGTTCGTCGACGAGAGCGGCTCGGCCCAACATCGCGTCAAGCGGCTGGCCTTGATGGATCAGGACGGCGCCAACGTGCGCTACCTGACCCGTGGCTCCGATCTGGTGCTGACGCCGCGCTTCTCGCCCTCGACCCAGGAAATCACCTATATGGAATTCGGGCAGGGCGATCCGCGGGTCTATCTGCTCAATATCGAAACCGGACAGCGTGAGATCGTCGGCAATTTCCCCGGCATGTCGTTCTCGCCGCGATTTTCGCCGGACGGTCAGCGCATCATCATGAGCCTGCAACAGGGCGGCAACTCCAACCTGTTCGTGATGGATCTGCGCTCGAAGTCGACAACCCGGCTGACCGATACGCCGGCGATCGACACCTCGCCGTCCTTTTCGCCGGATGGCCAGCGGATCAGCTTCGAGTCCGATCGCGGCGGCAAGCCGCAAATCTACGTCATGGCGGCCACCGGCGGCGGCGCGCAGCGCATCTCGTTCGGCGAGGGCAGTTACTCGACGCCGGTGTGGTCGCCGCGCGGCGACTACATCGCCTTCACCAAGCAGGGCGGCGGTCAGTTCGCGATCGGGATCATGAAGCCGGACGGCTCGGGCGAGCGCATCCTGACCTCGGGCTTCCACAACGAAGGCCCGACCTTCGCGCCCAACGGGCGCGTCGTGATGTTCTTCCGCGATCCGGGCGGCGGCGGCGGGCCGTCGCTTTACACCGTCGATATCTCCGGACGGAACGAGCAGAAGGTGCCGACGCCGGGTTATGCCTCCGACCCCGCCTGGTCCCCGCTGTTGTCGTAAACGATCCGTCAACGTGCCCGGCCGCGGCGCGCGACACCGCCGCCGACAATCCCAAGGGAACCGAGTTCGACATCCGCCGCCTGTCCGGCGGCGGATGTCTTGAGCGCGAATGCCGAATTAAAACGCCGTCTTTCGACGGACCCCGCGCTCCCGCCGGGGCATCGGGGCGGCGGCCGGTAAGATCCCGGCAACCATGTTCGCTCAGGAAGACTTCATATGCGGGCGGTATAACGGTGGGGCCTTAGCGGGGGCCGCGCGCATACGATGCAGTTGTTGACGACAGATAAAACGCGCCAGAAGGAGCGGTGGTCGCCGACCATTCACGCGGCGCTGGTGGATTCGCTGTTCATGAATCCCCTGCCGATGGTCGTCGGCGGGTTCGGCCCGGCGATCGCCGCCGCCGTCATCGGGGCGGTCACCGGCGACATCTGGTGCTGGATCTTCGTGCCGCTGTTCATCGCGGTTGGGCTCGCGCGCGCCTATCAGATGTATCGTTATAAGCAGCGCAGCACCGGTCTGACCGTCAGCGAGGCGGTGATCTGGGAAAAGCGCTACGAGATCGGCGCGATGACCTACGGTCTTGTGCTCGGACTCTGGGGCGCCACCGTGTTGCTGCGCACCGATGCGGCGGCCGCCCATATGCTATGCGCGACGACGGTGGTGGCCCATACCTCGGCGGGCGTCGGCCGGACATTCGGCCGTCCGGTCATTTTCCATCGTCAGGTGCTGCTCTCCTGCGGACCTTTGTTCCTGACCCTGATCGCGGTCGGCGGCATCTATTATTACGCGCTGGCGTTGCTCAGCGCCGTGTTCTTCGTGGCGATCCGCCGGATGACGTCGAGCCTGCAGCGGATCTACGTCAATGCCTGGGTCGCGCGCGAGCGCGAGGAGGCGTTGGTCAGCCAGTTCGACGCCGCCTTGAACAATATGCCGCACGGGCTCTGCATGTTCACCGTCGACGGCCGGCTTGCGGTCATGAATCATCGTTTCAGCGAGATGATGGGGCTGCCGGGCGAGACCGTGCTGCGCGGCGTCCACGCGCGCGAAATCGTCGCCGAGTGCCGGCGTTCGGACATTCTCGCCGATGACAGCGCCCAACTGATCCTGTCGGAGATCGAGAACGCGCAGGCCGGCGAGATCATCACGGTGGAGCAGGGCGCCGGGATGCGGGCGCTGTCGTGGATTTTCCAGCCGATGGAGGGCGGCGGCAGCGTCGTGCTGGTGGAAGACATCACCGAGCGGCGGATGGCGGAAGCCAGGATCATGCACCTGGCGCGCTTCGACGAACTCACCGGTCTGCCCAACCGCGTCAATTTCCGCGACGAGATCGAACGCCTGTTGACCAACGCCAAGGAGACGACGTCGGCGCTGCTGTTCATCGACCTCGATCAGTTCAAGCAGGTGAACGACACGCTCGGCCATCCGTGCGGTGACCGGCTGTTGTGCATGGTCGCGGATCGGCTGCGCGAGATGATGCGGTCGGACGATTTCGTCGCCCGTTTCGGCGGCGACGAATTCGTCGTGTTCCAGCGGAATATCAGCTCGAACGAGGATGCGGCGAGCCTGGCGCGCCGTATCGTCGAGCGCCTGAGCGAGCGTTATGAGATCGATCGCCATCTGGTGGAGATCGGCGCCAGCATCGGCATCGCCGTCACGTCGCCGTCGATGAGCGCCGACGTTCTGCTCAAGAACGCCGACATGGCGCTTTATCGCGCCAAGGCGGATGGTCGCGGCACGTTTTGCTTCTTCCGCGAGGAAATGGCGGAGACGGTGGAGGCGCGCCGGATTCTCGAACTCGATTTGCGGCGGGCGCTCGCCAACGAGGAATTCGAACTGTACTACCAGCCGCTGGTCAATCTGAAATCGGGACGCATCTCCTCGTGCGAGGCGCTGTTGCGATGGAATCATCCGGTGCGCGGCAGGGTGTCGCCCGTGGACATCATTCCGGTCGCGGAGGACATGGGCCTGATTGTCGATCTCGGCCGCTGGATCCTGCGCAAGGCGTGTACCGAATGCATGAAATGGCCGGACGGCGTCAGCGTCGCGGTGAACTTCTCGTCGCAGCAGTTCCACCAGCGCGACGTTCTCACCGAGGTCCGCTATGCGCTCGAAGTGTCGGGGTTGCCCGCGAAACGTCTTGAGATCGAGATCACCGAATCGTCGCTGCTGCGCAATACCCAGTGGACCCGCGACGCCCTGACGCAATTGAACGACGAAGGTGTGCGGATTTCGCTCGATGACTTCGGCACCGGCTATTCGAGCCTGAGCTATCTGCACAACTTCCCGCTGCACAAGGTCAAGATCGACCGATCGTTCCTTGAGGGAATCGACACGGATCGCCCGCTGACCCTGCTGCGCGGCGTGGCGCGGCTCAGCGCCGATCTCGGCATGTCGGTGGTGGTGGAGGGGATCGAGACCAACGAGCAGCTCGAACTCATCAGCGCGGACGGCACGGTCACCGAGGCGCAGGGATACTTGTTCAGCCCGCCGGTTCCCGCAACGGCGATCTGCCAGTTGCTGAATGCCTCGCATGGTCGTCGCGCCGCCGGGAGCGATGTGGTGGCATTGCCGGCGCGCTCGGTCCGCTAGGGCAAAATCCGAAAGCGGGAACCTGGACGGCGATTCAACCGGGCATTCTCCCGCTCAAGCAATTCCCGATTTCAATCCTTGCAGAACTCTGGCCGAAACCTGGCGATTGTCGGCCGAGGGCCGTTGGGGTCCCGGGTCGCGGATCAGCGTGGCTTTCGGAATCTGCAGCCGCATTAACCTTGGTGCATGGATCATTTTGCACTTCCTTTGAGAATCTATTAACCTTCATGAACATGAACGATCGCGCGTTGCTTGGGACTGCGCAGGAAGCTCGATATGGGTCAATCTGAACAGACCATGAGGCGCCCGTTCGAACGCGGCATCGAATTGCTCGATCGCGTCGATTATCAACTGGCGGAAACCGAGGCCGAAAAGGACGCGATTTATCGGTTGCGATATCGCGCCTATTTGCGGGAAGGGGCGATCGCTCCGAATCTCGACCACAAAATCAGCGATCGCTTCGACGATCTGCCGAATAGCTGGATCTTCGGCGTCCATCTCGACGGCGAACTCGTCAGTTCGCTGCGGATTTCAGTGGCGTCGTCGGAACATCCGGCCACCCCTTCGGTCGATGTGTTCCCGGAGTTGCTGAAGCCGGAACTGGCCAAGGGCAAGGTGGTGGTGGATCCGACGCGCTTCGTTGCGGACCCGGCGCGCGCCGCCCGCTTCCCCGAACTGCCTTACATGACGCTGCGGCTCGCCTACGTCGCTTGTCAGTACTTCAACGCCGACATCGGGCTCGCCTCGGTGCGCGCCGAGCATCAGGCGTTCTATCGCCGGATTTTCCTGCGCACCCTCGCGCCGCCGCGCGACTACCCCGGTTTGATCAAGCCGATCAGCCTGATGGCGATTGATTTTCCGGCCGAGCGCAACAGGATCTTCGCGCGATTCCCGCACCTTCGCTCAAGCTACTTCGAGCGACGCATGCTGTTCGAGCGTCGGCACGTGCAAAATGCCTGCGTCCTTCGCTTGCCCGAACGGCTGTGCGAGCCCACCTCGATCGTCCCCGGGGCGTAGATTTTCGGCGCAATCCGGACGCCGGCGGGAACCTGCTGGTTCGCGCCGTCGAACGTCGTTGTCGTTTGCGGGCCGGCCGTTCGCGTGACGGCCATTCACGCCCGCGCCATATTTGCCCGCCATTAACCATCCGGTCCGGTTGTCGGCGGCCCATGGCATTTGATCGGTCTTGGCAAGGTCTCGTCAAGGTTGATGGAACGTTCGCTTAACCAACCCCCTGTAGACCGGGTCATCAGACAATATCGTGAGCGTGGAGGCTCCGGAATGACCTATCAAAAGCGATTCCTCCAGGGATTGAAGCTGGCGGCCGTGCTGGCGGTGGCGTTGTCGATGGGCGCCTGCGCCAACAAGAACGGGCTCGGCGCCGACGGCGCGGGAATGGCCGGCGCGGCTGCACCGGGCAGCCAGCAGGATTTCGTGGTCAACGTCGGCGACCGCGTGTTTTTCGAAAGCGACCAGACCGATCTCAGCCCGCAGGCGATCGCGACGCTGGAAAAGCAGGTGCGGTGGTTGCAAACCTATCCGCGCTATTCCTTCACCATCGAAGGCCACGCCGACGAGCGCGGCACCCGCGAGTACAACATCGCGCTCGGCGCCCGTCGCGCCCAGGCGGTGCGGTCGTTCTTCATCTCGCGCGGCATTCCGGCGCAACGGATGCGAACCATTTCCTACGGCAAGGAACGGCCGGTCGCGGTGTGCAACGACATCTCATGCTGGTCGCAGAACCGCCGCGCGGTCACGGTGCTGAACGCCAGTTCCTGATCTCGGCTACGAAATTAGTCTCGCCGGCGCCTTCGGGCGCCGGTTTTGTTTTGATGGCGCGATCGTCACGGCAAAACGAGGAGCTGATTTTGCCAGAGGCGACGGCGCGCGGTATCATTCCATGGGCTCCGGCGCGGTCCGATCGGGCGATTCGCGTCGAAGTCGCGTAGCCACATTTTCGGCGTGTTCCAATCCTCAAGCTGAAGGCCAGCAACCGCGCCATTCACTCCGTCAGGCCAAGATGTCAGTCAGAACAGCAAAGCTCGCGTTTCCTCAACTCGCGCGCCTCGCGGCCGTGGCCGCGACGCTTGCGATGTCCTCATCGGCGGTTCTGGCGCAACGCTACGACGACGATGGCGGCGATCCGGCGATGCGGATCGAGCAGTTGGAAAATCAACTGCGACGGCTCACCGGCCAGAACGAGGAGCTTCAGCATCGCAATCAGATTCTGGAGCAGCAGCTCCGGCAATTGCAGGGCGGAGCCGCCGCCGCGCCGGCCAATGTCGCCGCCGCGCCGCCCGCGCCGCAGCAGGTCGCCCCCACGGGTGCCGGTTACGGGCAGCCGCCGCAGCGGCAGCCTTCCTATAGCCCGCCGCCGGCGGCTCAGCAGGAGCCGGTGCCGATCGCGCGCGGGCCGGGGCGTGGCGACGCCTTCGATCCGAGTCGCAATCCCAACGCGCCGGGTGCGCCGCGCGTGCTGGGCAGCATGCCGGCCGACCAACAGGCTCCGATCGGCGCCCCCGGCGGTCGCGATCCCGGCGAGCCGCTCAATTTGTCCAATGTCGGCGGGGCATCGCGGTCCGATGGCGCCGGCGCGGGACTGACCACCCTGCCGCCGTCATCGTCTCCGCGCGATGAGTTCGATCTCGGCATCGGTTACATGCAGCGCAAGGATTACGCGCTGGCGGAAGAAACCATGCGCAATTTCACCCAGCACTTCCCGAACGACCGGCAAGTGGCGGACGCGCAGTACTGGGTCGGGGAGAGCCTGTTCCAGCGGCAGAAATATCGCGAGGCGGCGGAGTCATTCCTCGCCGTGACCTCGAAATACGATACCTCGGCCAAAGCGCCCGACGCCTTGTTGCGGCTCGGTCAGTCGCTGGCCGCGCTGAAGGAAAAGGAAGCAGCCTGCGCGGCGCTGGGCGAGGTGGCGCGGAAATATCCGCAGGCGTCGCGCGGCATCAAGCAGGCGGTGGATCGCGAGCAGAAGCGCATGAAGTGCTGAGCTTGACGGACGCCGCGGGTCGCGGTCGGTCCGACCGCGGCGCATCGTGAAGCCATGCCGACGTCACAGCCTCGCCTGTCGCTTGCCTCGCGCGAGTTTCTCGGTATCACTTATCCTCTGCATCAGCATTGCGATCGTGACCATGCCGGACGATCAATCGCCCATCTCGGCCAGCGAAGCGAGGCCGTTGTTCGCGGACTTGCGACAGGCGCCGGCGCTGGTCCTGGCGGTGTCGGGCGGCCCCGACTCGGTCGCCCTGCTTTGGCTTGCCGCCCGCTGGCGCCGGACCTTGAAGCGGGGGCCGCGACTCCTCGCCGTGACGGTCGACCATCGGTTGCGCCCCGAAGCCGGTCGAGAGGCGGCCGGCGTCAAGCGACTGGCGCGCGAGCTCGGTGTCGAACATCGCACCTTGCGATGGCTCGGCCCCAAACCGGCAAGCGGCGTGCCGGCGGCGGCGCGTGAGGCGCGTTACGCCTTGTTGCTGAAGGCGGCGCGCCAATGCGGCGCGGATCATATCCTGACGGCCCATACCCGTGACGATCAGGCCGAGACCTTCCTGATGCGGATGGCGCGCGGCAGCGGCATCGCCGGGCTGGGCGCGATGGCGCCGCGATCGCCGCGCGAGGGGGCGATCGTCGCCCGCCCGTTGCTGGACGTGCCGAAGGCGCGGCTGCTGGCGACGCTGGACAAGGCCGGGATTCCCTACGTCCTCGACCCGACCAATCAGGATGTCAGATATACCCGCCCGCGCGTCCGGGCCTTGATGCCGTTGCTGGCGGCCGAGGGCTGCCATGCGGCCAACCTGGCCCGTCTGGCGGGGCGGCTGGGACGCGCCAACGCGGCGCTCGAATTGATGACGGACGGCGCCGAACGGTTTTTGGCGCTGCGTGACGGCGGGCGGCCGCGGGCGGGATTCGGTTCCGAGGCGTTCGCCGGACTGTCGGAGGAAATCCGCGTCCGTGTCCTGCTGCGGGCGATCGGCCGCGCCGCCACCGAGGGCGTTCCCGAATTGGGAAAGGTCGAAACTCTGGTCGCCGCCATCGATGCCGCCGCAACGGAGCGGGAACCGGCCCGCTTCCGGCAAACCCTCGCGGGGGCCGTGATTACCGTCGCCGACGGCCGGATCGTGATCGAACCGGCCCCGCCGCGCCGCCGGCGCGGGGCGAAGCCGGACGGCCGGAGCGGCAGGGCCGAAAGTTAGACAAGCGCCGGATTTGCGATTAATGGCATGGGGAAAGCGTCCGGTGCATTCAACGACGTCCTGATGCGCTAAATAGTCCTGACTGGTTCCCTTGGCAGGGGCTGGTGCGACACTTAAATTACAGAAAATCCGTCCAAGGCAAGAGGTCGCGCGGTCGCGCGGTCACGAAGGAACCTCGATGAACGCCAATCTGCGCAATTTCGCCCTCTGGGTCATCATCGTCTTGCTGCTGTTGGCGCTGTTCACGCTGTTTCAGAACCCCGGCCAGCGCACGTCGTCGCAGGACATTCCGTTCTCGCAACTGCTGACCGAAATCGATCAGAATCACGTTCGCGACGTGGTGATCCAGGGTCCGGATATTTCCGGCACCTTCACCAATGGCGCCACCTTCCACACCTACGCGCCGTCCGATCCGACCCTCATCAAGCGCCTGTACGACGCCAAGGTCTCGATCACCGCCAAGCCGCCCGGCGACAACGTGCCGTGGTTCGTGTCGCTGTTGGTGTCGTGGCTGCCGTTCATCGCGCTGATTGGCGTGTGGGTGTTCCTGTCGCGGCAGATGCAGGGCGGCGCCGGCAAGGCGATGGGTTTCGGCAAGTCGCGGGCGAAGATGCTGACGGAGGCCCATGGGCGCGTCACCTTCGAGGACGTCGCCGGCGTCGACGAGGCCAAGCAGGACTTGCAGGAGATCGTCGAATTCCTGCGCGACCCCGGCAAGTTCCAGCGGCTCGGCGGCCGGATTCCGCGCGGCGTGCTGCTGGTCGGCCCTCCCGGCACCGGCAAGACGTTGATCGCGCGCGCGGTGGCGGGCGAAGCCAACGTGCCGTTCTTCACCATTTCCGGCTCGGACTTCGTCGAGATGTTCGTCGGCGTCGGCGCGAGCCGCGTCCGCGACATGTTCGAACAGGCCAAGAAGAATGCGCCCTGCATCATCTTCATCGATGAAATCGACGCGGTCGGCCGGCATCGCGGCGCCGGTCTCGGCGGCGGCAACGACGAGCGCGAGCAGACGCTGAACCAGTTGCTGGTCGAGATGGACGGCTTCGAGGCCAATGAGGGCGTGATCCTGATCGCCGCCACCAACCGCCCCGACGTGCTCGATCCGGCGCTGTTGCGTCCGGGTCGCTTCGACCGTCAGGTCGTGGTGCCGAATCCCGACGTGCAGGGCCGCGAGCAGATTCTCAAGGTCCATGTCCGCAAGGTGCCGCTGGCGCCCGATATCAACCTCAAGACCATCGCCCGCGGCACCCCCGGCTTCTCCGGCGCGGACCTGATGAACCTCGTCAACGAGGCGGCGCTGACCGCCGCCCGCCGCAACAAGCGGATGGTGACCCAGGCCGAGTTCGAGGAGGCCAAGGACAAGGTGATGATGGGCGCCGAGCGCAAGTCGCTGGTCATGACCGAGGAAGAAAAGATGCTGACGGCCTACCACGAGGGCGGCCACGCCATCGTCGGCCTCAACGTTCCCGCCACCGATCCGATCCACAAGGCGACCATCATTCCGCGCGGCCGCGCGCTCGGCATGGTCATGCAGCTTCCGGAGCGCGACAAGATGTCGATGTCGCTGGAGCAGATGACCTCGCGTCTCGCCATCATGATGGGCGGCCGCGTCGCCGAGGAACTGATCTTCGGCCGTAACAAGGTGACGTCCGGCGCTTCGTCCGATATCGAGCAGGCCACGCGCCTCGCCCGCATGATGGTGACGCGCTGGGGCCTCTCGGAAGAACTCGGCACCGTGTCCTATGGCGAGAACAATGACGAGGTGTTTCTCGGCATGCAGGTCAACCGCCAGCAGAACGTCTCCGAGGCGACCGCCCAGAAGATCGACTCGGAGGTGAAGCGTCTGGTCGAGACCGGCTACAACGAGGCCACCCGCATCCTCACCGAGAAGCGCGCCGATCTGGAAACGCTGGCCAAGGGCCTGCTCGAATTCGAAACGCTGTCCGGCGACGAGATCACCGATCTGCTCAACGGCAAGAAGCCGAATCGCGAATCGGTGCTTGAGCCGACCGGGCCGCGCACTTCCGCGGTGCCGCCGGCCGGCAAGCCGCGGCCGCGTCCGGACCCCGACACCGGATTTGAGCCGCAGCCGCAGGCGTAGTCAGGGCTGACCCCAATCGAACGAAACGCGGCGGCAACGCCGCGTTTTTTCGTTGGCGCGGCGATGCGGGTGAAGCCCGCGCATAACGTCCATGATCTCGCGCCGCTTGACCTGACGGCGACTTGCCCGCAGGCATGCGCCCGCACGCGGATTTCATCATGACATCGGGATTGACCAAGAGGCCGGCCTATTGGGCGAAGGACGCCATCTGGCCGGGTATCGTCGCGATCAGCCCGATGTTGCCGGGAACGCTGGCGTTCGGCATGGCGTTCGGCGCGCTGTGCGCCCAGAAACAGTTCTCGCTGGCCGAGGTCGAGGTCATGATGGCCTTCGTCTATGGCGGCCTGTCGCAGTTCGTCGCGGTGCAGGCGTGGCCGGAGCATCTGACGGGATCGTCGATCGCGACGCTGGCGTTGCTGACGCTGACCGTCAACATCCGCTTCGGGTTGATGAGCGCCTCGCTGCGGCCGTGGTTCGGAACGCTGCCGCGCTGGCAGTCCTATCCCTCGATGCTGCTGGTGACCGATGGCGGATGGCTGGCGGCGACGCGCTATCGCGACCACGGCGGCGCCAATGCGTGGTTTTTCCTCGGCGGGGCGCTGGTGCTTTATGCGCTTTGGCTGGTCGCGGCGATCCCCGGCTATCTTCTGGCCGAGCAACTGGCCGATCCCAGGAAGTACGGCGTCGATCTGGCGATGCCGGCGTTTTACGCCGCGATGCTGGTGCCGGCCTGGAAGGGGCTGCGCCGCGCCATTCCCTGGGGCGTCGCGGGGGCGGTGGCGCTCGGCGTGCATTGGCTGGTGCCGGGGTGGTGGTTCATCATCATCGGCGCGATCTCCGGCGCCGTCAGCGCCGGCCTGATGTCGCCCGACGACGCCGCGCGGGATTAGCGACATGGCTGAGGTTCTGCGTTCCGACGTGATGCTCGCTTTCGCCGTGATGACCGCGGTGACGGTGGCCGCGCGTCTCGGCGGCTTCTGGCTGATGTCCTACGTGCCGATGACGCCGCGCGTGCGCCGCATGCTGGACGCGCTGCCGGGCTCGATCATCGTCGCGGCCGCGTTGCCGGTGGCGGTCAATGGCGGGCCGGTGGTGATGTTCGCGATTGTCGCGGCGATTGTCGCGACCATCGTGTCGCGCAACGACTTCATCGCGGTGATCGTCGGCATGGCGGTGGCGGCGGCCGCGCGCGCCGCCGGCCTCGGCGGTTGAAACGGGCGGATTTCGCCGCGTCGCCGCTCCGCCGGGCGGCAATGATCCGACGTCCGATCAAGGACTTGTCATCTGCTCTGAATAGGTGTTCACTTCTTCCGGGACGGAAACATCAGGGCAAGACGCATTCATGGTATATCGGCGCACCCAGCAGGTGGTGAAACGTCTGGCGGCGCGGCGCAGCGCCATTCTGGCCGCGGCCCGCGAGGCGGCCATCGAAGGCGGCATGAGCGCGGTGCAGATCGCGCCGGTGGCGGCGCGCGCGAATGTCGCGGCCGGAACCGTCTACCGTTACTTTCCGTCAAAGGCGGAGCTGATTTCGGAACTGATCGTCGATGTGTCGCGCGACCAGCTCGCCGCGATCCGCCGCGCGGCCGACGCCGCGCCGGGACCGTCGTCGGCGCTGGCCGCCGCCGTCACCACGGTCGCGGTCTATGTCGTTTCGCATCGCAAGCTGGCCTGGGGGATCCTGGCCGAGCCGGTCGATGTCGATGTCAGCGTTTCGCGGCTGGCGAGCCGGCGCGAGATCGCCGGCGAGATCGAACTGCGGATTACCGCGGCGGTGCGCGCGGGACATCTGCCGGCGCAGGACACCGCGCTGGCCGCGACCGCCTTGCTGGGGGCGCTGCACGAGTCGCTGATCGGCCCGCTGGCGCCGGCCAACCTCGACGATCCGGTCAAGCTGCGCGACGCAGTACAGACCGTGACGTTGCTGGCGATGCGCGCCGTCGGCGTGATGGACGCGCGGGCGCGCGGCCTGGTGGTGCAGTCCGTACTGCCGGCCAAGATGGCGGTCAGCGCGTGAGGCTCACTTCGCTTTGATTTTGCCGTCCTTGTCGAACTGCGCGATGAAGGCCCAGAGGTTGTCGATTTCCGACTGCTTGGTGATGCCGGCGAAGGCCATCTTGGTGCCGGGAATCTTGGCTTTCGGCGACTTGATGTAGTCCTTGAACTCGGCCTCGTTCCAGGTGATGCCCGATTTCTTGTTGGCATCCGAATAGGAGTAACCCTCGACCGAGCCCGACTTGCGGCCATCGAGGCCGTTGAGTTCGGGGCCGACCTTGTTCTTGGCGTTTTCGCCGATGGCATGGCAGGCCGCGCACTTGTTGAAGGCGATCTTGCCGGCGGCGACATCCTGGGCATGCGCCGAGGAGATGGCAAAGGAGAAGGCGATGGCCGTGGCGGTGAGGAGTTTCATGGAAAATCGTCCGAGTTGTGGGTGACGTGTTGGACAGCGTCCAACGCGCCATGCAAAGAAGTTGATCTTTCTCGTGCGAGGCGCGTAAATGTGATGCCACATTAGAGTTGTTCCAGACAAGGCGGCGATAGTCGTAGGTCTTGTCGGTGTTGCGCTGAAGCGCTGTTTTCCCGCTGTTCGGAGCGTGTCGATGTCCATCAAGATGCCGGAGCCCGACGCGGCCGTGCTTGGCCGTCGCGACGAGATCGTCGCCGCCTTGCGGCGCATCGTGCCGGGCGAGGGCGTGATCTCCAGCGCCGCGGAAATGGTGCCTTACGAGTCCGATGCGCTCAATTCCTATCGCCAGCCGCCGATGGTCGTGGTGCTGCCCGAAACCACCGAGCAGGTGGCGCAGGTTCTGAAGTATTGCCACGACAACGGCGTCCGGGTGGTGCCGCGCGGCTCGGGCACCTCGCTGTCGGGCGGATCGCTGCCGCTGGCCGACGCGGTGCTGCTCGGCATGGGCAAGTTCAAGCGCATCCGCGAGATCGATTTCGACAACCGCGTCGTCGTCACCGAGCCCGGCGTGACCAATCTCGCCATCAGCCAGGCGGTGGCGCATGCCGGTTTCTATTACGCGCCCGATCCGTCGTCGCAGATCGCCTGCTCGATCGGCGGCAACATCGCGGAGAATTCCGGCGGCGTGCATTGCCTGAAATACGGCATGACCACCAACAACGTGCTGGGTTGCGAGATCGTTCTCATCACCGGCGAGATCCTGCGGATCGGCGGCAAGGCTCCGGAATGCGCGGGCTACGATCTGATGGGCGTCATCACCGGCTCCGAGGGACTGTTGGGCGTGGTCACCGAGATCACGGTGCGCATCCTGCAAAAGCCGGAGACGGCGCGCGCGGTGATGGCCGGATTTCCCAGCGTCGAGTCGGCCGGCGAATGCGTCGCGCGGATCATCGCGGCCGGGATCATTCCCGCCGGCATGGAGATGATGGACAAGCCGGCCACCGCCGCCGCCGAGGCTTTCGTCAACGCTGGCTATCCGCTCGACGTCGAGGCGCTGCTGATCGTCGAACTCGATGGCCCCAAGGTCGAGGTCGACGAGCTGATCCTGCGGGTCGACGCCATCGCCCGCGCCTGCGGCCAGACCACCTGCCAGATCTCGAACTCGGAGGAGGAGCGGCTGCTGTTCTGGGCCGGGCGCAAGGCGGCGTTTCCGGCGGTCGGGCGGATTTCGCCGGACTATATCTGCATGGACGGCACCATCCCGCGCGGCCGGCTGGCGGAAGCGCTGACCCGCATCCGCGAACTCTCCGAGAAGTATCAGTTGCGCTGCGCCAACGTGTTTCACGCCGGCGACGGCAACCTCCACCCCTTGATTCTGTTCGACGCCAACCTGCCCGGCGAGATGGATCGCGCCGAAGCCTTCGGCGCCGACATCCTGCGCACCTGCGTCGAACTCGGCGGCGTTCTCACCGGCGAACACGGCGTCGGCGTCGAGAAGCGCGACCTGATGCCGGAGATGTTCAGCGAGATCGATCTCAACCAGCAGCAGCGCCTGAAATGCGCGTTCGATTCGCAAGGGCTGCTGAACCCCGGCAAGGTGTTCCCGACCTTGCACCGCTGCGCCGAGCTTGGCCGCGTCCACGTCCATGCCGGCAAGCTGGCGTTCCCCGAACTTCCAAGATTTTAGAGCGAAGCGGACAGGCGATTGGTGGATATTCTCAAAGCACGCGATGCGGCCGATGTCGAGCAGGCGGTGCAGGCCGCGCTCGCCAACGAACAGCCCCTCGAAATCATCGGCCACGGCAGCAAGCGCGCCATCGGCCATGCACCGGCGGCCGACACGATGCTCGACCTGTCGGCGCTCGATGCCGTCGTTTCCTACGAGCCCAACGAGTTGCTGCTCACCGTCGGCGCCGGCGCGCCGCTTAACGACGTGTTGTCGCTGATCGATTCCAAGAACCAGCATTTCGCGTTCGAGCCGATGAACCCGGCGCGATTGCTCGGAAGTGGCGATGACGCCGGCACCGTCGGCGGCATGCTGGCGTCGGGGCTCGCCGGGCCGCGCCGGGTCAAGGACGGTGGCGCCCGCGACCATCTGCTTGGCGCCCATGCCGTGTCGGGTTTCGGCGAAACCTTCAAGACCGGCGGCAAGGTGGTGAAGAACGTCACCGGCTACGATCTCTGCAAACTCTTGTGCGGGTCGTGGGGCACGCTCGCGGTGATGACCGAGGTGACGTTGAAGGTGATGCCGCGTCCCGAGAGCCAGCGCACCCTGGTGCTGCGCGGCCTCGACGACGTTGCCGCCGCGCGGGCGATGACGGCGGCGCTGGGGTCGCCTTACGACGTTTCGGGCGCCGCCCATGTGCCGGCCGCGGTGTTGCGCGACCCTGATTCCGGATTGGCCGGGGTCGATGACGGCCAGGCGCTGACGCTGCTGCGGCTCGAAGGCATTGAAGCTTCGGTGCGGCATCGCGCCGGCTCGCTGACGGCGGCGCTGGCGGCTTACGGCGCGGCGGACGCCGTCGATGACGAAGCGTCGGCCGCGCTCTGGCAGGCGGTGCGCGACGTCGCGCCGTTCGCCGCGTCCGGCCCGTTCGGTGCGTGGCCGGTGTGGCGGATCGTCTGTCCGCCGGCGGCGGGCGGCCGGCTCGGCGCGGCGCTGGCGAGCGACACTGGCGGCGCGGTGCTGTACGACTGGGGCGGCGGGCTGATCTGGGCGGCGTTGCCGCCCGCCGATGACGCCCACGCCGCGTTGGTGCGCGGGCGCGCTGAGGCTGCCGGCGGTCACGCCACGTTGATTCGTGCGTCCGAATCGCTGCGCGGCGCGGTCGACGTGTTTCACCCGCCGCACAGCGGCGTCGCGGCGCTGACCCGGCGGGTCAAGCACAGCTTTGATCCCAAGAATATCCTCAACCGGGGCCGGATGACGCGCGGGACGACGCCATGAGAACCGAATTCACCTTGGCCCAACTGGCCGATCCCGATATCGCCGAAGCCGACAAGATTCTCCGGGCCTGTGTCCATTGCGGCTTCTGCACCGCGACCTGTCCGACCTATGTGCTGCTGGGCGACGAGCTGGATAGTCCGCGCGGCCGCATCTACCTGATCAAGCAGATGCTGGAGAAAAACCAGCCGCCGACCGCTGACGTGGTCAAGCACGTCGACCGCTGTCTGTCGTGCCTCGCCTGCATGACCACCTGTCCGTCCGGCGTCAACTACATGCATCTGGTCGATCAGGCGCGGGTCAGGATCGAGAAGGATTATGAGCGCCCTCTGACCGAGCGGTGGCTGCGCCGCGTGCTGGCCTGGGTGCTGCCCGATCCGACACGGTTCCGGGCCAGCATGATGCTGGCGCGGCTCGGCCGGCCATTGCTGATGCTGCTGCCGACGCCGCCGGTCGGCGCGAGCGGGCCGACGCTGTTGAGCCGGCTGCGGGCGATGCTGGCGCTGGCGCCGCGCAGCCTGCCGCCGCCGGGCCCGAAGGCGGGGACGGTGTTCGCGGCGGTCGGCCCCCGGCGCGGCCGCGTCGCGCTGTTGCAGGGCTGCGCCCAACAGGTGCTGGCGCCGCGCATCAATCAGGCCGCGATTCGTTTGCTGACGCGCCACGGCGTCGAGGTGGTCCTGGTGGCGGACGAAGTCTGCTGCGGCGCGTTGACCCATCACCTCGGGCAGGACGACGCGGCGCTGGCCAGCGCGCGGGCCAACGTCACCGCCTGGAGCCGGGAGATCGAACGCGGCGGGCTCGACGCGATCCTGATCACCACCTCGGGGTGCGGCACCGTCATCAAGGATTACGGCTATCTGTTGCGGGAAGATCGTCAATACGCCGAGCCGGCTGCGCGGATTTCCGCCCTGGCGAAGGACATCACCGAATACGTCGCCACGCTCAAGCTGCCGACGCCCGAGCGGCGTAGCGATCTGGTCGTCGCCTATCACTCCGCGTGCTCGTTGCAGCATGGACAGAAAATCACACAGCTTCCAAAAGATTTGCTTTCCAAGAATGGATTCGTGGTGAAAGATATCCCGGAGAGCCACCTCTGTTGTGGTTCGGCGGGGACGTACAACATTCTCCAGCCTGAGATTGCGGGCAAGCTGCGTGATCGGAAAGTTGCAAACATTGCGACGACTGGGCCGGATATGATCGCAGCGGGCAACATCGGGTGCATGGTTCAGATTGCCAGCGGAACGAACGTTCCGGTGGTGCACACGGTTGAGTTGCTCGATTGGGCGACGGGGGGTCCCAAGCCAGAATTGCAAGGAACGGTGTAAAGCCGCGACCAACGCGGCCTGCTTGATGTGTCGAAGTCGGCAACAGGAGGACGACGATGGCTAAAGCCAAGAAAGCGCTCAAGAGTTCCAAGAAGAAGGCCGCCAAATCCATGAAGAAGACGGCCAAGGCAGCCACGGCCAGGAAGGCCGCGAAAAAGGCTCCCAAGGCCAAGAAGGCCAAGGTCGCAAAGAAGGCCGCGGCAAAGAAAGCGGCCCCGAAGAAAGCCGCCAAGAAGACGGCCAAAAAGTCCGTCGGGCGCAGCGCCAAGAAATCGAGTCCGGCGGTCACCATGGCGCCGGCCGCCGCGCCGGCGGAGGCTGCGCCGCCGGCAAGCAATGCCGAATCGTCAGGCGGCGGTTCGCCGGGAGCGAGCTGACGCCGGTCGCCATCCGGCGCGGATGTCGTGGCGCGGACGATGCCACGAAGTGCCTATGTGTTTGGGGCGCGATCCGCCGCGTGATTGATCGGATTTGTTATGAAAGCAAGACGCCGCCCTTTGCCGGGGCGGCGTCTTTTTCGGTGGTCGGAACCGTTGAGACGGGATTGAAGCGGCCGTCGGAACGCCGCATCCCGCTGCCGATGCGAACGTAAAATGTCGTCGGCGTGCAACAGTCGTCACGCCATGATGTTCAAGGCGACCGGATTTGCCCAACGAGGCAGCACTTGCACTCCATTGTTGCTTTCCGATCGCTGCGTCCTCCCCACAGATTGAATCCCGCAAGCGAAAGCAAGCCAGCGTTTTTCACCGAGGTTCCGCGACGGCCCGGTGAACGGCAGCGCCGGCGCAACCTGATTCGATGGGGATAATCATGAAGACAGTTTACCTTGCGGCAGCCACGCTGGTGATGGCCGCAGCAACCGCCGCCTCCGCCGCCGATTTGCCGGCGAAGGTCTACACCAAGGCGCCGCCGCCGGTGGCCGCCTTCGATCCGTGGGATGTGGCGTTCGGCGCCGCCATCACCAACAACTACGTCTTTCGCGGCGTCAGCCAGTCCAACCGGGAAGCCTCGGTCAGCGGCTATTTCGAGCCGCGCTTCAACGTCACCAAGGATTTGCAGCTCTATGTCGGCGCCGCCGGCAACAGCATTTCCTTCACCAATCACGCCGCCGCCGAGGTGGACGTCTATGCCGGCATCCGGCCGACCTTCGGGGCGGTGGCCTTCGACTTCGGCGTTTGGGGTTATCTCTACCCCGGCGGACAGTGCATCGACGCCAACGCCGGCGGCGTCGCGGCCGGGCTCTGTCCGGCAGGCGCGGCCATCCTGCCCAATGGCAACTTCATGAAGAAGGATGTTTCCTTCTACGAGGTCTACGGCAAGGTGACCTATACCGTCAGCGACAACTTCTCGATCGGCGCCAATGCGTTCTACTCGCCGAACTTCCTCAACTCCGGCGCCGACGGCACTTATGCCTCGATCACCGCCAAGGCCACGGCGCCCGCCGACTGGTTCGGCACCAGCGGCGTCGGCATGTATCTGTCGGGCGAGTTCGGCCGCCAGTGGCTGGGGACGTCGGATGCCTTCTACGGCAACGTCAAGTTTGCCGACTACAACACCTGGAACGTCGGCATCGGCTTCACCTACAAGGTGTTCACGCTGGACTTCCGCTATTCCGACACCAGCCTGTCGAAGGCCGACTGCAATCTCTTTACCGGCGACTTCACCGCGACGGCTGCGGGCTCGAAGTGGTGCGGCGCCGCCGGCATCGTCAGGCTCTCGGCCGACCTGACGGCGATGAGCAATCTGAAATAACCGGGCCGGCTCGATGTCGA
>JBDHSX010000042.1:0-24398 GCA_039808365.1 Xanthobacteraceae bacterium | reverse complement strand
GCGCAGCGAAGCAATCCAGACGGCCACGAAGGAAGAACTGGATTGCTTCGTCGGCTGCGCCTCCTCGCAATGACGACTCGAGCCCGGATCATCGCCTCTTTCGCGCTCAATCCACCAGAATGACCCGGACGTCGTTGACGTTGGTCAGCGTCGGGCCGGTGATCAGGAGATCGCCGGTCGCCGCGAAGAACGGCGTGGCGTCGTTGTCGGCGAGGGCGGCGGCGGGATCGAGTTTGCGCGCCGCCATCGCCGCGAAGGTGCGCGCGTCGATGATCGCGCCGGCCGGGTCGGTGGCGTGCCCCGCGCCGCCGTCGGCGCCGTCGGTGTCGGCGGCGAGCGCGGACACGCCGGGCAGATCGGCCAGCCGCTGCGCCAGCGCCAGCGCGTATTCCTGATTGGGGCCGCCGCGCCCCTTGCCGCGCACGGTGACCGTGAGTTCGCCGCCGGACATGATGGCGAGCCGCTTGCCCTCGGCGCGCGCCCGCCGCGCCATCGCCGCGTGCGCGGCGGCGACATCCCGGGCTTCGCCTTCGAGATCGGCGCCGAGGTCGATGGTCTCGTAACCGGCCTCGCGCGCGCGTTTGATCGCGGCGTCGAGCGAATCCCGTGGCCGGCCGATCAGCTCAAACCGCGTGCGGGCGAAAACCTCGTCGCCCGGCTTGAGGCTTTCGTTGCGCGGATCGTCGAGCGCGCGCCGCACCGCGTCGTCGAGCGCGAGATTGTAACGGGCGACGATGGCGCGGGCGTCGGCCAGCGTGGTCGGGTCCGGCACCGTGGGGCCGGAGGCGATGGCGGCGGGGTCGTCATGCGGCACGTCGGAGATCGCCAGCGTCACGATCCGCGCGGCCTTGCCGGCGCTGGCGAGCCGGCCGCCCTTGATCCGCGACAGATGCTTGCGGACGGTGTTGATGTCGCCGATCGGCGCGCCGGAGCGCAGCAGGGCGCGGTTGACCTGCTGCTTCTGCGCGAAGGTGACGCCATCCACCGGCGCGATCCAGTTGGCGGAGCCGCCGCCGGAGATCAGCACCAGCAACAGGTCGTCGGCGGTGGCGGTGGCGGCGAGCCGCAGCGTTTCATCCGCCGCCCTGAGGCCGGCCTGGTCCGGCACCGGATGGCCGGCCTCGATCACCTTGACGCGGCGGGTCGGCACGCCGTGGCCGTGGCGCGTCGTGGCGAGACCGACAAGACGCTCCGGCGCAAGGCCGAGGTCGTCGAGATAGTGCCGCTCAGTGGCGGCGGCCATCGCGGCGGCGCCCTTGCCGGCGGCCAGCACGATCACCCGCCCGGCGGGCGGCGGCGGCAGATGCCGCGCCAGGATCCGGTCCGGATGCGCGGCGGCGACGGCGGCGTCGAAGATGGAGCGAAGAAGGGCGCGTCGGTCGGTCATGGCGCTGCGGGCTCGCGGAACGGATCACCCTTATCCATCCGATCGCGGCAAAAGAAAACCCTCGCGGCGCGAGGGCTTTCGATTTGAGTGTCGGCAGAACCGGGTTGCGTTGTCGCTTCAACCTCCGCGCGATGACGGCGAGGTCGAGCGGTCGACCCCGCCGCGTTCGACTGGCGCGGCGAACGCTCAACGGGAATCGCCTTCGCCGCTCCATCTGCGCATCGGATTGATCCGAAAACCGCTTCGCACTTTTCGGTCCGATGCTTTAGCCGCCGACCTCGCCGCTGATGATATCGCCGAACAGCACCCAGCGCTCGCCCTTGAATCGCATCAGTTGCAACTGTTCGATCGGCGCGAAGTCGGTGGCGCTGGTGTTGATCTTGACGCCGGGCAGAACGTTGGTCGGGGTGAAGTTCTTCAGGCTTGCCGCCTGCTTCATCACGTTGGCGCGGGTCAGGTTGTCGCCGCATTGCTTGAGCACCTGAACCATGGTCTGGGCGACGTTGTAGCCGACCATGACGCCGCCATCGAGCCGGTTGCCTTCCGGAAAATGCTTGGCGAGAAAATCGTCGAACGACTTCATGCCGGCATTGTCCTTCCATTGCGGGTCGGATGAGTCCATCAGATAGGCGGCCGAGATGATGTCCTGCGCGTTCTCGTAGCCGGCCGGTTTGATGACGCTGCCGATGGAAGCGGAGACGTTGTTGAGGAAGTGGGTCGGCTTCCAGCCGATTTCGCCCATCTTCTTGATCGCCTGGGCGGCGAACTTCGGCGTGGTGATGTTGATGAACACGTCGGCGCCGGACGCCTTCAACTTCACGATGTGGGAATCGATGGTCGGCTCGGAAAGCTCATAGCTGTCCTGGGCGATGATCATGGTCTTCGCCTTGGCGCCGAGGCCATCGAGCAATCCCTTCAGGTAATCCTTGCCGTAGTCGTCGTTCTGATACAGCACGGCGATCTTCGCTTTCGGCATCTGCTTCAGGATGTACTTGGCGTAGATGCGGGTTTCGCTCTGGTAGTTAGGCTGCCAGCCCATGGTCCACGGGAAGTCCTTCGGGTCGTTCCATTTGGTGGCGCCGGTGGCGACGAACAGTTGCGGCACCTTCTTGGTGTTCATGTACTTGTGAATCGCCGAATTCGGCGGCGTTCCCAGCGAGTTGAAGATCAGCAGGACCTCATCGCTCTCGACCAGCTTGCGCGCCTGCTCGACGGTTTTGGGCGGGCTGTAGGCGTCGTCATAGGAAATGAAGTTGATCTTGCGGCCGTTGACGCCGCCTTGTTCGTTGATCATCTTGAAGTAGGCCGCTTCGGTCTTGCCGATCACGCCGTAGGCCGACGCCGGGCCGCTATACGGCATGATGTTGCCGATCTTGATCTCGGTGTCGCTCGCGCCGGGATCGTATTTCTTCTGGGCGAGGGCGCTGCTTGCAGTCGCGAGAACAATCAAGGCAGCCGAAAACGCTGCTGCCGGCCGTTTCATAACGGGCATGTGAACCTCCCTCAGGTATGTTAATGTGTCGTGTGATTATTGTTGGTGGAAGCACCTTGGCTTCACCCGCCATTGAATACGTCTTGACGGCATTCGGCAACAAAAGACCGCAGATATTTTCACAAAAGCCGTATTCGACGCCACGGCGCGCTGTGCTGCATCACAACAGAAACGGGCTGGATCACAAAAGAAAAGGCCTCGCCCGGACGGGGCGAGGCCGCGGTTCCACTTCAGAGGTGACGACGTCGATCAGTGACCGTCGCTGCTGATCACGTCACCGAACAGTTCCCACTTGTCGCCCTTGAAGCGCATCATCTTCACCTGCTGAATCGGGGCGAAATCCGTGGCGCTGGTGTTGATCAGGACGCCCGGAAGGGCCACGTCGATCTTGAAGTCCTTCAGGCTCGCGGCCTGCTTCATGACGTTGGCGCGCGTCAGGTTGTCGCCGGCCATCTCCAGCACCTTTTGCATGGTCTGCGCCGCGCCGTAGCCGTAGACCAGGCCGCTGTCGGCCTTGTTGGCGCCCGGCATGTACTTGTCGACGAAGGCGATCCACTTCTTCATGTCCGGATCGTCGTTCCACTGCGGATCGGCGCCGTCCTTCAGGTAGGCCGCCGACAGCACGCCCTGACCGTATTCGAAGCCGGCCGGCTTCATCACCGCGCCGACCGAGACGCTGACGTTGGTGACGATGTGCAGCGGCTTCCATTCCAGTTCGCCGTTCTTTTTGATGGTCTGCGCCGCGAACTTCGGCGTGGTGAAGTTCATCAGCGTGTCGGCGCCGGAGGCCTTCAGCTTGACGATGTGCGAGTCGATGGTCGGCTCCGAGATCTCATAGCTCTCCTCGGCGACGATCATCGATTTCGCCTTGTCGCCCAAGCCTTCTTTGAAGCCCTTGACGTAGTCCTTGCCGAAGTCGTCGTTCTGATACAGCACCGCGATCTTGGCGTCGGGTTTGTTCTTCAGCACATATTTGGCGTAGATGCGGGCTTCGTCCTGGTAGTTGGGCTGCCAGCCCATGGTCCAGGGAAAGTCCTTCGGGTCGTTCCACTTGGCCGCGCCGGTGGCGACGAACAGTTGCGGCACCTTTTTGGTGTTCATATATTTTTGAATCGCGGTATTGGACGGCGTGCCGAGCGAGTTGAAGATCAGCAGCACCTCGTCGCTCTCGACCAGCTTGCGGGCATGCTCGACCGCTTTCGGCGGGCTGTAGGCGTCGTCATAGGAAATGAAGTTGACCTTGCGTCCGTTGATGCCGCCCTTTTCGTTGATCATCTGGAAATAGGCGGCCTCGGTCTTGCCGATGATGCCGTAAGCCGACGCCGGGCCGCTATACGGCATGATGTTGCCGATCTTGATTTCGGTGTCGCTCGCGCCGGGATCGTATTTTTTCTGGGCGAGGGCGCTGCCGCTGGTCGCGGCGAAGGCGGCGATCGCCGTCGACATCGCGACGATCTTCAGTTTTTGTCGTGTCAGCATTTCCTCCTAGCTCCTTTTTAGTTTGTTGAACAAGGTTTCGGCGTAGATCGCCCCCTGCCTCGCGCCGTGCGGCACCAGGTAGATGACGACGAACAGCAGCACGCCGAAGAAGGCGCCGGAGAGCCCCTTCGAGATGCCTTCGGCGATGTTGGGAACGAAGACGATGAACGCCGCGCCCGCGAGCGAGCCCGGCAGCCAGCCGACGCCGCCCACCACCATGCCGAGGAACAGCGCGATGGCGAGCTGGATCGTATAGCTGTCCGGCGCGACGAACTGCACCGCGATGGCGCCGAGCGCGCCGGCGACGCCGGTGATGCCGGCCGAGACGCCGAACGCCAGCGTCTTGTAGATCGACAGATCGACGCCCATGGCGGAGGCGGCGATTTCGTTGTCGCGGATCGCCATCATCGCCCGGCCCGACCGCGACCGCAGCAGGTTGACCGAGGCGATGTAGATCGCCAGCGAGACCACCAGCGTGAAGTAATACAGCCACATGTCCTGCGAGATCGGCAGGCCGAACGGCGCGTCGGGCTTGGTCACCACCAGGCCCTGCACGCCGCCGGTCCAGTGCTCGATCACGCCGAGCTTCAGGAGTTGCGGGATCGCCACGGCGAGGGCGAAAGTCGCCAGCGCCAGGTAGATGCCGGACAGCCGCAGCGCGGGGAAACCGAACAGGAAGCCGACGGCGAAGCAGACGATGCCGGCGGCCGGCAGCGTCAGCACGTAGTTGACGTTGCCGTGCTCGATCAGGATCGCCGCGGTGTAGGCGCCGATGGCGTAGAACGCGCTCTGGCCGAGCGAGAACTGGCCGCTGCCGCCGGTGAGGATGTTCAGCGCCAGCACGGCGATGGCGTAGATCAGCAGCATCGTCATCTGGAAGATGACGAAGTTCCGCACGAACAGCGGCAGCAGCGCCAGGATGATCAGCATCGCCCATGACGCCGTGCGTCCGAGCCCCATGTTCTTCTTGGACGGGACGTCGATGTTGGCGGGATGAGCCTCGGCGGCGGTTTCTTGAATGGTGCTCATGATCAAACTCGCTTGACGACGGTGTGGCCCATCAGGCCGGTCGGTTTGACAACCAGGACGGTGACGATCAGCGCCAGCGCGATCGGCAGCTTCAATTCATTGCCGACACCGGGAATGTAGGTGCCGACCAGGTTCTCGAAGACGCCGACCAGGAAGCCGCCGAGCACGGCGCCGAGCGGGCTGGTCAACCCGCCGAGCACAGCCGCGGCGAAGCCGTAGATCAGCACGCCGCCCATCATGTTCGGTTCGAGGAACACCACCGGCGCGATCAGGATGCCGGCGATGGCGCCGATGGCCGACGCCATGCCCCAGCCCAGCGCCACCATCCAGCCGGTGTTGATGCCGACCAGCCGCGCCGATTCAGGCATCGCCGCCGCCGCCCGCATTGCGAGGCCGATCCGCGTGAAGCGGAAGAACAGGAACAGCGCGATCAATAGCGCCAGCGTGACGCCGATCATCCCGGCCTGATGGGTCGAGATGAGCTGGCTGCCGAGGAACGGCGAGGAGCCGAACGGCGTCGGGAACTGCTTGATGGTGAAGTCCCAGATCAGGCCGGCGACGCTGTTGATGATGGCGAACAGCGCGATGAAGCCGGCGACGTTGGTGAGGATCGGCGCTTTCGCCAGCGGCTTGAACAGCAGCCGCTCGATGATGACGCCGCCGGCGAACGAGATCACCAGCGTCAGCAGGAAGGCCCACCAGTACGGCACGCCCCATTCCATCAACTGCCACGCCATGAACGTCGAGAACATCGCCATTTCGCCCTGGGCGAAATTCAGATGGTCGATCGCCTGGAAGATCATGACGATGGCCAGCGCCATGCAGGCGTAGATCGCGCCCGTGGCGATGCCGGCCAGGACTTGATTGACTAAAAGCTCCATGACCGGTCTCCTCAGTAGCCGAGATAGGATTTGCGCACCGACTCGTCGTTCGCGATTTCCGTCGCGTTGCCCGACATGACGATGCGGCCGGTTTCGATGACGTAAGCCTTGTCGGCGATCTCGAGGGCGAGTTGCGCGTTCTGCTCCACCACCAGGATCGAGACTTTATCCTCGCGGTTGATCTTGCCGAGGATGTTGAACAGGTCGCGCACGACCAGCGGCGCGAGGCCGAACGACGGCTCGTCGAGCAGCATCAGCCGCGGCCGCAGCATCAGGGCTCGCGCCACCGCGAGCATCTGCTGCTCGCCGCCCGACAACGTGCCGGCCTGCTGGGTGTGCCGCTGCTTCAGCACCGGGAAGTGCGCGTACATCCGCTCGATGTCGCTGGAGATCGCCTTGATGTCCTTGCGGCTGATGGCGCCGAGCTGGAGATTTTCCTCCACCGTCAGCGTGGTGAAGGTGCCGCGCCCCTGCGGCACATGGGCGATGCCGAGCCGCACGATGTTCTCGGTCGACTTGCCGTTGAGCGGTTTGCCCTCGAACTGGATCGCGCCGGTAGAGCGCACCATGTTGCAGATCGCGCGGAGCGTCGTGGTCTTGCCGGCGCCGTTGGCGCCGAGCAGCGTGGTCATGCTGCCTTCGTTGAGATCGAACGACAGGCCGTGAAGCGCCTGCACCTGGCCGTAATAGGCGCGCAGGTCGTGAACGCTGAGCAATATGGTCATTGGTCCTTGCTCCCCAGATAAGCCTTGATGACCTCCGGGTCCGACTGCACCTGCGACGGCGTCCCCTCTGCGAGTTTGCGGCCGAAATTCAGCGCCACCACGTGATCGGCGATCGACATCACCAGGCCCATGTGGTGTTCGACCAGGAGCACGGTGATGCCGCGCTCGTCGCGGATGCGGCGGATCAGGTCGCCGAGGATGTAGACTTCCTCGTGGTTGAGGCCGCCGGCCGGCTCGTCGAGCAGCAGGATCTTCGGCTCGGCGGCGAGCGCACGCGCGAGTTCAACGCGCTTCTGCGTGCCGAACGGCAGGCCGGAGACGATGGCGTGGCCGACGCTGGTGAGATCGAGATAGGCGAGAATCTCGTTGACGTTGCGGTTGATCGCAGCCTCGCCGCGGCGCACCCATGGCAGCTTCAGCGAGTCGCTGATGATGTCGCTGTTGGTGTGCGCGTGCATGCCGACGCGGACATTGTCGAGCACGCTCATGTTGGGGAACAGCGCGACGTTCTGGAAGGTGCGGCCGATGCCGATCTCGGCGATCTTGTGCGGCGGGCGCGTCAGGATGCTGACGCCCTCCATCAGGATGTCGCCCTTGCTCGGCTGATAAAGCCGGCTCAGGCAATTGAACAGCGTCGTCTTGCCGGCGCCGTTCGGCCCGATCAGACCGAGGATCTGCCCCCGCTTCATATCGAATGACACGCCATTCAGGGCGACGATGCCGCCGAACACGACGCTGACGTCGCGAACCGCGAGCAGGGGATTGGCCGAAGCGGCCTGTCCCCGCGCAAGTTGAGCCTGCGTCATCGACCGCAGCCCCATCCCGTCGTCGCGACCGGCGACGATCGCCGGAGGCCATGACCGTGACGATTATCGGATTCCCGCAACCATGCGCGCAACTTTCCCTCCTCCTCTTGGTTTCTTGGTGTCGGTCTTTTTTGTGTGCGGCGTTGATCGGCCGCCTAACGCCGCTTCGATGTCTCTTACCATCGTCACCAGACGCGGTCCAATATCGTTCAGCAGGCGATCTTCCGTGAAGCGGAACGCGGGCGCGCCGCAATTGAACGCATACGGGCCCGTTCCGTCGTTGAGCGTGATCGCGACGCCGGCGGCGTGAATGTCGGCGTGCCATTCGCCGGCGGAGATCGCGAAGCCGTGACTGGCCACGAGTTCGCCAGCGCGTTCAATGCCTTCGCGGATGCGCGGCCAGCGGCTGCCGTAATGCTCGCGCAATTCGCGCAGCAATTGCGTGCGCTCGTCGTCGGGCAGGGCCCAGATGTAGGCGCGGCCCATCGCGGTGGTCGCGATCGGAACCTTGGAGCCGACGTCGAGCTGCACGCCGAGTTCGAGGCCGCTGCGGCTCTGGCCGAAATAGATCATGTTGAGCCGGTCGCGCGCGCCGACCGCGACCGCGCCGCCGGTCGCGCGCATCACGTCCTCGCGAAACGATTCGGACAAATGCTGAACTCCGAGATTGGCCAGCGCCGCGTAGCCGAGCGACATGGCCGCCGGCGTCAGTTGATACTTTTCGAACCGCGGTACTTGCGTCAGGTAGCCGAGCTTGGTGAGCGTGTAGGTCAGCCGGGACACTGTCGGCTTCGGCAATCCGGTGCGGGCGGCGATCTCCTGATTGCCGAGCAGTCCGTCCCTGGGATGGAACGCGCGCAGGACTTCGAGGCCGCGGGCGAGAGCGACGACAAAATTGCGATCTGTCGCCACTTTCTTGGCTGGACGCTTCATGGTCTGCTACGCGAACCCTCTTTGACCCCGCCGCCGGGCAAAAGCCCGAATGGTTCAAGCCGTATGAACGCGATCGCCTCACATCGAATCGTCAATATGGTCTGTCGCCATTTGTTCGATCATTGTAAGATGCGATCCTGCGGTCGCGGATCTTTCGATCACGGACCGTCGATCATCGACCGTTGCGGCGTATCCCCCGAATGTTTGAAGGTGATGATGTGTCTATTTTCACCTCGTTGACAACGGACGCTCTTCAAAATAACCCTCTTTGTCAAGATGCGGAATTGGATTTCGCACTGCGGAATTAGTGGAAACGACGATCGGGTCGCCGGGATCCAGTCCCGATCGGCACGACTGCAAGGAGATGGATGTGAGCGAAGTAGTTCGGTTGGAGCGTCAGGGTGATGTGGCCGTGGTCACGGTCGATAGCCCCCCGGTCAATGCGTTGAGTGCGGCGGTACGTCGCGGCATTTTAGAGCAGGTCCAAGCCGCCGCCGCCGACCCGCAGGTCAAGGCCATCGTTCTGACCTGCGCCGGGCGCACCTTCATCGCCGGCGCCGACATCACCGAATTCGGCAAGCCGCCGCAGCCTCCCGGTCTCAACGAAGTGATCGCCGCGATGGAGAACGCGCCGAAGCCGGTGGTCGCCGCCATTCACGGCACCGCGCTGGGCGGCGGCCTGGAGACGGCGCTGGGCGCGCATTTCCGCGTCGCGGTGAAGGACGCCAGGCTCGGCCTGCCGGAAGTCAAGCTCGGCCTGTTGCCGGGCGCCGGCGGCACCCAGCGCCTGCCGCGCGCGGTGGGTCCGGAACTGGCGGTCAAGATGATCGTCGGCGGCAATCCGATCGGCGCGGCCGAGGCGCTGAAGGCCGGTCTGATCGACGAGATCGTCGACGATCTGGTGCCGGGCGCGGTGGCCTTCGCGAAAAAGGTGGCGGCGGAGAACCGTCCGCTGCGCCGGCTGCGCGACGAGGACGGCAAGCTCAAGGCCGCCAGGGCCGACCGCTCGATCTTCACCAACGCGGTGGCCGCGCTGACCAAGAAGGCGCGCGGGCTGGAAGCGCCGTTCGCCGCCGCCGACGCGGTGGGCGCCGCCATCGACCTGCCATTCGATGAAGGTCTGAAGAAAGAGCGCGAAGGCTTCATGAAGCTGATGACCGGCGACCAGTCGAAGGCGCAGCGCTATGCCTTCTTCGCCGAGCGCGAGGCCGCCAAGGTGGCGGGCGTGCCGGAAGGCGTCAAGCCGCGCAAGGTCGAGCGCGTCGCCATCATCGGCGCCGGCACCATGGGCGGCGGCATCGCGATGTCGTTCGCCAATGCCGGCATCCCCGTCACGCTGATCGAGACCGGCGACGAGCAGCTCAAGCGCGGCATGGGCGTGATGCGCAAGAACTACGAGAACACCGCCGCGCGGGGCGGCATTCCGGCCGACGCGCCGGAGAAACGCATGGGCCTCATCAACGGCGTCGTCGGTCTTGAGCACGTCAAGGACGCCGACCTCGTCATCGAGGCGGTGTTCGAGACCATGGCGATCAAGAAGGACGTGTTCTCGGCGCTCGACAAATACGCCAAGCCGGGCGCGGTGCTGGCCTCGAACACGTCGTATCTCAACATCAACGAGATCGCCGCCGTGACCAAGCGGCCGCAGGATGTGCTGGGCATGCACTTCTTCTCGCCGGCCAACGTCATGAAGCTGTGCGAGATCGTGCGCGCCGAAAAGACCGCGCCGGACGCGCTGGTGACGGCGGTGGCGATCGCCAAGCGCATCGCCAAGGTGCCGGCGGTGGTCGGCGTCTGCGACGGCTTCGTCGGCAACCGGATGCTGGCGCAGCGCGGCAAGCAGGCCGAAAAGCTGTTGTATGACGGCGCGCTGCCGCAGCAGATCGACGGCGTGGTGACCAAGTTCGGCCTGCCGATGGGGCCGTTCGCGATGGGCGACCTCGCCGGCCTCGATATCGGCTGGCGCTCGCGCCAGGATCGCGGCATCAAGTCGCCGATCGGCGACGCGCTGTACGAGGCCGGCCGTCACGGCCAGAAGACCGGCAAGGGCTATTACAAATACGAGCAGGGCTCGCGCGCGCCGCTGCCCGATCCCGAGGTCGAGAAGATGCTGGACGAGGTGCGCGCCAAGCTCGGCGTCAGGGGCCGCGCCATCAGCGACGACGAAATCCTTGAGCGGATGATCTATCCGATGATCAACGAGGGCGCGCGCATCCTTGAGGAGAAGATCGCCTCGCGCCCCAGCGACATCGACGTGATCTGGCTTTACGGCTACGGCTGGCCGATCTATCGCGGCGGCCCGATGTTCTACGCCGACCACGTCGGTCTCAAGCACATCGCCGACCGGCTGTCGTTCTACGCCAAGGAAACCAACGATCCGTCGCTGGAGCCGGCGCCGCTGTTGCGGAAGCTCGCCGACGAAGGCAAGACCTTCGCCTCGCTCGCCGCGCCGAACAAGGCGGCGTGAGTGAATGCTGCCGCTACCGCAGGAAACCGTCACCTCTCCCCACTGGGGAGAGGTCGGCACGAAGTGCCGGGTGAGGGGACTTGTGGTATTCGATAGCTCATATCTTCTCACCCCAACCCTCTCCCAATGGGAGAGGGGGCGTCCAGTGCTTGAAGGAACGTTTCGCCAATGACTCATCCCGGCGAGCAGTTTTATCCGGAAGGCGTGCGGTGGGATGCCCCGATCGCGCGCGGCACCTTGCCGGATTTGCTCGCCACCGCCGTCGCGGACTACGGCGAGCGGCCGGCGCTGGAGTTTCGCGACCGCCCGATCTCCTTCATCGACTTGCAGGCGCGGGTCGATCAGGTCGCCGCGGCGTTTCTGCGCGACGGCATCGGCAAGGGCCAGTCGGTCGCGCTGTTCCTCGGCAATTCGCCGGATCATCCGATCCATTTCTTCGGCGCGCTGAAGGCCGGCGCGCGGCTGGTGCATCTGTCGCCGCTCGACGGCGAGATCGCGCTGTCGCACAAGCTCACCGACAGCGGCGCGCGCGTGCTGGTCACCAGCAACCTGTCGGCGCTGCTGCCGATGGCGCTGCGGTTTCTCGCCAAGGGCCTGCTCGACAGACTGATCGTCTGCGAGGATGACGACTGGGGCGCGGTCGGCACGCCGCAGACGGCGCTGCCGGACGATGCCCGCGCCATCACCTTCAAGCAATTCGTCGCCGGCGCGGTCAAGCCCGCGCAATGGCCTCATATCGATGTGGAAGACGTCGCGCTGCTGCAATACACCGGCGGCACCACCGGCCTGCCCAAGGGCGCGATGCTCAGTCATCGCAACCTCACTTCGGCGGTGTCGATCTACGACGTCTGGGCCGCGCCCGCGCGCGCCGAGCGCAACACCGTCGAGCGTGTCATCTGCGTGCTGCCGCTGTTCCATATCTACGCCCTGACCGTGATCCTGCTCGGCTCGATCCGCTACGGCAATCTGGTTTCGCTGCATCAGCGCTTCGATGTCGGCGCGGTGCTGCGCGATATCGAAACCAAACGCGCCACCGTGTTTCCCGGCGTGCCGACGATGTGGATCGCGCTCGCCAACGATCCCACGCTGGAGAGCCGCGACCTGTCCTCGCTCGCGGTGGCGGGCTCCGGCGGCGCGCCGTTGCCGGTCGAGGTCGCGAAGGTGTTCGAGCGCAAGACCGGGCTGTCGCTCAAGAGCGGCTGGGGCATGACCGAGACCTGTTCGCCCGGCACCGGCCATCCGCCGACCGGACCGGACAAGCCGGGCTCGATCGGCCTGATGCTGCCCGGCATCGAACTCGACGTGGTGGCGCTGGACGATCCGTCGCGCGTGCTGCCGCCGAACCAGACCGGCGAAATCCGCATCAAGGGCCCGAACGTCACGCGCGGCTACTGGAACCGGCCGCAGGACACCGCGGAAGCCTTCGTCGGCGACCGCTTCCTCACCGGCGACATCGGCTACATGGACGAGGACGGCTATTTTTATCTGGTCGACCGCAAGAAGGACATGATCATCTCCGGGGGCTTCAACGTCTATCCGCAGATGATCGAGCAGGCGATCTACACCCATCCCGACGTCCACGAGGTGCTGGTGATCGGCATCCCGGACGATTATCGCGGCGAGGCCGCCAAGGCGTTCGTGAAACTGAAGCCGGGCGTCGCCGCGTTTACCCTTGACGAACTCCGCGCGTTTCTCACCGGCAAGGTCGGCAAGCATGAATTGCCGGCGGCGCTGGAATTCGTCGACGAACTGCCGCGCACCGCGGTGGGCAAATTGTCCCGCCACGAACTGCGCAGTCAGCAACCTTCACCCACCGTTCAACGCTCACCCGAACCCGTAACAGGAGGTCGTTCATGACCGATGCCGTTATCGTCTCCACCGCCCGCACGCCGATCGGCAAGGCCTATCGCGGCGCCCTCAACAACACCGACGGCGCGACCCTGCTCGGCCACGCCATCGCCCATGCGGTGAAGCGCGCCGGCCTCGATCCGAAGGAAATCGAGGACGTGGTGATGGGCGCCGCCATGCAGCAGGGCACCACCGGCGGCAATATCGCCCGCAAGGCCGCGCTGCGCGCCGGCCTGCCGGTCACCACCTCCGGCACCACCATCGACCGTCAATGCGCCTCGGGCCTGCAGGCGATCGCGCTGGCCGCGCGCTCGGTGCTGTTCGACGGCGTCGAGATCGCGGTCGGCGGCGGCGGCGAATCGATCAGCCTGGTGCAGAACGAGCACGCCAACACCTTCCATGCGGTCGACGCCGAACTGGTGAAGATGCACAAGGACATCTACATGCCGATGCTCGACACCGCCGAGACGGTGGCGAAGCGTTACGGCATCTCGCGCGAGCGCCAGGACGAGTATTCGCTGGAGAGCCAGCGCCGCACCGCCGCGGCCCAGCAGGGCGGCAAGTTCAACGACGAACTGGCGCCGATCTCGACCAAGATGGCGGTGGTGAACAAGGAGACCAAGGAAGTCTCGCTCAAGGACGTGACGCTGTCGCAGGACGAGGGGCCGCGTCCGGAGACCACCGCCGAGGGTCTCGCCGGCCTGAAGGCCGTGCGCGGCGACGGCTTCACCATCACCGCCGGCAACGCCAGCCAGTTGTCGGACGGCGCCAGCGCCACCGTCATCATGAGCGACAAGCTCGCGGCGCAGAAGGGCCTCAAGCCGCTCGGCATCTTCCGCGGCTTCGTCTCCGCCGGCTGCGAGCCGGACGAGATGGGCATCGGCCCGGTGTTCGCGGTGCCGCGCCTGCTGAAGCGCCACGGCCTCACGGTCGATGACATCGACCTGTGGGAACTGAACGAAGCCTTCGCGGTGCAGGTGCTGTACTGCCGCGACAAGCTCGGCATCGATCCCGAGAAGCTCAACGTCAACGGCGGCGCGATCTCGGTCGGCCACCCCTACGGCATGTCGGGCGCGCGGCTCACCGGCCACGCGCTGATCGAAGGCCGCCGCCGCAAGGCGAAATACGCGGTCGTCACCATGTGCGTCGGCGGCGGCATGGGTTCGGCCGGCCTGTTCGAGATCGTGCAGTAAATTCGTTGAACCCCTTCTCCGTCATTGCGAGCGAAGCGACGCAATCCAGAATCAGGAACTCGGACCTGGATTGCTTCGTCGCTTCGCTCCGCGCAATGACGTGAAAACTGGCTGTATTGGGAGTCCCGTCATGGATCTGAGCCTCACCCCGGAAGAGCTGGCGTTTCGCGACGAGGTCCGCGCCTTCTTCCACGACAACGTTCCGCCCGCGGTCAAGAAGAAGCTGGAGGAGAACCGCCACACCACCAAGGACGAAATGGTGGAGTGGAGCCGGATCCTCAACAAGAAGGGCTGGGCGGTGCCGCACTGGCCGGTCGAGTGGGGCGGCACCGGCTGGGGCGCGGTGCAGCAATACATTTTCCTTGAGGAGTTGCAGGCGACCCCGGCGCCGCCGATGCTGCCGTTCGGCGTCAACATGGTCGGGCCGGTGATCTACACCTTCGGCAACGAGGCGCAGAAGAAGCACTATCTGCCCCGCATCGCCAATCTCGACGACTGGTGGTGCCAGGGCTTCTCCGAGCCCGGCTCGGGCTCCGACCTCGCCTCGCTGAAAACCAAGGCGGAGCGCAAGGGCGACAAGTACATCGTCAACGGCCAGAAGACCTGGACCACGCTCGGCCAGTACGCCGACTGGATCTTCTGTCTGGTGCGCACCGATCCCGCGGCGAAGAAGCAGGAGGGCATCTCCTTCCTGCTCATCGACATGAAGACCAAGGGCATCACGGTGCGCCCGATCGTCACCATCGACGGTGGCCGCGAGGTCAACGAGGTGTTCTTCGACGACGTCGAGGTGCCGGCCGAGAATCTGGTCGGACAGGAGAACAAGGGCTGGGATTACGCGAAATTCCTGCTCGGCAACGAGCGCACCAATATCGCCCGCGTCGGCATGTCGAAGGAGCGCCTGCGCCGCTTGCGGCAACTGGCGTCGGAGACGCTGTCGGGCGGCCGCCCGATCCTGGACGACGCCAATTTCCGCGCCAAGCTCGCGGCCGTCGAGGTCGAGCTGAAGGCGCTCGAACTGACGCAGATGCGCGTGGTCGCCAACGAGGGCAAGCACGGCAAGGGCAAGCCGGACCCGGCGTCCTCGGTGCTGAAGATCAAGGGCTCGGAAATTCAGCAGACCCTCACCGAGCTGATGCTCGAAGTGGTCGGCCCCTTCGCCGCGCCTTACGACATCCATGGCGACGACGGCAGCAACGAAGCCATGGACTGGATCGCGCAGGTCGCGCCGACCTATTTCAACTATCGCAAGGTGTCGATCTACGGCGGCTCCAACGAGATCCAGCGCAACATCATCAGCAAGGCGGTGCTGGGGCTGTAAGCCCCGGCGGCCGGCCGCCTCGCTTCGTCATTGCGGGCGAAGCGAAGCAATCCACATCACACGGCGCGCGAACGGGCTGGATTGCCTCGTCGCTCGCGCTCCTCGCAATGACGCCGAGATTGACAGTTTGAGGAACGAAACATGGATTTTGATCTGTCCGAGGAGCAGCGGCTTCTCAAGGAAAGCATCGACGGGCTGTTGAAGGATTCCTACGATTTCGAGCAGCGCAAGAAATACGGCGCCGAGCAAGGCGGCTGGAGCAAGGCGGTCTGGGGCAAGCTGGCGGAGCAGGGGTTGCTGGGCCTGCCGTTCGCCGAGGCTGACGGCGGCTTCGGCGCCGGCACGGTCGAGACCATGCTGGTGATGCAGGCGTTCGGCCGGGCGCTGGTGCTTGAACCCTATCTGCCCACCGTGGTGATCGCCGGCGGCTTCCTCCGCCACGGCGGCTCCGACGCGCAGAAGGCCGCGCATATTCCCGGCATCATCGACGGCAGCAAGACCTTCGCGTTCGCGCAGCTCGAAAAGAACTCGCGCTACGATCTCAACGACGTCGCCACCACCGCCAAGAAGAAAGGCGAGGCTTACGTGATCGATGGCGAGAAGTTCGTGGTGCTGAACGGCGAGGCCGCCGACACGCTGATCGTCACTGCGCGGACCAAGGGCGGACAGACCGATCGCGACGGCATCGGCGTGTTCCTAGTGCCGCGCGACGCCCGGGGCGTGACCGTGAAGGGCTACCCGACGCAGGACGGCATGCGCGCCGCCGACATCACCTTCACCGGCGTCGAGGTCGGCGCGGAGGCCGCGATCGGCGATCCGGCGGGCGGCCTGCCGCTGATCGAGCGCGTGGTCGACGAGGCGCGCACCGCGCTGTGCGCCGAGGCGGTGGGGGCGATGGACGAGGCGCTCAGGATCACCGTCGAGTACATCAAGACGCGCAAGCAGTTCGGCGTGCCGATCGGCAGCTTCCAGGCGTTGCAGCATCGCGCCGCCGACATGTTCGTGTTTACCGAGCAGGCCCGCAGCATGGCGCTGTTGGCGGCCATGGCGAACGATTTCAACGACGCGCGGGAGCGCGCCGTTTCGGTGGCCGCCGCCAAGGTGCAGATCGGCAAGTCGTTGAAATTCGTCGGCCAGCAGGCGGTCCAGTTGCATGGCGGCATCGGCGTCACCATGGAGGCGTCGATCGGCCATTATTTCAAGCGGCTGTCGATCATCGAAAGCTCGTTCGGCGATACCGACTATCACCAGCGTCGCGTCAGCGAGGTGGGCGGGATCATCTGACCGATCCACGCCCTCCTTATCGCGCGCCATCGGATCAGCGCCATAAGACCGTCTTCGACGGCCCGATGGCGCTGGCCCGGCCCAAAGCTCACGAAATAAGCCCCACCCAACAATCCGAATGCCGTCATTCATCGTCGCCCGGCGGGGGTGGGCGGCGGCGATGCGCGGGCGGCTCGCCCGCGACGAAAGACCTGTTTCGACTGGGTCGCATCGGATGTCTCGCCGATCCTTCGATCGCGCATGATTTCAGCCGTCCCCACACTTTAATTTGTGGTTTTTACCGCCGTCGGTATGATCGGGAACCGGTTCCATTGCATCGTTCCGCCGGCGCGGGCCGCGGTGGTGTGGATTTGTCGCCGGAGCCAAGGGGAGGAGAGCTGGGATGTTGAGCCGTCGCATGTTTTGTGGCTGCGCGTCAGCCGCGTTGTGGTCGGGTTTGGTGTCGACAGGCGCCAAGGCGGAGTCGGCCGCCTGCGCGGTGATCACAAGGGAAAGTCAACACGCCAAGACGCCGGCCGACGTGCTCGCCCGGCTGGAGGCCGGCAACGCGCGTTTCGTCGCGGGCAACATCGTCCAATGCGATCTGATGCAGCAAGTGAAGGCCACCGCGTCCGGTCAGGCGCCGGTCGCGGCGATCGTCGGCTGCATCGATTCCCGCGTGCCGCCCGAACTGGTGTTCGACCAGAAGATCGGCGATATCTTCTGCGCGCGCATCGCGGGCAATTTCGTCAACACCGACATCATCGGCAGTCTGGAGTTCGCGACCGTGCTGTCCGGCGCGCGCGCCATCGTCGTGCTCGGCCATAGCGAATGTGGCGCGGTGAAGGGTGCGATCGACAACGCCAAGCTTGGCAATCTGACGGCGACGCTGGCGAATATCCGGCCCGCGGTGAAGGCGACCAAAACCACCGGCGAACGCAACTCGAAAAACGCGGCCTTCGTTCAGGCGGTCGCGGAGAAAAATGTCCGGTTGACGGTCGCGGCGTTAAACGAGAGAAGCCCGGCGATGAGGAAGCTGGTCGCGGCGGGCGATCTGAAAATCGTCGGCGCGATGCACGATGTCGCGACCGGCAAGGTCGTCTGGCTGACCTGACCTGAGCGAGACCTGAACTGATCGAATCAAGACACGGCGCGCGCCGGACGGTGTCCCTGCGCGCGCCGCTCGTCCACGACAGACGCGACGTCATGTCGTGTTACTGACAGAGCTGCCGCTGGCCGAACGAATTCGTGTACCATGCGCCGGGCTGGCAGACGAAGCCATTGCGGGCCGCGTAGTTCGTCGAGTACTGGATCGCGGTGCCGTCATAGCGGTAAGGCGCGTCGTAAGTGTCGTTGTAGGCGTATTCCGGCGCATAGGCATAGGCGTCCCGATAGCCGTAAGGGCCCGCGCCGAACGGCGCGGCGGCGACGGCTCCGGCGGTGCCGACAGCGGCGCCCGCGATCGCGCCCGCGGTGCCGATGGCGCCGCCGGCCACGTTGCCGGCGAAATCGAGCGGCGCGAATCCGGTATGCATCGGCCGGTTCCATTCATCGCGATAGGTCGCGCTGCGGTCATAGCGCGGGTGGCCGGCGCCATCATAACGCGGCTGATCCATGCGGCTCATGTGTTTGCGGTGATGGCTCGCCTTGGTCCGCTTGGCGGTGGTGTGCCTGGTCGATTTCTTCATCGGCTTGGCGGCGGCGGACGGCGCTGTCGCATCGGGTTGCGTCGTGGTGCTCTGCGCCATCTTGTCCTTGGCGGACGGCGACGCCGCGAGCGCGGGCGCGGCGGCCAGCATCGCCGTGGCGGCTGCGGCGGCGAGGAACATCGTCTTCATTCTGCATCCTCCTTCGATCTCGGGGTGTCTCGACAACCAGCGGCGGCGCGCGGCGTTCCACCGCTCACACGGCTGTGAGAGAGGATGCGTCGGGTTCCGATGCCCTGATCGCGCTTGAGTCGCAGTTATTACTTAGAGCCCGACCGGAAACTTGTTTCGGGGCGGATTCGCAAGGCGACAACCGCCGTCCCCGCGGAACCACGTCTGCGCTCGGTCGTTCTTCACCTCCTTGACGTGGAGAACGAGGTTGCGGGTGCATTGCTATCAAGCCGAACTGGACCGTCATTTCGCACAGCTCGAAAGCAAGCTTCCGCCGAAACTCGCGCGTTTCTCCGCATGGGTGCGTCAGCCGTCATTGTGGCTGATCCGCGTGCCGTTGGGGCTTCTGCTGATCCTCGGCGGCATTTTCAGCTTTTTGCCGGTGCTGGGACTCTGGATGCTGCCGCTCGGTCTGATGCTGATCGCGCAGGACATTCCGATGCTGCGGCCACCGCTGGTCCGTCTGCTGAACTGGATGGAGCGCAAATGGCTGGAACACCAGCGCGCACGGGGGGCCAAGCCGAATTGAAGCCGCGCGGTTGCCCGGCGTCGGTGTGGCGGGAAAGATTCAGTCGTCGGCCAAATTTGGCGCGCCCTCGGCGGAACGCTCCAAATTTCCCTTTCACGAATCAGCAACCTGATTCACTTTCGCCTCCTGAGGTCAATCTGGAGGCGAAGGTATGAACGTCATTGTTTTTGCGTCCCGCAAGGGAGGCTCGGGGAAAAGCACCTTGACGGCGCATCTTGCGGCTCAGGTCCATAAGCCGTCGCGTCCCTGTCTTCTGGTCGATGCCGATCCGCAAGGGTCGCTGACGCTGTGGCACAAGCTGCGCGGCACCAACGAGCCGCCGCTGAAAATCGCCGGCCGTTCGGTCAGCGAGATCGTCGCGACCGCCAAACGCGACGGCTATGAGTGGGTGTTCATCGACACGCCGCCGAACATCTCGGCCGTGGTCGAAGACGCGGTCCGCCATGCGACAATGGTGATCGTTCCGGCCAGGCCCGGCGTGTTCGACGTCAACGCGGTGCAGGAAACCATCCGGATCTGCCGGTCGGCGCGCAAGCCCTACGCGGTGGTGATGAACGGCGCGCCGGCGCTGCGCGAGGGGGCTGAAAGTCCGATCGTAACCATCGCGCGCGAGCAACTCGCCAAATTCCGCGCGCCGGTGTGGAGCGGCCAGATCACCAACCGCGCCGATCTGCTGCTGGCGCTGGCGCATGGCGAAGGCGCGCAGGAATACGATTCGGACGGGCGCGCGTCGTCGGAAATCAGCCGGCTGTGGTCGGCGATCGATCGCTCGGTCAAGGCCATTCGCGGCAGCGCCTCCGCCACCGGCGCCATGCACCGGCAGGCGGCGTAACCTTCCGCCGCGTCGTCGCGATTCAAACGCACGCGCGTCGTGCGTTTTTTGTTGCAGGTTTTGCTGTCGGTGGCGCGTCGTCGCCGGTCTGTCTCCAGCGCATCCAGGCGGAAGCACACAACGCGCGCAAAAGCGGATGATGCGACGGAAAAAAGCCGGGCTCCAAGGAGCCCGGCTTGAGGCATTGGCCACGTGGGCCGACACAATCACCTTCCAAGAGGGATAACTGAGCGCCCGCACCGCTAGAGGAGGGGGACAGATGCACGATGCGACCGCTCAGTGTGATTGAATTATGGGCCCCCTAACGGCGTCGCGGCAACCAGACAAGTCGCATGTCAGTCATGCGGCGATCGAAGGTGTGCGGTGAGATCTTCAGGATGGCCAGCGTTGCGCCTTACTAACGACGAAATCGCGGAACGCCTGCACGCGCGCCACCGATTTCAACTCCTCGGGATAGACAAAATACGTATCGAGTTGAATCGAATCCGATTCGCTGAACAGTTGAACCAGCCGATTGTTGTCCTCGACCAGATAATCGGGCAGCGCGGCGATGCCGAGTCCCTGCTGGCAGGCGCGCACCAGGCCGAGGATGTTGTTGACCTTGAAGAACGCCTCGCGCGGGCCGGAGCCGTTGCGGCCGGCCTCGACCAGCCAGTTGCGGTTTTGCAGGTGTTGAGGGAGCTGCGTGTCGCTCAACAGGACGATGCGATGGCCGTCGAGATCCTCCAGCGTGCGCGGCGTGCCGAAATGCTTGATGTATTCCGGCGAGCAATAGGCGTGGAAGCCCATCGCGAACAGCTTGCGCTGGATCAGGTCGGGCTGGGTCGGCTTGCGGGTGCGGATCGCGACATCGGCCTCGCGCATCGACAGGTCGAGTTCCTCGTCGGTGACGATCAGCGAAATGCGGATCTCGGGATAGAGCGTGGTGAACTCGCCAAGGCGCGGGATCAGCCAGTGAATGCCGACGCCGGGCGTCGTGGTGATCTTGAGATCGCCGCTGGGCCGTTCGCGGCTGTCGGTCAATTTGGCCCGCGCCGCCTGCAACTGCATGAACACGTCATGCGCGGTGCGAAACAGCAAGTCGCCCTGTTCGGTCAGAATCAGGCCGCGGGCATGGCGGTGGAACAGCGAGACCGACAGTTCCTGTTCCAGCGCGCTGACCTGACGGGAGACCGCCGATTGCGACAGCCCCAGTTGTTCGCCGGCGTGGGTGAAGCTGCCGGCTTCGGCCGCGGCGTGAAACACCTTCAGCTTATCCCAGTCCATGTCCGAGAAACTGTCGCGAGATCGAGGCATGTCTACTCCGCTGCGGCCCGTTCGGTGGCGCTGTGGGCAAGAAAGCGTTCGGCTTCGAGGGCGGCCATGCAGCCCATGCCGGCGGCCGTGACCGCCTGCCGATAGGTCTCGTCGGCGACGTCGCCGGCGGCGAACACGCCGGGCACCGAGGTCGCGGTGGAATGCGGCGCGACCTCGACATAGCCGGAGGGTTTGAGCTTGAGCTGGCCCGCGACCAGTTCGGTCGCCGGCGCATGGCCGATGGCGATGAAGACGCCGTCGGCGGGCAGGTCGGTGGCCGCGCCGGTCTTGACGTTCTTCAGGCGGACGCCGGTGACCTTGACGGGCTCCTTGTCGCCGAGGATCTCGTCGATCGCGCTGTCCCACACCACCTCGATCTTGGGATTTTTGAACAGGCGGTCCTGCAGGATGCGCTCGGCGCGGAAATGGTCGCGGCGATGCACGACGATGACCTTGGTGGCGAAGTTGGTCAGGAACAGCGCTTCCTCGACCGCGGTATTGCCGCCGCCGACCACCACCACGGTCTTGCCGCGATAGAAGAAGCCGTCGCAGGTGGCGCAGGCGGACACGCCAAAACCCTTGAAGGCGTCCTCGGACGGCAGTCCGAGCCAACGCGCTTGCGCGCCGGTGGCGAGGATCACGGTGTCCGCGAGATAGACGTCGCCAGAGTCGCAGGCGAGCCGGAACGGCCGCTGCCCGAGGTCGAGCCTGGTCACCAGATCGGTGACGATCTTGGTGCCGACATGGGCGGCCTGCCGCTCCATCTGCTCCATCAGCCACGGCCCTTGGATCACGTCGGCGAAGCCGGGATAGTTCTCGACGTCGGTGGTGATGGTGAGCTGGCCGCCGGGCTGGATGCCCTGGATCAGCACCGGCTCCAGCATCGCGCGGGCGGCATAGATGCCGGCGGTGTAACCGGCCGGTCCCGAACCGATGATCACAACCCTGGCGTGGATCGGCGTCGACATGGGAGATTTGCCCTTTTTCCCAAGAAAAAGCCGCCAGAGCGAAATGGCCGACGGCGGCGGATGGCTTTGAGGAGCCAGAATGTTACGAGCAGTTTAGGCTATCTGGGCAGCTATGCAAGAATTGCAATACATCCCCGGCGATTTTCCCCACCCTCCGCCGCTGGCCGGTTCCCTATTCAACGAAATAAAATTGCGTGAGCCGCCGTCGGTGCGGTAAAGGTGTTGCCGCGCCATCCGACGCCGCATCGGGTCGGCAATCGGGGATGTGAGCCGCGTGTCCAAGCGCCTTGACGAGATCGATCTGAAAATCCTGAGCGAACTTCAGGCCGACGGCCGGATCACCAATGTCGAGCTTGCCAAGCGCGTGGGGATTTCGCCGCCGCCATGCCTGCGCCGGGTCCGCGCGCTGGAGGAGGAAGGCTACATCCAGGGCTATCGCGCGCTGCTGGACCCGCGCAAGCTCGGCTACGACGTCACCGTGTTCGCCTCGGTGCATCTGTCGAGCCAGGCCGACGCGGATCTGCGCGCCTTCGAGGATTTCGTGCGCCGCGCCCCCCTGGTGCGCGAATGCTGGATGCTGTCGGGCGAGGTGGATTTCATCCTCAAATGCGTGGCCCCCGACATGGCGACGTTCCAGTCCTTCGTCACGCAACTGACCGCCGCGCCGCATGTCCGCAACGTGCGCACCTCGCTGGTGTTGCAGAACGCCAAATATGCCGCCTCGGTGCCGCTCGAACTGAAACCGCCGCGCGACTAGAGCATCGGACCGAAAAGTGCGAAGCGGTTTTCGGATCAATCCGATGCTCAAACAAAAAGTTAGAGCGGCGCAGGTGATTCCAATTGAGCGTTCGCCGCTCTAACGCGCGCGGGCGTAGCATTTCGGCAAGGCGACGTTCGGCTTATGGCATTTCCCCGCGAACGGGTTTATGCGCATTTTTCGGGTTTGATGTCTCGGGGCGACTTCGGAATGGTCGATCGGTCCCGTTGCCGCGATCGGACAAAGGGGCTGGTGTGACATTCTTTCAAATCGTTCTGCTCGCGGTGGCCGGGTTCGCCGCCGGCACCGTTAACGCCATCGCCGGCGGCGGCACCTTCGCGACCTTCGCCGCGCTGGTCGCCTGCGGTCTGCCGACGCTCGACGCCAACGCCACCAGCGCGGTGGCGCTGACGCCGGCGAACCTCGCCAGCGTGGTGGCCTACCGTTCCGAAATCCGCACCCATTTCCGAAGCATGGTGCCGTTCGCGCTGACGGGCCTTGCGGGCGGCGCGATCGGCGCGCTGCTGCTGATCTGGCTGGGCGATCAAGGTTTTCGCCCGCTGGTGCCGTGGCTGTTGTTGTCGGCGACCTTGATGTTCGCGTTCAGCGACCAGATTCGCCGCTTGACCAAGCCGATGGCGCAACAGGGCGGCGGCGGGGTGACGACCCGTCTCGTCGCCTTCGCGGTGATGGCGCTGGCGACGATCTATGGCGGCTTCTTCGGCGCCGGCATGGGCATCATGATGCTGGCCGCGCTCGCCGTCATCGGCAGCGGCGATTATCATCAGGACAACGCCGTCAAGAACGTCGTTGCCTTCCTGATCCAGATCGTATCGGCGGCGATCCTGATCGCCGGCGGCCTCGTTCACTGGCCGCAGGCGCTGGTGACGATCGTCGCGTCGGTGATCGGCGGCTATTGGGGCGTCAGCGTCGCCCGCAACGTGCCGGTCAAGGTGATCCGCGCCACCGTCGTGCTGGTTGGCGCGGCGCTCACCGTGATTTTTTTCCTCAAGGGGTGATTGAAAAAGCGTTCAGAGACACGAACGCATTGACCCCGTCATTGCGAGGAGCATGGGCTCCGACGCAGTCCGATGCCTCTCAGTCGTCAAGGCGAGGAGGCAAAGCCGACGAAGCAATCCCTCTCACTTTCATCCTTCCCCCGCTTGCGGAGGAGGGTGGGGTGGGGGCTCCGGATCGCGCCGCTGCGTGCGCCGCGCCGGCTTGACAAGCGCGAATCCTAGGCTTATATTCCTAGTCATCTCGTCCCATTGTTGAGGGGCGGCTCGCGATCGTCACTTGTCGCGGGGCGGGATGC
>JBDHSX010000041.1:0-24532 GCA_039808365.1 Xanthobacteraceae bacterium | reverse complement strand
GCATCGAGATCTTCCTGGCGGCTGCTGACGTCCTCGCCGCGATTGATGCGCTCGGCTTCGTCGGCGCTGCGGGCCACGGTGACGCTCACCGACACCTCGACCTCCGGATGCACGGCGATGGACACGCCATGCTGGCCGATGGTCTTGATCGGGTGGTCGAGCAGCACCTGGCTGCGGCTCAGCGTGATGCCGTCGCTTTCGAACGACGCCATGATGTCACGCACCGAAACCGAGCCGAACAACTGGCCGGTCTCCGACGCCTGACGCAGGATGATGACGTTGCGGCCGTCGATCTTCTCCGCGACCTGGGTGGCTTCGCCCTTGGCCTTCAGGTTGCGCGCTTCCAGTTCCGCCTTCATGCCGTCGAACTTGGCGCGGTTGTCGGCGGTGGCGCGCAGCGCCTTGCCGCGCGGCAGCAGGAAGTTGCGGGCGAAGCCGTTCTTGACGCGGACCACCTCGCCCATCTGGCCGAGCTTGGCGACGCGTTCGAGTAGAATGACGTCCATGAGATATCTCCTGTTTTGAAGTTGTGTGGGATCAGGTTGGAGGAAGGGGTGGCGGCCGGCGCGGCGCATAGCGCTGGCGGATGCCGAACAGGGCGTCGGCCATGCCCAGCGCGACCAGGGCGATGACCGGCCAGCCGAACAGCAGCACCACCGTATAGGCGAGGCCGAGCATGATGCTGCGGCTTCTGGCGCCGAGCGTGACGGTGTGCAGCACGGCGAAGCCGGTCAGCGCATAGCCCAGCATCAGGGCGGCGGTGACGATTTGCGCGATCAGCGCCGGCAATCCGCTCGTGAAGCACAGCGCCAGCGCGACGAACAACGCGACCAGGGTCATCGGCGGCATGGCGACATCGCGCAGCACCGGCCAGGGGCGTCGCAGCCGCCCCGAGGCCGACGCGACCGTGGCGGCGAGCCAGAGGTTCAGCGTCAGCGTGGTCATGGCGATGATGGCCGCCGCCGCCGGCGCGATGGCGGCGAGGGCGTCGATAATCTGCGCCGCTTCGGTCGGTGAGGACGGCATCTGGATGATGCGCTCAAGGCCACGGCGGAGTCCGGCGGTGATGGTTTCGCCGTCGGTGCCGAGCGTGAGCAGCGCCGATACCGTCGTGAGCGTGGCGAAGCCGGCGACCCACAACAACAGCCGTCCGACCGGATACCATTCGACGGCGTCGGGCGGCGTCGCGGATCCGGCGACCGCCGGGGCGATCATCGGGCGACCCAGCATGGCCAGACGGCCGAGCCACCAGGCCGGCAAGGCCACGGTGAGCAGAAACGCCGCGAGATAGGGCAGGCTGAAAATCAGGCCGAGGGCGCCGCCCGCCAGCACGCCGCCGATCGCGGCGCCGGCCGGCCCCCAGCCGATCGCCGCCAGCAGCAGCGGCAGCGGCGCCAGATAGAACAGCAGCAGCGAAATCAGCGCGCCCGAACTGATCGAGGCGAACATCAACGCCGACGCGCAGCCGGCCGCAATGGCGATGGCAAGGTCGATCATCATGAGCTGTCCCGCTCCTTTCGAGCGGTTAGGGGCTTTGGCGGCCCCAACTGTCGGCGACCGGTGTCCCGGAAGCCTTATGAGCGTTTTCCGAAAGGGGCCGCGGCGCGGACGCCACGGCCCGGAGCGATGTTAGCGGATCACGTAGGGAAGCAGACCGAGGAACCGGGCGCGCTTGATGGCGCGGGCCAGTTCACGCTGCTTCTTGGCGGAAACCGCGGTGATGCGGCTCGGCACGATCTTGCCGCGCTCGGAGACATAGCGCATCAACAGCTTGGAATCCTTGTAGTCGATCTTCGGCGCGTTGGGGCCCGTGAACGGGCAGGTCTTGCGACGGCGGAAGAACGGACGGCGGGCGCCTGCGTCAGCCATGATTTGTTACTCCTGAGAAGCGGTGGCGGAGGCGTCGGCGTCGTCGCGCGAGCGGCGCGGACCGCGATCGCCACGGAAGCCACCGCCTTCGCGGTCGCCGCGGAAGCCGCCGCCACGGTCGTCGCGATCACGGTCGCGATCGGCCTTGCGCAGCATCGCCGACGGACCTTCCTCAAGTTCCTCGACGCGAACGGTCAGGTAGCGGATGACGTCTTCGTTGATGCGCTCCTGACGCTCGATCTCGGCGACCACGGCCGCCGGGCCGTCGATGTTGAGCAGCACGAAGTGCGCCTTGCGATTCTTGTTCATGCGGTAGGTGAGGGAGCGCACGCCCCAGTTCTCGGTCTTGGTGACCTTGCCGCCGAGGCTTTCGATCACCCCGGTGATCTGGGTGGTCAGTTCCTCGACCTGCTGGGCGCTGGCGTCCTGACGCGCGAGAAAAACATGCTCGTAGAGAGGCATGGATGTCCTTTCCAAGGTTGGCGCGGGTCCCGGCGACAAGCCCCTCGAACCCTTCGGAAAGGACTCGAATGCTGACGAAGGCGGAAGCACGGGACGGCGGGCCGATTGGCCCTATCCCGTCAGGATCGCTTGAGGGCGAACATGGCGGAATCGTCCGTTCAGCTCCCGGCCGGGATCCACGGATGGCGCGGGTTATACGGATTCCGGCGGGCTTTGCAAGGAAAAGGCGACGGAAAACGCACCCGAACGGCTGGTCGCCGGAGGTCACCTGCTTGACATAAAGCCCGGTGGCGGTGTCTTTCGGCTCCGTTTCAGGATTTCGAGGGGCGCAGATGACCGCAGCATTCACCTTTCCGGGGCAGGGTTCCCAGACGGTCGGCATGGGCAAGGCGCTGGCGGACGCCTTTCCCGCGGCCCGCGCCGTGTTCGAGGAAGTCGACGCGGCGCTGGGCGAGAAACTTTCGGCGATCATCTGGGAAGGTCCCGGCGAGACGCTGCAACTGACCGAAAACGCCCAGCCGGCGCTGATGGCGGTGTCGCTGGCGACGCTGCGGGTGCTGGAGGCCGAAGCCGGAATTTCCGTCGCGCGCGACGCGGCCTTTGTGGCCGGGCACTCGCTGGGGGAATATTCCGCCTTGGCGGCGGCCGGCAGTTTGTCCGTCAGCGATACCGCGCGCCTGCTGCGCACCCGCGGCCTTGCGATGCAGAAAGCGGTTCCGGTCGGGGTCGGCGCCATGGCGGCGTTGCTGGGGCTCGACTATGAGGCGGCGGCGGCGGTGGCGGCGGAAGCCGCCCAAAGCGAGGTCTGCCAGGCCGCCAACGACAATGGCGGCGGCCAGGTGGTGGTGTCCGGTGACAAGGCGGCGGTTGAGCGCGCCATCGAGATCGCCAAGGGCAAGGGCGCCAAGCGCGCGATGCTGCTGCCGGTGTCCGCGCCGTTCCATTGCCGCCTGATGCAGCCGGCGGCGGATGCGATGGCCGAGGCGCTCGCCGGAGTGAGCGTCAACCGTCCGGCGGTGCCGCTGGTGTCGAACGTGCTGGCGGCGCCGATCACCGATCCGGAGGAGATTCGCAAGCGGCTGGTCGAGCAGGTCACCGGCACCGTGCGCTGGCGCGAATCGGTGGCTTTCATGGCGGCGCAGGGCGTGACGCATTTTCTTGAGATCGGCGCCGGCAAGGTGCTGAGCGGGCTGGTGAAGCGGATCGCCGACGGCGCCGTCGGCGTCGCGGTCGGCGGCCCCAACGATATTGTCGCGGCGAAGGATACTCTGGCTGCCGCGCGCGGCGCATGAAACCGGCCGCTCAAGCGGCGCAAGGAGAGTTCGGATGTTCGATCTGACAGGTAGGACCGCGCTCGTCACCGGCGCGAGCGGTGGTATCGGCGGCGCGATCGCCAAGGCGCTGCACGCCCAGGGCGCGACAGTGGCGGTATCCGGAACGCGGCGCGAGCAGCTTGACAGACTGGCCGGCGAACTCGGCGGCCGAAGCCACGTCCTGCCCTGCAATCTGTCCGATGCCGCCGATGTCGAGGCGCTGGTGCCGGCCGCCGAGAAGGCGATGGGACAGCTCGACATTCTGGTGTGCAACGCCGGCATCACCCGCGACAATCTGTTCGTGCAGTTGCGCGACGAGGATTGGGACGACGTCATCAGGGTCAACCTGACCGCGACCTTCCGCCTGACGCGCGCCGCGACCAAGCTGATGATGCGCAAGCGGTTCGGCCGCATCATCGCGATCACCTCGGTGGTCGGCGTCACCGGCAATCCGGGGCAGGGCAATTATACCGCCTCGAAGGCCGGTCTGATCGGCATGATCAAGACGCTGGGGGCCGAATATGCCCGACGCAACGTCACCGCGAACTGCATCGCGCCGGGATTCATCTCCACCCCGATGACCGATGTGCTCAACGACAAGCAGCGCGAGGCGATTCTGAGCAAGGTTCCCGCCGGGCGGCTCGGCACGCCGGAGGATATCGCCGCCGCGGCGGTCTATCTCAGTTCGAACGAGGCCGCCTACGTCACCGGCCAGACCATTCACGTCAACGGCGGGATGGCGATGATTTGAGCCGTTTCCCGGCGTGTGGCGACAACCGTGGACCGTGGTCCGGGCCGTATAGTCAAGGCTTGTGAAGTATGGTAACCGGACCCCGATGGGCAGGCAAAGAAGCCATTGCAGGATTCCGAAACCATGTATATTGGCGTTGCCGGAGCTGGCGTCGTTCGCCGGGTCTTTCGTGGGTTGCGACGGGGCGACTGCAACACAACGCAGCCACGACGGGATTCAGGGATTTAACAGGTCAAGCACCACGACGGCTCGTATCGCAATGCGGTCGGGTCCAATTGAACAAGCACGAGGTTGAACGATGAGCGAGATTGGCGAGCGGGTTAAGAAGATCGTGGTGGAGCACCTTGGTGTTGAGCCCGAGAAGGTGGTCGACAATGCGAGCTTCATCGACGATCTCGGCGCCGACAGCCTGGACACTGTCGAACTGGTGATGGCGTTCGAGGAAGAATTCGGCTGCGAAATTCCCGATGACGCGGCGGAAACCATCCTTACCGTCGGCGACGCCACCAAGTTCCTCGAAAAGAACGCGAAAAGCTAACTAACCTTCGGGGTATCAATGAAGCCGGACGGGTCGTGATCGCACGGTCCACCGGCTTCTTGCTGTTGATCGCAAACATCCTTGAGCATCAAGATCCATCGGCGGGAGTGCGGGATATGAGGCGTGTTGTCGTCACCGGCCTTGGCATGGTTTCGCCGCTTGGCTGTGGCGTCGAGACGACCTGGAAGCGCATTCTCAATGGCGAAAGCGGCGCGAGGAAACTCGACACGGTCGAGGTGTCCGATCTCCCCAGCCGCATCGCCTGCGTGATTCCGCGCGGCGACGGCAGCGACGGCAGTTTCAACGCCGATCAGTGGATGGAGCCGAAGGACCAGCGCAAGGTCGACGATTTCATCGTCTACGCCATGGCGGCGGCGCGGCAGGCGCTGGACGACGCCAACTGGCATCCCTCGACCGAGGAAGATCGCTGCGCGACCGGGACCCTGATCGGCTCCGGAATCGGCGGCCTGTCCGGCATCGCGGACGCCGCGATCCTGGTCAAGGAGCGGGGACCGCGCAAGCTGTCGCCGTTCTTCATCCCCGGACGCCTGATCAATCTGGCGTCGGGTTACGTCTCGATCGAGCACGGCCTGAAAGGGCCCAACCATTCGGTGGTGACGGCGTGCTCGACCGGCGCGCACGCCATCGGCGACGCCGGCCGCCTGATCGCGCTCGGCGACGCCGACGTGATGGTCGCCGGCGGCGCCGAATCGCCGATCTGCCGGCTCGGGATGGCCGGCTTCTGCGCGGTGCGCGCGCTCTCGACTGGATTCAACGAGACGCCGGAGAAGGCCTCCCGGCCCTACGACAAGGACCGTGACGGTTTCGTCATGGGCGAGGGCGCCGGGGTCGTCGTGCTGGAGGAATACGAGCACGCCCGCGCGCGCGGCGCGCGGATTTATGCCGAGGTCATCGGCTACGGTCTGTCGGGCGACGCCTATCACATCACCGCGCCCGCGCCGGACGGCGATGGCGGTTTCCGCTGCATGAGCGCGGCGCTGAAGCGCGCGGGCATCCAACCCGCTGATATCGATTATATCAACGCGCACGGAACCTCGACGCCGCTCGGCGACGAGATCGAACTGGGAGCGGTGCAGCGGCTGCTCGGCAACGCGGCATCGAAGGTTTCGATGTCGTCGACAAAATCCTCGATCGGGCATCTGCTCGGAGCGGCCGGCGCGGTCGAGGCGATCTTTTCGATTCTCGCGATCCGCGACAATATCGCGCCGCCGACCATCAATCTCGATGCGCCGTCGGTCGAGACGCCGATCGATCTCGTCCCCAAGGTGGCGCGCGCGCGAGAGATCAATGTCGCGTTGTCGAATTCGTTCGGCTTCGGCGGCACCAATGCCTCGATCGTCCTGCGCCGCGTGGCGAATTGATCGCGGCCGCAGCCGCGTTCCTCCGTTTCGCCGTATTCAGCCCCGAATCCTGTCGTGCCGTTCGTCGCGCGTCGTTGCAACGCGATGCGCGATGGGTCCGGCGATCGATCGCGACGCGATGACGGCAACGCGTGTGCGGGTCGAATCAATCCGGGATGATGGCGTGTTTTCCAGGTGCGGAATGTCGCGATCGGAAATCCGCGTCGCACTTTTCGGCAATATGCTTTAATGCTGGAGCGGCCTTGAAATCATGATCGAGCTGACGGGACATCTTCTTGCATGAGTGAGCGATCACCGATTTCGCCGCGCAGCCCGCGTGTCGCGCTGGAGCCGGAGCAGGTTCCGCCGCCGCCCAAGCGCTCCGACGGGGTCCGCAATCCGTTCGTGGTGGTCGGCAACGCGATCATTACGATCCTGCTGCTGGTCATGATCGCCGGCGGTGGTTTGTATGTTTACGGCAAGCAGAAGATCGAAGCGCCCGGACCGCTCGAACAGGACAAGGTGGTCAACATTCCGCAGCGGTCGGGGATGTCGGACATCGCGGATATTTTGCAGCGCGAAGGCGTGATCGACAACAACCGCTGGGCGTTCATCGGCAGCGTCCTCGCCCTCAAGGCGCGCTCCGATCTCAAGCCCGGTGAGTATCTGTTCGCCAGGAACGCCAGCCTGCGCGAAGTGATCGGCACCATCGTCGACGGCAAGGTGGTGCAGCATGCCATCACCATTCCGGAAGGACTGACCTCCGAGCAGATCGTGGCGCGGATCACCGAGAACGACATTTTCTCCGGTTCGATCCGCGCCATTCCCAGCGAGGGATCGCTGTTGCCGGAGACCTACAAATTTCCGCGCGGCGCGCCGCGCGAGCAGGTGATCGCGCGCATGCAGCAGGCGCAGCAGCGCGTTCTCGCCGACATCTGGGAGCATCGCAACCGGGACGTGCCGTTGAAGTCGCCGGAGCAACTGGTGACGCTGGCCTCGATCGTCGAGAAGGAAACCAGCAAGCCGGACGAGCGCAGCCGCGTCGCCGCCGTGTTCATCAATCGGCTGCAAAAGAAGATGAAGCTGCAGTCCGATCCGACCATCATTTACGGACTGGTCGGCGGCAAGGGGACGCTCGGCCGGCCGATCAAGGCCAGCGAAATCCAGCAGCCGTCGCCCTACAACACCTATGTCATCGACGGGCTTCCGCCGGGGCCGATCGCCAATCCCGGCCGCGCCTCGCTGGAGGCGACCGCCAATCCGGCACGAACGCGCGATCTGTTCTTCGTGGCCGACGGCACCGGCGGCCACAGTTTCACCGAGACCTACGAACAGCATCAGAAGAACGTCGCGCGGCTGCGGGCGCTGGAAAAGCAGAACCAGAACGACGCCGCCGAGCCGCCGGAGGAGCCGCCGACCGGAACGTCGGCGCCCGACGCCAATGGCAATGGCGCGACGGCGCCGGAGCCATCGCCCGCCACGCCCAATCCGGCGGCGAAGGCCAAGGGATCGGCGCAAAAATCCTCCCACAAGCCGCCGCGCAACGAGCGGCGGTGAGCCTCGGATTTATCATTTCCAGATCGGAGCAAGCACGCCATGGCGCTGTCGAGCATGACCGGATTTGCGCGCAGCCACGGCGCGAGCGGACCCTATGCGTTCGAGTGGGAACTGAAATCGGTCAATGCCAAGGGGTTCGATTTCCGGATGCGATTGCCGCCGGGGTGGGATGACGTCGAACTCGCTGCGCGCAAACGCGCCACGGAATGGCTGTCGCGCGGCACGGTCTACGCCAATCTCAACATCAAGCGCTCAGGCGCCGCCTCCAGCATCCGCGTCAATGAGGAGGTGCTGGCGACGGTGGTGAAGATCGCCGGACAACTCGCGGCGCGCGTCGACGCGGTGGCGCCGAGCATCGATGGATTGCTGTCGATCAAGGGCGTGATCGAGGTGGCCGAGCCGGAAGCGGACGAGGCCGAGGAGCAGGCGGCGCGGGCCGCGGTGGCGTCATCGTTCGAGGCGGCGCTGACGAGCCTGATCGACATGCGCAAGCGCGAGGGCGCGACGCTGGGCGCCATCCTCAACGAGCGGCTCGACCAGATCGAACGGCTGGCGGCGCAGGCCGAGCAGGTCCCCGGACGTCGGCCGGAGGCTGTTCGCGCCCGGCTCGCCGAGCAGATCGCCGTGCTGGTCGGCGCGTCCGATCGCTTCGATTCCGATCGGCTCAATCAGGAGGCGCTGCTGATGGCGGCCAAGGCCGACATCCGCGAGGAACTCGACCGCATCGCCTCGCATCTGGCGCAAGCGCGCGAGCTCTTGCGCAAAGGCGGCGCCGTCGGGCGCCGGCTCGATTTCCTGGCGCAGGAATTCAATCGCGAGGTCAACACCTGCTGTTCGAAATCCAACGATCTGGAATTGACCAACATCGGACTGGAGTTGAAAAACGTCGTCGAGCAATTCCGCGAGCAAGTGCAGAACCTGGAGTGACGAATGGCGGGGGCGGACGATCATGGCATGGAACGGCGCGGCTTGATGTTCGTGCTGTCGTCGCCGTCGGGGGCCGGCAAAACCACCTTGTCCCGCCTGTTGATCGAGCGCATCGCCGGCTTGCGCATGTCAATCTCGGTCACCACGCGGCCGATGCGGCCGGGCGAACGCGAGGGACATGACTATTGTTTCGTCGACCAGTCCAGCTTTCAGCGGATGGCGCGCGAGGGCGAATTGCTGGAATGGGCCACTGTTTTCGATAACGGCTACGGCACGCCGCGTGCGCCGGTCGAGGCGGCCTTGTCGGCCGGACAGGATGTGCTGTTCGACATCGACTGGCAGGGCACCCAGCAGCTTCGCGAGAAAGCCGGCAAGGACGTCGTCAGCGTGTTCATCCTGCCGCCCTCGGCGCAGGATCTGGAGAGGCGGCTGCATACCCGCGCGCAGGATTCCGACGCCGTCATTCGCGGACGCATGAGCCGCGCCGCCCACGAAATGAGCCATTGGGCGGAATACGACTACATCGTCGTCAACCATGAGATCGAGCAGGCTTTCGCCGAGGTGCAGTCGATCCTCAGGGCGGAGCGGCTCAAGCGCGAACGCCGGACCGGCCTGACGGCCTTCGTCCGCGAGTTGCAGCGGCAGCTCGAACGGTGAGGGCCGCGTTCGAAGAACCCGACGTCGCCGTCACTGCTTGGTGCCGACCCAGCGGCCGTGACAGCCGTCGCTGCGCTGGAACGTCCCCGAGCCGCTGCGCCCGGACAGCCGCCCCTGGCTGGTGACGCCGATGCCGTTGTAGTTGCCGCTGCCGGTCAGCGATCCGTTCGCGCTGATCGTGGCGCTGCCGTAAGCGCCGGTCATGTTTCGCCCGCTCACGGTCACGGTTTCGCGGAACGTGTCGGAGCAATTGATCCCGGCGCTTGAAAGCGACCACGTGCCATCAAAGGAACCACCGCCACCGCCACCGCCGCCTCCGCTTCTGCCGCTATTATGTGCGGCGGCGGGCCGATGGCTCGGCTTCGGCTTGCTCTGCCGGGCGGGCCGTTCCGCCGGCGTGGTGTCGCGCGATCCGGACAGCGATTTTTCGCGGTTGCCGATGGTGCCGCCCATGCTGCCGGATTGGGCGAGCATTTGCATCGACGCCGGCGCGCCGGGTGACGCGGGAGAGGCGATATCGACCTTTGCGGCGTGAGCCCCGGCGCTCACGGCGAGCAGCAAGGATGTTCCTGACAACAGCGCCATGAAGGCGGAGAGGGGAGGCTGACGCATTGGCGATGGCTTTCGAACAATGGTTGCGTTCAGGCTGTGCGGTTTGAATGGCTTCGCTGGTTTGGCATTCTAGTTTCGAACGGCGGAGAAACGGCCGGTGCAGCCGTCGGACTGACGATAGGTGCCCGATGCGGTGCGACCGCTGGCGCGACCCGAACCGATCGAGACGCCACCGTTGCCCAGGCTGACCACCGAGCGGATTGTCCCGTTGGGGCTGATCGATCCGCTGGCCCCCTGACCGACGATGCGGCCGCCGACAACCGTGACCGAACCGGTGCCCGCGCCGCTACAGCCCCTCGACACCACGGTCCAGACGCCGTCGAAATTCCCGCCACCACCGCCGCCACGGCGGGCAGGTGTCTCGCGCGCGCTCTTTTTGGGTTTGCTCGGTTGCGCCGAACGCTCGTCGTCGCTACTGCGCGAGCCGGACAGTGATTTCTCCCGATTGCCGATGGTGCCGCCCATGCTGCCGGACTGGGCGAGGCGGAGGGGCTGCGTCGCCGGCGAGGCTGTCGCCAGGGTGGGTTCGATCGCGGACGCCGATGCCGTCATCGGGGCGAGGCACAGGACCGTCGCGCCCACAGCCGCCGCCAGTCGCAGATGGAGAGAGATATTCATTCGGTTCATTCGGGAGTTTGTACCTGTCATCGTTGATCGGGCAGGCCGGAGCCATCCGCGCAGACGGCGCCGACAATGTTGCAGGCCTTCCCGGACTTGCCGCAGGCGGTGAGCGAATCCAGCTTGGCCCTGTCGATGGTGTCGCGCGCCATCAGCGACCAGTGCTGGTCCGAGGCCGCGAAGGCGCCGCAGGTCTTGCCGTAAAAGCTCAGTTCGATCGGGCATTTGGATTTGCCGCATTTGCTGCGGGCGTCGGCGACCGCCTCCTTGCGCGTGACGTGGCCCCAGGACAGGCCCCATTTGCCGCTGTCCTCGCCATAGACGATCGAACCCCACGGACCGGCATATCCGGTTTCGCGCAAGCGCCGCAAAAGTCCCTCGGTCGCTTCGCCGGTCTGCGGCAGGTTGTTGACCGACTGGAAGTCGCGAATCGCCGCCTTGACGGTCGACCTGCCGTTGCTTTCCGGATCGAAATTCAGCTCGTAAAGGCGCTCGTTGATTTCCCGAAGCTGCGCCGGGTCGGTGATGGCGCGGGCATCGTCATTGAGGCGGGGCGGGGGCGTCAGCCGCGCCTCCTGCTGCAACGGCTGCGTCGGCGCGGGAGCTGGCGCAGCAGTGGCGGCCGGCGGCACGAAGTAGAAGGTGCCGTCGATCGGCGACGACGACACCCACGGCTGTTGCGAACCGCCGGTGGACCGTTTCACGGCAAGGCCGACCTGATTGAAGGTCTGGAAGATGTCGAGACCGGCGCGCCGCACCGTGCTCGCCAGGGCCCTCGTATAAGGGCTGTGGCCGTCGGTGCCGTCCTGCGCCACGCTGCCGGGTTGCGTCGCATAGGAAATCAGGGTGCCTTCCGGCGCCCGCATTTGCGCCAGCCCGCCCTCGGCGGCGCGCAGGCCGCGACCGCCGAACGGGTTGTTGCGGCAGGCGTCGAGAATGACCAGGTTCAGCCGCGTGCCCGAACCCTGCATCTGGCGCAGCACCAGATTGACGTCGACCATCTGGAAATCGACATCGGCCTCGCGAGTCGGATTGGCGTTGACCGGCACCAGATAGTTCGAGCCCGCTACCTGCACGCCGTGGCCGGCGTAATAGAACAGCGCGACATCGGCGCCCTGGATTTGCTGCCCGAAGGCTTGCACGGCGCGGTCCAGCGCCGGCTTTTCCAGATCGAGCTGGGCGGCGTTGCCGACCAGTTGAAAGCCGAGCGCGCGCAGCGTGTCGGCCATCAGCTTCGCGTCGTTTCTCGGATTGTCGAGCCGCGTCACATTGGCATAGGCCGAATTGCCGACGATCAGCGCGACGCGCTTCTCCGCCAGCGCCGGCGTGGCGAGCAGGATGAAAGTCGCAATGGCCGCGAGGCAATATCGCGCAATGAAAAGAAACGACGTGGGCATGATCGCTCAATCCCGCGACAATATCCCGGACGATAGCAGCAGATCAGGTCGTTTGGGAAGGGTCGGGAGGCCCCCCGGAGAGGGGGGCTCCGCGGGTCGGCCCGCGCTCAGTTGCAGAGCATGATGCGGCCGACCACCTTGCCGGCGCGCAACTCGTCGATCCATTTCTGCACGTCGCGCATCGGCGCTTCCTTGATCGGCGGCGGCTGGATCTTGCCGGCGCGCGCCAGTGCCAGCAATTCCTTGCCCTCCGCGAGCGTGCCGACCATGAAGCCCTCGATGGTCATGCGCTTGTAGATCCATTGCACCATCGGCAGGCTGAAATTGCCGCCCATCAGCCCCGACACCACGATCTTGCCGCCGCGCGCCACCGTGGCGACGGCGAGGCCCATCGATTTCTCGTTGCCGGCGAAATCGACCACGCCGTCGAACCCGCCGCCGCTCTCCTTGATCATGCGCTTGACCACGTCCGGCTCGGACGGGTCGTAAGCCGCCGTCGCGCCGTTCTTCAGCGCGGTCTCGCGCGCCGCCGGGCTCAGATCCGCGACCGTGATATTCTGCTTGAACATCGTCTTGGCGAAGGCCAGGCCCATCATGCCGACGCCGCCGAGGCCGATCAGCAACAGGTTGCGCTGGCGCGGCCGGTCGACCAGACGCTTCAAGGCGCCGTAGGCGGTGACGCCCGAGCACATCAGCGTCGCGGCGAGATCGATCGGCAGGGGATCGTATTCGAGCAGGTATTTCGCGTCCGGCACCAGCACGTGGCTGGCGAAGCCGCCGTCGATCGAGACGCCCATGAAGCGATGCTTGACGCAGAGGTTCTCGTCGCCGTTGAGGCAGTCGGGGCATTGGCCGCAGCCGATCCACGGGAACACCGCGTATTTCTTGCCGATCAGATCGCGCGGCGCGTCGGGGCCGACCTCCTCGACCACGCCGGCGATCTCGTGGCCGAGCGTGAACGGCAGCGTCATGCCGCGCGTGGTGTCGAGCCGCTTGCCGTTGCCGAGATCGGCGTAGCCGTCCTGAATGTGCAGGTCGGAGTGGCACAGTCCGCAGCGCTCGATCCGCACCAGCACCTCGCGGCCTTGCGGCTTCGGCGTGTCGACGATGGTTTCGCACAGCGGCGCGTCGAACTTGACCAGGGATTGACGAAACATCTGCGCCATCGCGCTTTCTCCTCGGAGCGATCAGGAATTTCCCGCCCGTATATCGGCCAATTCGCGCGCCATGGCAACAAAGCCCGCGAGCGGAATGGTTTCCGCGCGCCGGGTCGGATCAAGACCGGCGGCCGCCGCCAGCCGCTCCGGCGCGACACCGAGCGATTTCAGGCTTTGCCGGATCATCTTGCGGCGCTGGCCGAAAGCGGCGGCGGCGACCTGCTCCAGCGCCTTGCGCTCGCACGGCAAGGGCGCGGCGCGCGGCAGCAGCCGCACCACCGAGGAGGTGACTTTCGGCGGCGGCACGAAGGCCGAGCGTGAGATGTCGAACAGGATCTTGGTCTCGGCGCGCCAGTTGGCCAGCACCGCCAGCCGCCCATAGGCGTCCTCGCCATCGCGCGCCACGATGCGCTCGGCCACCTCGCGCTGGAACATCAGCACCATCGCGTCGTACCACGGCGGCCACGGCTCCGCCGACAGCCAGCCGATCAACAGCGCGGTGGCGATGTTGTAGGGCAGGTTGGCGACGATTTTTGCGCACTCATTGCGCAGCATGGGGCGCGGATCGAATGTCATCGCATCGGCGCAGACGATCTCCAGTCGCCCCGGATAGTGCGCCGCGATCTCCTCCAGCGGTCCCAGCGCGCGCGCGTCGCGCTCGATGGCGATGACGCGCCGGGCGCCCAGCGCCAGCAGGGCGCGGGTCAGCCCGCCCGGGCCCGGGCCGATCTCGATGACGGTCGCCTGCTCAAGCGGCCCGGCGGCGCGGGCGATCCTGGCCGTGAGGTTGAGATCGAGCAGAAAATTCTGGCCGAGCGATTTTCGCGCCGACAATTGATGACGTTTGATGACGTCGCGCAGCGGCGGCAGATCGTCGATCGCGGTCATCCTCGCGGCGTCGCCATGCGCGCGGCGAGACGCAGCGCCGCGATCAGACTGGACGGGTTGGCGCGTCCGCTGCCGGCGATATCGAACGCCGTGCCGTGATCCGGCGAGGTGCGGATGAAGGGCAGGCCGAGCGTGACGTTGACGCCGTCGTCGAACGCCAGCGTCTTGATCGGGATCAGGGCCTGATCGTGATACATGCAGACGGCGCAGTCGTAGGTTTTGCGCGCGGCGGCGTGGAACATGGTGTCGGCCGGCAACGGGCCGCGCGCGTCGATGCCCTCGGCGCGCAGGGTGGCGACGGCGGGCGCGACGATGGCTTGATCCTCAAAGCCGAGCGCGCCGCCTTCGCCGGCATGCGGATTGAGGCCGGCGACGGCGAGACGCGGCCGGGCGATTCCGAAACGCCCGATCAGGTCGGCGACGAGGATGCGCGACGTGGCGACGATGAGGTCGCTGGTCAGTCGGGTGATGGCGTCACGCAGCGGCACATGGATCGTCACCGGCACCACGGCCAGCGTCGGCGACCACAGCATCATCACCGGCAGCGGCGTCCGGCCGCCCTGCGCCGCGAGTTCGGCGAGAAATTCGGTATGGCCCGGATGGGCGAATCCGGCGTCATACAACACGCTCTTGGCGATCGGGTTGGTGACGACGGCGCAGGCCACGCCCGCGGTCACATCGGTGACGCCGCGGCGGATCGCGGCGATGGCAAGCGGCGCGCTGCTGGCGTCGGGCCGGCCCGGTTCGGCGGTCGAGGCGACGCCGATGTCCACCACGGGCAGGGCGCGCGCGAAAGCGTCGGTCGCCTGCTGCGGCGAAACCTCGGCCACGGCGAGATCGACGTTCAGCGTTTTGGCGCGACGACGGATCAGGTCAGCGTCGCCCAGCAGATAGAACGGCGGGATCCGCTCCTCGGCGCGTCGCCGCCAGGCGGCGATGGCGATGTCGGGGCCGATCCCCGCCGGCTCGCCGATGGTGAGTGCGAGAGGTTTCTGCATCGATCCGCGATTCATGCCGCTTGCAAGAGAATGGTTGGGTCCGCCCGGCTGGAACGGCCGCGAGGCGCGCGGGGCCCGCTGCCGCAATCCGGCCTAACGGTACTCGATCATCGCGGCTTTGCGGATATCCCGCAGATAGGATTTCGATCGCGCTTCATATTTCTGCATGTAGAGCTTTTCGCGGATCTTGCGCTGCTCCGGCGTGTCGCCGCTGGTCGGCTTGCGCGAGCACAGCGCGACCATCTCGATGCCCTGGCGCGTCACCTCGGGGGCGGTGAGGTGGCCGACGGGCGTCTTGTCCAGCAGTTCGCGCAGCGGCTGCGGCAGGTCGGCGGAGGTCTTGACCACGGTGTCGCGGATGGTGGCGTTGCGCATGGAGCGGAACAGGGCGTTGGCGTCGTCGCAGCTCTGCACCCGGCTTCGCAGCGTCTCGGCCTCCTTGCGCCGCATCTCGATCGCCGCCGCCGGCGAACCGCGCGGCACCACCAGAATGACCGGACGCATCTGATATTCGAAGTTGCCGCCGTCGTCCTTGCCGTCGCCGAGACCGCCGGACGCCGCGCGCACCGCCTTGTCGTTGACCGTCAGGCTGTCCTTGAACCGGCCGCGCACCAGGCTGCCCCAGACGATTTCGGCCTTGATCCGGCTTCGCAACGTGTCGGCGCGAATGCCCCGGCTTGCCAGCGTCTGGGTGAGCTGCTCGGCCGAAAGGCCCATCCGCTGGCCCATCGCGGCATAGGACTCATCGATATTGGCGGCCGAGGGATCGACGCCGTATCGCTTGGCTTCCCTGATCTTGACCTTCTCGTCAATCAGCTCCTCAAGGACTTCCTTGCGGCTGCTCCTCTGGTTCGACAGCGCCATCAGGCGCATGCGCTGGTCGATATCGAAATTGGTGATGGGCTCGCCGTTGACCATCGCCGCGACCGACTGGGCGCGGGCCGGCGCGACGGCGCCGGTCGCCGAAAGGGCGGCGACGGCGATGAGAGCCAAAACTGTCAGACGAAGCGGAAAGAGCATCATATCCTGGATTGACGGGTTTGCGGGCTGGGACGTTGGTCCGCCGGATGGCGCGGCGGCGAACTTCGTGCGCGCCGCATCATCGGCGCGGGATGACGTCGGGCTGAATCATGGTCCCGCTCTCACCTTGTTGCGCTCTCACCTTGTTGTTTGAGCGTGATCGTTGTTTGAGCGTGATCCTGTCCGAATACCGGTTTCCCGTTTTCGGGATCAGGCTCTAGTAGACGCCGTTTCCGCCCGCGCCAGCCGAGGTCTGGCCCAGGGTGCGCAGCCCGAGTTGCAGCATGACAGCATGGCTCAACTGTGGCGTCGTGCCGCTCGTATAGGACGAGTACGAGTAATTGGTGATGTAATTGAGGCCAAGAATGAAGCAGTCGTCGACATAGCCGAAGCCGACCGCGTAGGTATCGACCGAACTGCTTTCGAGGTTGAAGCGGGCGGCGCCGGTCGCCACCCAGTTCGATCCGAGCTTGATCGAGCCGGAGCCCAGAATGCCCGACCGCCGGGTCAGGTAGCCGAGATCGGGCTGCGCGGCATAGTCGCCGTACATCAGGCCGAACGACCAGCGGTCGAAGCTGGCGCGGCCTTCGACCTCGAGCCGCTGCACGGCGCCGGTTGCCTGGTCGAAACGGGCGCGCGTGCTGAAGGCGTAGGTTCGGTTCGGTGCGTAGGCGATGCTGGCGACATAGTCCGACACCGGGGTTTGCAGGCCGGAGTTCAGGCCGGTGTTGGTGGCGTCGGCGACCGCGTAGGAGTTCAGGCCGAACAGTTGATAGGACTGTCCGAACATCGCCTTGACGGTGCCGCCATGGTCGAACTGGGTGGTGGCCTGGATGCCGACATTGGCGCGGCCGCCGCCCTCGACGCGGTCGTAGCCGGAGAACTTGTCGACGCTGAACAGGTTCGAGGTGTCGAACACCATGCTCTGGGCGTCTTCATTCGGCAGGCGGCCGGCATATTGCTCGTTCGGCCGCGCGATCACCTGGGCGATCGGCTCGATGATGGTGGTGCCCCACGGCTGCACGTTGATGAAGGGATAGCGGTATTCGAAGCCGACGGTCGGCATCCACCGCACGTCGTTGATGCTGCCGGGCGCGATGCCGAAATAGGGATTGCCGGTGGCCGGGTCGGCCATGCCCTGGCTGCCGATCGACGCATTGATGGCGTCGGCCCGGATCGAGGCGAACGGCGTCCAGATCTGGCCGATCGGATCGGTGAACGAGCGCCGCCACTGGGCCTCCGCCGTCAGGCGGGAGTAGGTGCCCGGCATGCCGCGCAACAGGCAGGCGTCGCGCAGTCTGGCGGCCGGATCGGCCGATTGCAGGACCGACGTCGCCGTCATGCACGATGCGATGTCGGTCAGGCTCGGTCCCGCCGGATTGGTCAGCGAGTCGAACGCCGCCGCGTCACGGGTCAGGCTGGTGAAATTGGTCTTGTAGCTGACCTCGCCGCCGAGGATCGGCCGGTTGATGACATTCGAATAGTCGATCACCGGCGCGACGACCGGCACCTGCGACTGATTGCCGGAGAGGCTGAGATAATAAATCGCGCGCGCGTCGAAATAGCTGCGGTTGCCGACGCCGGTCAGATAAAGCTGCGAGATCGCCTCGGTCGGCAGGCTGAGGAACGCCGCCATCGGATCGCGGTACTGCGACAGCCGGTAGTCGGTGAGGAAGGCATAGTCCGACAGCGCCACGCCATCCCAGCCCCATGACCAGCGGTCGTTGATGGCGAACTGACCCTTGGTCTCGACGCCGCCGCGCAGGTCGCGGTTGCCGACGCCGGTCTTGAAGGCGCCGGGGTCCTCCTGGCTGATGCCATAGGCCCGGATGCGATAGCTGCCGTCCATCAGCCGCTGCTGGAACTCGGCCTGCATCAATACGCCCTGGCGCGTCATGAAGCGCGGCGCGAAGGTCGCGTCCATATCGGGCGCGATGGCCCAATAGAACGGAATGCTGGCGCCGTAGCCGGTCTCCGTGGTGTTGGAGAAGCCCGGCATCAAAAAGCCGCTCTTGCGCTTGACGGTCGGGTCGGGCGTCGAGAAATAGGGCAGGTAGGCGATCGGAACGCCGAAGAATTCGAGCGCGGCATCCTCGAAGTAGAGCGTCTTCTCGGTCTGGTCGTGAATGATGCGGGCGCCCTTGACCTGCCACAGCGGCGGCTTTTTCGGATTGTCCCGGCACGGCGCGCAGGCGGTGTAAACACCGTTCTGGAACACGGTGTAATTGCCCTTGGTGCGGTCGGCGCGACTGGCCGCCATCCGGGTCTGGTCGGCGGTGTCGACGCGCAGCGAATCGACGAAGCCGTCGCGGTAGTCGTCGCTGAGGTCGAGGACGTTGGCGTAGGTGATCTTGCCGTCGGCGTCGGTCAGCCGGATGTTGCCTTCGGCGTGCAGCCGCTTGGTTTTCTGGTCGTAGACCACCTTGTCGGCCTGCAGCGACGTGCCGTTGTAGAAAATCTGCACGTTGCCGACCGCTGAAACCTGCGAGCTGTTGTAGTTGTAGTCGACCTCGACGGCCTGCACCAGCATCTGCCCGTGGCTGCTCGCGGGCGCGGGGGGCGGCACCGGGCGGGTGTGATGCGGGTTGTAGGTGAAGCTTTGCGCGGCCGCGGGGGCTCCGCCCGCCGTCAGCGCGGCGACGCTTGAGAGCAATCCGAGAACGGCGATCCAGAGGGACAGGCGGCCGCCGGACAAACGACCGCGATTGCGGCGCAGCGTCATGCGTCGCATCGAAACGGTCGAATAGCCCCGGCGAGTGGCGACGTCGGCCACTACCCGTCCTCCTGATACAGCAAGGCCAAAAAGCCGGTCAGGGCGCCCACGATGACGGGCAACCATGCGGCAGCGATCGGATGCATCAACTCGGCCTTGCTCAAATCTTCAGTTACCTTCGAAAGAACATAGAGCAGAAAGCCCGAACCCACGCCACTCAAAACCATCTTCTGCACGCCGCCGAAGCGAAAGAATCGCAAGCTCACCGAGGCGGCCAACAAAACCATGGCTATCAGCAAAAACGGCTGCGCCACAAGCTTATGATATTGCAATCGATATCCGGCGCTGGCCAGTCCGGAACTCTCCGATGACCTGATGTAGGACGGCAGTTGCCAAAATGACACAGTTTCGGGGGTGGAAAAACTGTTCCGGACCTGGGCGGGAGTCAGGTGGGTGGCGAGATCGAGCGTATCCTGCATCACCGGCGCCGAATCCAGGGCGTATCTGCGCACGTCCTTCAGCACCCATCGTCCCGGTTCGAGAACCGCCTCGCGCGCCTCGATTCGCTCGATGAAGTGGTTGGCGTTGTCGAACCGGAACACGGTCAGCCCGGTCAGGCGCAATCCCTGCTGCTCGCTGCGGGTCGCGTTGATGATGGCCTGGCCGTCGCTGTTGACCTGATTGATCCAGAACCCGGTCGCCTCCTGCAAGCCGCCGCCGGAGGCGCTGCCGAACAACTCCGCCTCCAGCCGCTTCGACCGTTCGCGCAGGTCGGCCGACACCGGGTTGTAGATTGTCGTGGCGATGATCCCCAGCACCAGCGCGCTGGCGAGCGCCGGCGAGATGAACTGCCAGGCCGAGATGCCGGCCGCGCGCGCCACCACCAGTTCGAGGCGCCGCGACAGCGCCAGATAGCAGGTCATGGCGCCGATCAGGACGCAGAAGGGCGTCAGCTTTTCCAGAAGCTGCGGCACCCGGAACAGCGAGGTTTGCGCGACCATGACGGCCGAGGCGGACGCCAGGCTGGAGGTGCGCCGGACCATCTCGATATAATCGACCAGCACCAGCAGCACGAAGATGCTGGCGAAGACGCCGACGGCCGAGACCAGGAACCGCCCGGCGAAATAGCGTCCCAGCGTGTTGGTCACCATGCTCATGGCGTCACCGGGGCGCGGCCGACCAGGCGCGCGAGGCGGGCGTTGGACCGGTTGATCGCCTCCATCACCGCCGCCGGCGGTTCGATCACCGCGCCGCGGAGGATGATCCAGACGCTGATGCCGATCGCCGCGGTCAGCATGAGATACTGCACCAGCACGGCCATCGGCGACTTCACCGCCATCACGGAACAGGCGAATCCCGCCATCCGGACGCCGAAGACCGCGAGAACCGATGCCGTGATGGAGAAGTTGCGGCTCTGCCGCGTGGTTCGCGGAGTGCCGAGGAAGGCGAAGGTCAGGGCCGCGAAGGCGAACGGATAGAGCGGGGCCATCAGACGATCATGCAGATCGGCGAAGAACTGCCCGGGCAACTGCTTGTAGATGGGATCGTTGGGATCGGGCGAGAACAGTTCCCACAGGTAGCGTTCGCGAATGCCGTAGTTGATATCGCCGCCGCCGCGATTGGAGAATTTCGACATGTCGAAGGCGTAGCGGTCGAACGAGACCAGGATCGGATCGCGCTTGTCGGTCTCAAACCGCTCGAGGTGCCCGTTCTGCAACACCAGAAACGAGCCGCGCTCATTTTTCAGCACCGTGCCCCGCTCGGCCATGATGCTGTTGCGCTCCTTGGGATCGCGGCGGTCGTCGACGAAGACGCCCGCCAGCACGCCGCCCGGAAGCCGCTCGCGGATGCGGATCGTCAGATTTTGTTCGAGTTGGGAGAAGCGCCCTGGTTGCAGGATGTTGGCCAGCACGTCGGCGGTGATTTCCGCGTCCCATTGCTTGATCCGCCGCAGGCCGTCCGGGGCCAGATAGGCGGCGATGAAGGCCACCAGCAGCGCCACGGCCGCGGTCGCGATCAGGAACGGCCGGAACAGGCGGATCGGCGACATCCCCGCGGCATTGATCACGATGATTTCGGAATCGGCCGCCAGCTTGTTGAGGGTGTGCGAAATGGCGATCATCAGGGCGATCGGCGCGATGATCAGCACCAGCGCCGGAATCACCAGGCTGGTGATTCCGAGGAAGGTCATGATGGTCTGGCCCTGACTGGTCATCAGGTCGATGCCGCGCAGCGCCTGGGTGATCCAGATGACCCCGGTCAAGCTCACCAGAACCACCGCGAACGCGGCGAGCGTCGTCCGCACGATATACTTGTCGATGGACCCCATCCGGTCGCGCCGTTCCCATCCTGTGGCTCGAAATGGCGACGTCACCCGGATTCGCCAAGGAATCCCCCCGCGGGCGGTCGCCGAACTCCGGACACTACCAAGAATTGGACCGGATAACACCGCCCTGATCGGGCAACAAAAAGGCCGGGCCGTGGCGCGCGCCCGGCATCGTTAACACGATGTCAATGACGCGCGTGGCGGCCGCGCGGCCCCTGGTGCGAATTGCGCTTGACGGATGGCGTGCCGCAACCAAAGAACTGTCGGTGACGATGCGCCGTCGCCGCCGGACGACGGCCGCGCAATCGCTTGATTTGGAGGATCGTTCATGCCCGACGCCGTCAGGTTCGGATTCGTTTCGTTTTCGGTCGCCCCGCGCGGCCCGCTGGTGGTGTTTTGCGACGACGCGCTGAAGCTCGGAAACGCGACCCGCAAGGCGCTGGGCGGCGCGGTCGATGTCGTCAAGCGCGCGGCGGCGGCCAATCGCTTCAAGGGCAAGCTGGGGGCGGTTCTGGATATCCTGGCGCCCGAGGGATTGCGCGCCGAACGGCTGATCGTGATCGGCGTCGGCAAGGCGGCGGATCTGGCGGAGCGCGATTTCCTCAAGCTCGGCGGCGTCGCGGCCGGCAAGATCGGCAAGGGCAGCCGCGCGGCGACGGTCGTCGCCGAGTTGCCGGCGGCGGCGATGACCCCGGGCGAGGCCGCGTCGGTGGCGCTGGGCATGCAGCTGCGCGCCTATCAATTCGATCGCTACAAGACGAAGAAGAAGGATGACGACGACAACCGCGCGACGCGGACCGAGATCGCCATCGCGGTCGGCGACGTCGCCGGTGCGCGGAAAACGTTCGCGCCGCAGAGCCATGTCGGCGACGGCGTGCTGCTGGCGCGCGAACTGGTCAACGAGCCGCCGAACGTGCTGTTCCCGGTCGAGTTCGCCCGCCGCGCCAGCCTGCTGCGCAAGCTCGGCGTCAAGGTCGAGGTGCTCGACGTCAAGGCGATGACCAAATTGAAGATGGGGGCGCTGCTCGGCGTTGGCCAAGGCTCGACCCAACCCAGCCGCACCGTGATCATGCGCTGGAACGGCGGCAAGCGCGGCGAGGCGCCGGTCGCTTTCGTCGGCAAGGGCGTCTGCTTCGACACCGGCGGCATTTCGATCAAGCCGGCCGGCAACATGGAGGAGATGAAGGGCGACATGGGCGGCGCGGCCTGCGTCGTCGGCCTGATGCACGCGCTGGCGGCGCGCAAGGCGAAGGTCAACGTCGTCGGCGCCATCGGCATCGTCGAGAACATGCCGGACGGCAACGCCCAGCGTCCTGGCGATATCGTGACCTCGATGTCCGGTCAGACCATCGAGATCATCAACACCGACGCCGAGGGCCGTCTGGTGCTGGCCGATGTGCTCTGGTACGTCGCCAAGAAGTGCAAGCCGAAGTTCATGGTCGATCTGGCGACCTTGACCGGCGCGATCATGGTTGCGCTCGGCACCGAATACGCCGGCATGTTCTCCAACAACGACCAGCTTGCCCAACGGCTGACCGAGGCCGGGCAGGCGACCGGCGAGCGGGTGTGGCGGATGCCGCTCGGACCGGAATACGACAAGCTGATCGACTCGCAATTCGCCGACATGAAGAACACCGGCGGCCGTCATGGCGGTTCGATCACCGCGGCCCAGTTCCTGCAACGGTTCGTCGACGGCACGCCCTGGGCCCATCTCGATATCGCCGGAACCGCGATGGGCGCGCCGAAAACCGACATCAATCAAAGTTGGGGTTCGGGCTACGGCGTCCGGCTGCTGGATCGGCTGCTGGCCCAGCATTATGAAGCCGGGCGATGACGGAAATCCTGTTCTATCATCTGCAAAACATGAGCGTTGAAAGCGTGTTGCCGTCGTTGCTTGAGAAATCCCTGCAACGCGGCTGGCGCGCGGTGGTGCAGACCGCCTCGGAAGAACGCGCCGAGGCGCTGGACGGCTACCTGTGGACCTATCGCGAGGATTCATTTCTTCCGCATGCCAGTTGGCGTAGCGCCGACGCCCACGATCAGCCGATCGTGGTGGCGGCCGTCGACACCAATCCGAACGAGGCGCACATCCGCTTCCTGGTGGATTGCGCCGCGTTGCCGGTGGATGCCGACCGCTACGAGCGCATCGTTCTGATGTTCAACGGCGAGGACGACGAGGCCGTCGCCGGTGCCAGGGCCGCCTGGAAGGACGGCAAGGCGCGCGGATTCGCGGTGACCTATTGGCAGGCCGACGAGCGCGGGCGGTGGCAACGGCGGGAATAATATTGTTAAATGTATCTTGTTAAATGTCTTGGGACAGACGCGGTTTCGTCCGCCTTGGACGGCGCGGCCGCCATGCCGGTCATGGTCGTGCCGCAAAGCGGTGGTGACACGATCCCGGTCGGATCCCGATCGTTGCAAACCGGATTGAACGTGCGAAACAGCTTTCCTCCCCGAAATCTCGTGCTGGCCGTGGCGCTGCTCGCGCCGCTCCTGGCCGGCTGCGCGGGGGCGAGCATGTCCGATGTGTTCTCCAGCGACCTCGTGTCGAAGGATGCCCAGTGGTTTTCCCGCGCCGGGAAGGCCCTCAACAGGAACGTCTCCATCGAGACGCCGCCGCTGACCCCGGACAAGCCGGTGACGCCGGAAGATCTCATCAACGCCGACGGCCAATGCCCGGGCATGGCGCCGGGTGGAGCCAGCGCCATGGCGGAGGGGCCGGGCGGCGCAAGTCCCGCGCCGACGGGGCGCGTCGCGCTGGGCCATACCGAATGCGACGTGGCGCGCGGCGCCGGCGCGCCCGACAGCGTCAACCTGTCCACCGGACCTGGCGGCGAGCGGATCGCCGTGCTGACCTACAACAGCGGGACGCGGGCCGGAATCTATACCTTCAGGGCCGGCCGGTTGAGTTCCATCGAGCGCCTGCCCGAACCGGCCGCGCCGGTCCGCCCGGCGAGCAAGCGCCGCCACGGCTGAACCAGCGCGATTTCAGTCGACTTCCTGCTCCAGCGCGGCGCTGGCGGCGAGCCATTCGTCCTCCGCGTTCTGCAGCGCCGTGGCCGCGCCGGTTCGCGCCTTGCCGAGTTGCGCGGCCTGTTTGGGATCGCGCTGATACAGGTCAGGCATGGCGAGCGCGGCGTCGATTTTCGCGATAATGTCGCCGATGCGCGCCATTTCCGCCTCGGCCTCGAATACCCGCTGCCGCGGAGACGGGCGCTTGTCCGGCCTGGAACGCGAGGTTTTATCGCGTGGACGGGGATCGGCGGCGCGCTCGCGCGCGGCCGGTTGCGCGTCGCGCGACGACAGCACCGCGCGGCGATAGAGATCGAGATCGCCGTCATAGGGCGCGACCGTGCGGTCGGCGACCA
>JBDHSX010000040.1:0-24565 GCA_039808365.1 Xanthobacteraceae bacterium | reverse complement strand
GTGGTCATCCTGCGCGGCTCGCTGGCGCCGCAGGGCTCGATCATGAAGCTCGGCTCCGGCAAGGCGGCGGCGTTCCGCGGCCGATGCAAGGTCTTCGAGTCGCAGGAAGATGCGATGGCGGCGCTGTCGCGCGGCGAGATCAAGGGCGGCGAGGTGATCGTTCTGCGCGGTCTCGGCGCGCGTGGCGGTCCGGGTGTCGCGTCGGCATCGTGGTTCGTCGCGGCGGTGAATGGCGCGCGTCTCGGCGAGGAAATCGCGGTGATCACCGACGGTCAGCTCTCGGGCCTCAATCGGGGATTCACCATCGGCCAGGTGATGCCGGAAGCCGCCGACGGCGGGCCGATCGCGCTGGTGCGGGACGGCGACGTCGTCGCGATCGATGTCGAGGCGCGCTCGATCGATCTCGAACTGAGCGAGAGCGAACTGCAAGCCCGGCGCGCGGCGTTGCCAGCCTTCGTTCCAAGCGAAAAAGCCGGCTGGCTCGCGATCTATCAGGATCGCGTGCAGCCATTGACCCAAGGCGGAACATTGAAGCCCGGCGAGCGGATCAATCAATCGGCCGACGCCCAAAAGCAAAAATCGTCCTGAGCAAAGAAGAAATTTGCCTGTAACCCAAGGAGTGAGGAAATGAATCTAACACGTGCGGAATTTTTGAAACTCGCGCTCGGCGCCGGAGCCGGCGCGACGCTCGGTCTGCCTCTCAAGGCGTTCGCGGCCGGTCTCACCGGCACGATCAGCTATCTGACCTATGAATCCCTGCCGACCACCAAGAAGGTCACCGGCGATCTGATCGCCGCGCTTGAAGCGGCAAATCCGGGCCTGAAGATCAATCCGCTGTTCACCTCGCCGGAAGCCGTGCGCAAGCAGGTGGCCTCGATGCTCCAGAGCGGAACGGCTCCCGATATCGTCAATCTCGATATCGAGGACGCCATGCTCTATGCGAACTCCGGCTTGCTCGAACCCGTGTCGGATGTCGTCGGTCGCATCAAAAACCTGCCGGATCGCTGGCGCGCCCGCGTTGATGGTCAGGATTACTTCGTGCCGATGGGCGTGAAGTTCACCTATAGCTGGTATCGCTCGGACCTGTTCGAGAAGGCGGGCCTTCAGCCGCCGAAGACGTGGAGCGAATTCGAAGCCGCGGCGAAGAAGCTGACCGGCGGCGGTCAGTTCGGTTACGTCGTCAGCTCCAATGAAACCGGTGACAATCCGGTGTCGTCGCTGTTCAGTTACGCGTTCTCCAACGGCGTCAATTTCGTCGATGACGACGGCAACGTCGTATTCGATCAGGCCGGCAACAAGGCGGCGCTGGCCGAGACGCTCGCATTCATCGCCCGGATGTCGAAATTTTCGCCGAGCGGAACAAATTTCGGCTGGGGTGATATCATCAATTCATTCGCCTCGGGCAAGGTCGCCATGGCCGATTACATCGGTTCGCGTCTTTATGCGGTGACGGCGCAAAACAATCCGCAACTGGCGGAAGTGACCAAGCCGATGGTGCAGCCTTATGGCAAGGCGCCGGCCAATCGTCTGTCAGCCGAAGGGTTCATGGTGTTCCGCGGCTCGCAGAACAAGGACGTCGCCAAGCAGATCATCAGCTATCTGCGCGAAGGTCAGCGCTATTTCGATTATCTGTGGTCGATTCCGCTCCATGTTCTGCCCACCACGAAGGAAGACTTCCTCGGCGAATTCCAGAAGAATGAGTTCGTTCAGAAGCATCAGAACATCGCCAAGGTGGTCGAATCGGTATGGGATCAGGCGCGCAATCCGGTCTATGACCTGAACGGCAAGAAGCCGCTGTGGCAGCGCGCGAAGATCTACACCAGCACCGTCTACAACAAGATGCTGGCGAGCGTGGTGCAGGGCGGCGCTGACCCGGCGGCGGCGATCGATCAGGCGGCGAAGGCTGCCCGGTCGCTGATCAAGAACGCCTGAGCGAGCGGTTGTCGATCGTGACGGGCGCGGGCGCACTTCGCTGGCTGGATTTCTCGGGCATCGCCTTGTTGCTCGTGGCCAGCCTGTTCATTGCGGTGATGATCGTGCCCGTCACGTGGGCCATTATTCTTGGATTCACCAATAGCGGGCCCTTTCAGGCTCACATGACCTTCGCCGGGCTCGACAACTATCGCGAGATATTGGGCGACCCGGCGTTCTGGCGCGCGCTCCTGATCGGCACGATCTACGCGGTGGTTTCGACTGTGCTGGAGGTCGTGCTCGGCGTCGGGATTGCCATCCTGATTTTCCGGCACGGCAGTCCCTTTGTGACCAGCTTCGCATTGATGCCGTATATGATCCCGACGGTGACGACGGCGCTGGTGTGGCGCTGGATGACCGACAGCCTGAACGGCATTTTCAACCAGCTCATGGTGCAGTCCGGTTTGCTCGACCAGGCGATCGAATTCACCAGCACCGGCGTCCTGGCGATGTCGCTGGTCACGGCCGCGAGCGTCTGGCAGTTCACGCCGTTCGTTATTCTGGTGATCCTCGCCAATCTCGGCACGATCTCGCCGAGCGTCTATGAGGCCGCGCGGGTCGATGGCGTGACCTGGTGGCAGGAATTGATCTACATCACCATTCCGATGCTGCGCGCGCCGATCCTGCTGGTCATCCTGCTGCGCGGCATCTGGATGTTCAATCGCTTCGACATCATCTGGCTGTTGACGTCCGGCGGCCCGATCGGAGGCACCACGACGCTGCCGCTCTATGCCTATGTTCAGGCGTTCGGCAATAATAACTACGGCGTCGGCGGCGCCGCCTCGACGGTGATTTTTCTGATCCTGCTGGTGTTCGGCATCGTCTACATCCGCGCGTTCCATCCCGAGAGGGAGGTGGCCCGTGGCTGACCGACGCGCCGCCCTGGCGAAAATCCTGATCGCGATCTATCTGATCCCGGTGCTGTTCCCGTTCTACTGGATGCTGAAATCCGCGCTGGAAACGCCGGCGGATGTTTACAAGCCGCGCCTCTGGCTTGGCAGTTTCACCCTTGAGAATTTCGATACGCTTCTCAGAACGACGAACTTCCTCGTCACCGCGTCGAACAGCCTCAAGGCGGCGGTGATCTCCAGCGTCATCGTGGTGGTGTGCAGCGGCCTCGGCGGCTATGCGCTGGCGCGAACCAACGTTCCGCGCAAGGTGCTGATCGCGCAGATCGTGCTGTTCTCCTACATGTTTCCGGAAGTGCTGCTCGGCATCCCGTTCTTCGCCTTGTTCCAGAAGCTCGGTCTTCTGAACTCCATTTGGGGCCTTGCAATCGCGCATGTGACGCTGAGCCTGCCGTTCGGCCTGTGGCTGATGTGGCAGTTCTATCAGGCGTTGCCGAAGTCCTATGAGGAAGCGGCCGAGATCGACGGCGCCAGCAAGTTCCAGACCTTCCTTCTGGTGATGGTGCCGCTGTCGATTCCTGCGCTCACCGCGGTCTTCATCTTCGCCTTCGCCGCGTCATGGAACGACTTCGTTCTCGGCCTGATGCTGATCCGCGACGATCAGAAATTCACCTTGCCGATCGCGATGAGCTTGTTCGTGCAGCAGATGGAACTGAACTGGGCGGTGATTCAGGCCGCCAACTTCCTGCTCGCGCTGCCGGGGCTGCTGCTGGTGTTGTTTGGCCGCAAGTATCTGGTGCGCGGATTCCAGACCAGCGGTCTCGCGAATTAAGAGTAAGAGACATGAAGGCATATGATTACATCATCATTGGCGCCGGATCGGCGGGTTGCGTGCTGGCGGATCGCTTGTCGGCAAGCGGCGAGCACTCCGTGCTGCTGCTGGAGGCCGGCGGCAAGGACCGGAATATCTGGATTCATATTCCGCTCGGTTACGGCCGCACCTTCTTCAACCCGACCGTGAACTGGATGTTCGAGACCGAGCCGCAGCCGGGACTCGACGGCCGGCGTATTGCCCAGCCGCGCGGAAAAGGGCTTGGCGGATCGAGTTCGATCAACGGCCTGCTCTATGTTCGCGGTCAGCGCGAGGATTATGACGGCTGGCGCGACCTCGGCAATCGCGGCTGGGGCTATGACGACGTGCTGCCGATGTTCAAGCGCAGCGAGGCTCAGCAGCGCGGCGCGAATCCATGGCATGGTGTCGACGGCCCCATGCCCGTCACCGATCTTCCCGAAAAGCATCCGATCTCCGAGGCTTTTATCGCCGCCGGCGTCAAGGCCGGGATCCCTTACAATCCCGATTTCAATGGCGAGCGCCAGGAGGGGATCGGTCCATTTCAGGCGACGGCGAAGCGCGGGCTGCGCTACAGCACCGCCAAGGCGTTTCTCCGGCGCGCGCTGAAACGCCCGAATCTCGATTTGCTGATGCGGGCGCAGGTGACGAAGATTCTGTTCGATGGCGTCCGCGCGGCGGGCGTGGCTTTCGTTCACAACGGCCAACCGACCGAAATATCCGCTCGTCGCGAGATCATCCTTTCGGCGGGTGCGATCCAGTCGCCGCATATCCTGCAATTGTCGGGGATCGGCCCAGGCGGACTGCTTCGCCAGCATGGCATCCCCGTCGTCAAGGATCTGCCGGGCGTTGGCGAGAACTTGCAGGACCACGTGCAGGCGCGGTTCATTTTTGAGACCAAAAAGAAGATCACGCTCAACGACGACATGGCGAACCCGCTGCGCCAGATTCGCATGGGCCTGAACTACATGCTCACCCGCAAGGGGCCGCTCGGCTGGTGGGCCGGAATCGCCGGCGCCTTCATCAAGACGCGGCCCGACCTTGACCGGCCCGACGTCCAGTTTCATCTCTACCCGTTCAGCACCGACCGCAAGGATAAGCCGGTGCTGCATCCGTTCTCGGCGTTCACGCTGACGGTGTGTCAGGTGCGGCCTTACTCGCGCGGCTATGTCCGGATGAAGAGCGCGGACCCGCTGGTTCCGCCGGCGATTTCGCCGAACTATCTCAGCGATCCGCGCGACGCCGAAGTTCTCGCCGCCGGCATGCAGATGGCGAAAAAAGTGGCGGCCGCGGAGCCGCTGGCCAGCATGATCAAATCGGAGAAGGAGCCGGGGGCTTCCATGCGCAGCGATGCGGAACTGTTGGCCTTCCTTCGCGCCAAGGCGATGTCGGTCTATCACCCGGTCGGAACGTGCCGGATGGGGCATGACGACAACGCCGTCGTTGACGACGAACTGAAGGTGCATGGCGTAGTCGGGTTGCGCGTCATCGACGCCTCGATCATGCCGACGCTCATTTCCGGAAACACCAATGCGCCCTCGATCATGATCGGGGAGAAGGGTGCGGAGCTGGTGCTGCGCGACGCCTCGCTGCGAAATTCGCGCGCCGCTTGAGACGACAGGGAGTTGAACGTGTATCCGACGCTCGGACTTTACATCGATGGCAAATGGCGTCGCGCCGAGGGGCGCGTCTCGGAGCCCGTGATCAATCCTGCCACCGAGCAGGCGATCGCCGATCTGTGGCATGCCAGCGACGACGATCTTCAGGATGCGCTCGCGGCGGCCAGGCGCGCGTTTCCCAAGTGGCGCAAGGTTTCGCCCTATGATCGCGCCAGGATACTGCGAAAAGCCGCCGATCTTCTGCGCGCCCGGCGCGACGAGGTGGCGCTGACACTCACGCTGGAACAGGGCAAGATCCTCGCGGAGTCGCGCGGCGAAGTCGATGCCGCCGCCGACATCATCGAGTGGGCGGCGGATGAGGGCCGTCGCGCCTATGGCCGGCTGATCGCCGGCCGCACGTCGGATATTCGCCAGCTCGTCGTGCCCGAGCCGGTCGGGCCGGCGGCGGCTTTCACGCCGTGGAATTTCCCGGCAACCACGCCGGCGCGGAAAATTTCCACCGCGCTCGCGGCCGGTTGCCCGATCGTCATCAAGGCGGCGGAGGAGACGCCCGGCACCTGCGTCGAAATCGTGCGCGCGTTCGATGAAGCCGGGGTGCCGCCCGGTGTGATCGGTCTGGTGTTCGGCAAGCCGGCGCACGTCTCCGAAACGCTGATTGCGAGCCCGATCATCCGCAAGATTTCATTCACGGGCTCGGTGCCGGTGGGCAAGCATCTGACGCGACTGGCGGCCGACGGCATGAAGCGCGTGACAATGGAGCTTGGCGGACACTCGCCGGCTATTGTGTTCAACGACGCCGATGCGACGCAGGCGGCGAAAATCCTGGTCGGCGGGAAATATCGCAACGCCGGCCAGGTGTGCATCGCGCCGAGTCGCTTCTATGTTCATTCGAGCATAGAGGATGCGTTCATCTCCGCCTTTGTCGCTGAGGCGAAGAAGCTGAAGCTCGGCGATGGCACGGAAGCATCCACCACGATGGGGCCGATGGCCAATGCGCGCCGCCTCGACGCGATGGATCGCTTCATGAGCGATCCGGAGCTTGGCGGCGAAACGCTGCTCGGCGGGGTGCGCAGCGGAAACCGCGGCTATTTTTATCAGCCGACCGTGGTCCACAACGCCTCGGACGAGGCGAAGCTGATGCGCGAGGAGCCGTTCGGGCCGATCGCGCCGATCGCGAGGTTCGACGATTTCGATGAAGTCATCGCCAAGGCCAACGCATTGCCTTATGGGCTCGCCGCCTATGTTTTCACCGCCTCGACCAGAACGGCGCTGGCGGCGTCGGATGAAATCGAATCCGGAATGGTCGCCGTCAACAGCCTGTCGATGACCTTGACCGAAACCCCGATGGGCGGCGTCAAGGACAGCGGGCAGGGCTACGAAGGCGGCACCGAAGGCATCGAGGGTTACCTCAATCGCAAGTACATCAGCCTGATGTAGGCGGCACGCGCCCGCCCTCACGTCCATTCCAGTCACTGTAAAGCTGTTCCGGGGAACCCAGCATGGCATCGGTTGCAATCGAGCAGGTCCGCAAGGCGTATGGACCGCTCGAAGTGATTCACGGCGCATCGATCGAGATCGACGAGGGCGAATTCATCGTGCTTGTCGGGCCGTCCGGTTGCGGCAAGTCCACGTTGCTGCGGATGATCGCGGGACTTGAGAACATTACCGGCGGCACCATCCGGATCGGTAGCCGCGTGGTGAACGATGTGCCGCCGAAGGACCGCGACATCGCCATGGTGTTCCAGAATTATGCGCTGTATCCGCACATGACCGTGCGGGCCAATATGGCGTTCTCGCTGCGGCTGCGCAAAACATCCCGGAACGAGATCGATCAGCGTGTCGAGCGCGCGGCGAATATTCTCGGCTTGCAGCCTTATCTGTCGCGCTATCCGCGCGAGTTGTCCGGCGGTCAGCGTCAGCGCGTCGCCATGGGGCGCGCCATCGTGCGCGATCCCGATGTGTTTCTGTTCGACGAGCCGCTGTCGAATCTCGACGCCAAGCTGCGGGTGGCGATGCGCACCGAGCTCAAGGAATTGCATCAGCGGCTCAAGACCACCATCATCTACGTGACCCATGACCAGATCGAGGCGATGACCATGGCCGACAAGATCGTGGTGATGCAGGGCGGCGTCGTCGAGCAATTCGGCCGGCCGCTGGATGTCTACGATCGGCCCGCCAATCTGTTCGTCGCGGGCTTCATCGGTTCGCCAGCGATGAATCAGATCAGGGGACGCATCGAAGATGGTCGTTTCATCGCGGATGACGGTCCCTCTTTCGGCCTCAGCGCCGCGTGCGCGGCCTTCAACGGTCGCCGCGTTGTCTATGGCATCCGGCCGGAAGACATCGTGTTCTCGGACCAGGGTGCGCCGGCGCGGGTTGTGGTGGTCGAGCCGACCGGCTCCGAGACCCAGATCATCCTGCGTGCCGGGGCAAACGATATCTCGGTCGTCTGCCGCGAGCGCGTCGCGGTGCGACCGGGCGACACGCTGCATCTTCAACCCCTGATCGACAAAGCCCACATTTTCGACGAGACGACGGAACGCAGGCTTTAGGGCCCGGCGCGAAAATGACTGCCCCGAGGCGGATTTTCCTGAAGGGCCGACGCTGCCGTGGAGGCTTTGAAAATACGCTGGTAAAGATCGGCTCCGAAGCTTTTCGCTAACGGCTTTGCCTCGCGCAGGCGAAAATTCCTGGCTCCGCTCTCGTCGCGGTCGGCGCGAAGGAACAGCGCGCGGTCGTCATCGAGAAACGAGCGCGCGAACTCATACATGTGCGACACGAAGAACACGGTCACGCCGTTGTCGAGCAACGCCGAGGTGATTTGTCGCGCGATTTCCGCGCCCTCGCGCTCGTGGGTGGCGGCGAAGGATTCGTTGAACAAAACCAGCGCGCGCCGGCGAATGGCGTCGGCCATCGCGCTCATGCGGACCAGTTCATCGTCGAACTTGCCGCTGCGCATCGTGCGATCCTCCTCCCGCTTGTAATGGGTGAAAAGACCGCTATGAAGCGATGACGTTAAAGCATCCGCCGTCACGAACATGCCGCATTGGAGCATCAGTTGGGCCAGCCCGACGCTTCGCAGGAAGGTCGATTTTCCGCCGCGGTTGGCGCCGGTGATGATGACCAGCGGCGTGCGATCGGCATCGACATCGTTGCCGACGACGGCGTGGCCCATCGTCAAGGCCAGGCAAACGTCGCGCAGGTTGCGGCATCTGAAAGTGCTGTCGTCCTGAGCGGGTTCGGGGAAGACCACCGGCTCGCCGATTTGATCGAGCCGGTCCTTGAGGTTGAGACACCCGAGATAGAACGCGAGCTCGGCGCGCAACATCCTGAGGAAGCCCAACACGTGTTCCGCCGACTGATACACGGCATCGGCTATCAGGATGAGACCTCTGTTCTCAAGCTCCGCGAAGGCCTGCGAACCGGCCTCGTCGCGCGGATGGAGCTGGAGCGTGAAGCTCGGCGCGCCAGGCGTGAATGTCCGGCGCAGCCAACTCAGATCGCGCTCCTGCGGCTTGCGCAGCATCGTTCCGATCGCCTTGCCCCCATCGCCGACCTGGGCGCTGAGAAGCAGGCCATTCTGAAAGGTCAGATTTGTCAGGTCGGTATGAGCCGCGTTCAGATAGGCGTCGTCCAGGTCGCGCTCCAGCGTCGCGAAGAATTGCTGGAAGCCCCGCGACGTGAACTTCGCGGCATTGGCCGAACAGGTCCGGCGCAGACGCTTCAGGACATCGAGGCTGCTTTGCAGGGCGTGCACGCCGCTTCCGACTTTTGACGACGCGCTGCGGTCGTAAAGGCTGAAGCTCCACGAGTGATTGCGGTCGAACGGCTCGATGGCGATCGAATAGAATTCCCTGACGAGCGCGGGGTTCGCCAGACAATCCTTCAGAACGTCCTGCCGATAGAGAATGGTGGCCGCCTCGTTGCTCCAGGCATGCGCGCAAGCCGCGGCCATGACATCGTTGATATACCGATCATCGGCGGCCGTCGCTTTCAGGAGGACATCAAGTTCAATATCCTGCGCGAACGGCAGCGGCTCCTTCTCCGAAGGCGCTTGCGAATCGAAATCACGGTCGGGATGCATCAGAAGGGGTTTCATGGGCGCACCCTGTTACGAAGTCGCTCATACGTCACGCCATGTTTTTCTGCGAGGGAAAGCGCGTAAGCGAGACCGTCCGCCGGTTTTCGCGCGATTTCAAAGGTTCGGCGCGCGAGATCGTCGGGATCCACGGTGCTGACCATGCTCACGGTCTTCTCGCTGAGCGTGGACAACGCGTCGATGAAACTCACGCAGACGCCGATCGCATCCACCGTGAGAATTTTCTCAAGGATTTTGGTGCTGAGAAAGACCTGATCGTCCAGGCTCGTCGAGTTGAAGATCTCATTGAGAACGATGACGCTATTGGGCGTCATGGCTTCACAGCTCTGGTGCAGCCGCACGAGTTCATCCTCCAGCTTGCCGCGCAGATTGGTGATGTCCTCCTCGCGCTCGAAATGCGTAAAAATATGGTCGGGAAGGAACAGGCGCGCGGAGTGGCCCGCGACCGGACATCCGAGGCTCGCGAAGAAATGCAACTGGCCGAACATGCGGGCGAAGGTCGTCTTGCCGCCCTGGTTCGGGCCGGAGATGACAAGAAGACGCTCGGCGCCGGTCAGATGGAAGTCATTGCAGATGACGGTTTTCTTCTCCTTCAGCAGCTTTCTCGCCAGCGCCAGGTCGAAGCCTCCGGCCACGCTTGTCTCTTTCGAGAAGGTCGATACTTCGGGGTAGCAGAAGTAGAGGCCGATGCGCTTGAGGGGGGCAATGAATTCCAGATAGGACACGAAAAATCCGATTTCGCGATCGAAGCGCGCCACCACGTCGTCAATGAAATCGGCGTGGCAGGCGACGAAATCGTCGAGACGGCGGAATTGTTCGGGAAACAGGCGGCCGACGAATTCGAGAATCCCTTCCTCGATGTGATTGAGGGCGAAGTCATCCCTTGGTTTCTGCGGGACGGGCGGTTGCGCGTCGTTGTCCCTGAACCTGGCGAAGCGCTCAAGGAGCGTCACGGTGTAGTCCGGTTCGGACGCATATTTGCGAACGGTCACCTTGTCGCCGAGGAACAATAGGCCGTAGCTGAGTTCGGCGAGCGTCTGACGGATGTCCCACGCCTCAGCCGCGAATTCGGTAAAGCGATGCGATCCGATGTAGGTGGCAAGATAGACTTGAAAATTTCTCAGGCCCGGCGCTCTCGGGGCCACCGACTGAAGATCTCGCAGCAGCGCCGAAACCGCATCGCAATAGATCATCGCCGCGCGCAGGATGACCGTCGCCCGATGGCACTTGGCCGAAATTTTTCCCGCATAGTCGAGATTGGCGCGGACCGCGCGCATCGCTTCGGTGAATGGCGGAAAGACGGCATAAATCTCCGGACGCTCCAGATCGCGGAACACGGCCTGTCGATATCGCACGATGCGCTCGTCACGGCAGGGCGAATAAAAGATCGGCCGCAGCACCGCTTCGTCGCGATTCTCCACAATGGCCGCGACAATCTGATCGAGGTTCAGATCGACGAAGCAGGCCGGCGGCTCGGCGCTGTCATGGCGAAGGTTTTCGAGGCCGGGTGGAAAGAGAATGCTTTGGAAAGTGACAGCGGCATCGGAAGCCGGATCGGCACGATGCTTTTCTTTCGCCGTGGCGGGTTGGGGAATGTCCGAGCGTTCGAATTTCGCCTGAGCGTGGCCCCGCAAATTCATGGCTCTATCTCCCGATCAAACGTGGCGATCGCCGAGGTTCGGGGGAGGCAACGACGCTGCCGGCGCGCACGGCCGCCGGTCGAACAGCGTGGAAGATGGGGAACTGGACGGTTGTCCCTCATGATGAACCTGCCTCGGCGCCGGCATTCGGCGCGCGATTACGATGGCAGGAGTCATCAGCACTCGGGGCGTAAGAGGGGACTCCATCCCTATTGCAAATGTAGGCCGGACAGATTGGATGTCAATGCCCGCGGGATGACGGACCATTCCGTCTCCGCGGGGGGCGGAGAACGTCAAAATCCGCCGGGGCGCCTCATCGCGCCTGAGTCTGGTCGAGCCGATTCCTGAAGGCTAGACCACGACCGTCCGATCTGCTGGAAATCATAGAACGGCCTTGCAGCCTGTTCAGCCTCGAAGAGATAGTCGCGGGTCAACGGAACGTTATCGATGTCCGTCGCGAGCTGCATCTGGAAAACCATGAAGCCGCCATAGCGAAAGCTCATTTCGCTGCTGACGAGATAAAACTCCCACATGCGGCAGAAGCGCTCATCATATTGGTTTTTGATGGCCTCGCGCTGCTGCAGAAACCGCTCACGCCAAAGAGCGAGCGTATTGGCATAGTGGAGCCGCAGAATTTCGAGGTCGGTGACCCATAGTCCGCTCTCTTCGATGTGAGGCAGGACCTGCGAAAGCGCGGGAATGTAACCGCCGGGAAAAATATATTTGCGAATCCAGTGGCTGGTGGTCGAAGGGCCGTGCGTCCGGCCAATGGCGTGTAAAACCGCGATTCCCGATGCGGACAGCAACGCGCGAATGCGCGCGAAGAAGCGAGGGTAATGCGGCACTCCCACATGCTCGAACATCCCGACCGAAACGATCCGATCGAACCGGCCCGGGATATCGCGAAAATCCATCAGCTCGAACGTCACCCGCTTGGCCAGACCGGATTCCACCGCGCGCCGGCGTGCAACCTCAAGCTGCTCCCGCGAGAGTGTGATCCCCAGCACTTCGACGTCCTGCGTTTGCGCGAGAAACAGCGCGAGGCCGCCCCAGCCGCAGCCGATGTCCAGGATTCGCTGTCCGGGCTTGAGCTCAAGTTTCGCCGCCAGATGCCGTTTCTTCGCCAGTTGCGCGGCGTCCAGATCGAGGTCCGGGCGTGGGAAATAGGCGCAGGAGTACTGAAGATCCCGGTCGAGGAACGAGCGATACAATTCGTTCGACAGGTCGTAGTGATGCGCGACGTTTTTGCGCGACGATTGCCGCGAATTGCGTTGCTCGACCCAATTCAGGAGGGGACGCGCGATGCGGAGCAGGGGGCCATCCCTGCGGATCGCCTGATTGCGCGCGAGCAGGGTCATGAGATCCCATAACGTCCCGCGTTCAAGACGCAGCGCGCCGCTCATATAGGATTCACCGAGATAGAGATCGGGGTAAAGCCCGAGCTTGATCGGCGTGAGTGGTCCGACCAGCCGCACCGCAACGGCGGAACCGGGCGCGTTGTCTCGCCCGTAGCGGGAGGTGCGACCGTTCGGCCAGGTCACACTGAGCGATCCGGTTTGTATCAGCCGTTCCAGCATTGCATCGAGCACGCGCCGTCACTCCCCTGAGCTGCGGCTGTCGCGTCGCGCACATGCATCAACACGCCCACCGCAAATGATCGCGGCAGGAGTCATCAGCACCGAGGCGGTTTGTTGAAAAGGGAGACTCCATTCCCTGTTTAATGTTCGCCTGCCGCCCGACGGGCGTCAAGTCCGTTTCAGGCATCTCCCGGCGTCAGACGCCAGCGCGACAATGGTGTTTTGCGGATTTTTTTCTGGCGGCTCCAATCGGCGGGCCATTGATCCGCGCCGCCAGTGAACGTTACAACGGGGATCATCGACAAACGTAACGGCGCGGCGGCGCAACGTCTGGCGGATCGCGCGGAGTGAGACGTGAGAAGCTTTGCCGATCCATCGTTCTTCCGCTTGATCCACCTGCTTCTCGGAGAGGCGCACTCGGATCTGCGCCGCACCCGGTGGTCGCACCGTGGCATCAATTGGATTCGCGAACGGCACAGTTTTAACGGCAGCATCTCCGGGTTCGCGATCGACCAATATCTTTTGACCAAACCCAATCCGAACGGCTGGACCCTTCTCGTCGTGAAGGAGATGTTCTGGGACGGCAATGACAAGTCCATCCGTTCAACGCAATGGGCCAAGCCCTTGTCGGGAAGCCGGGCGAAACTGCTGGAATGGCTTCGCGCGGAGGAACGCAGACTGTCAGGTCAGGCGCCGCTTCCGCCAGCGGTGGAATGATGGAGGTAGCTTCGGCGGTCCCGCTCGATGTTCGGGAGAATGCGCCGCTCGGTTGCCCGGTCAGTGCATCATGAACACCGGCAGCCGAGTTCGCCTCAACACCTCGTGCGTCACGCCGCCGAACACCCACTCGAAAATCTGGCCGAAACGAAAGGCGCCCATCACCATGGCGTCGGCCTCCACCGCCTCGGCCTCCGCCAGTAGCCGCGCGCCGATATGCTGGCCCGGCTGGGTATGCACATGGCTGACGTCGGCCGCGAGACCTTGCTCCCTCAGAAGCCCCAGGATCTCCGCGCAGTCCGACGCGGCCCCGGCTTCGTCGACGGCGACGATGGTGAGATGCCGCGCGGCGCGAAGCCAGGGCATGGTGCGCATGATCGCCTTGCGGGCTTGCGTTCGCGGCTTCCACGCGATCACGATGTGCTCGCCCAGCGTCGCCGGCTGAGCGCCTTCGGTCGGGACGAAGAGAACCGGCCGATCGGCATTGAAGATCGCGGCGTGCAAGGCGTCGGCGGCGTCGAGGTTGTGGGGTTTCGCGATGACGACCAGCGCGGCGCCCTTGACCTCGGCCGCCAGGGAGGACGCGACATCGCCGACATGCTCCAGCCATTTGACGCGCGCGCCGGAGAACGACAGCCATCCCTCGAAGACGTATCGCGCCTGACGCAGGCGCTCCTCCGCCGTGCCTTCGTTGAGCTCGCGCATTTGCTGAAGGTCGATTTCCTCGGCCGCCGCGATGAGTTTGTCCGGATCGACGCAGATATGAAGGGCCGCCAACGGAACATCGCCGGCGCGTTGGGCCGCGAGCTGGGCCACGGTGAGACACCGCCGCGCCGTCAGTGCTTCCTCGATCACCGCCACCACCTGATGCCGCGACACCGGCGAGGCCGTGGCGGCGGGATTATCACCCTTCGCCGACGCGGAGTGGCCCGAGAACGGCGACAGATAGAAACTTTGGCCGGCCACCTCGCGCTCGATTTCAAGCAGGCGATTGTACTTCGCCAGACGCTCGCCACGGCAGGGAGCCCCGGCCTTGATTTGTCCGCCATTCATCGCCACGGCGAAATCGGCGATGAAGGGGTCATCGGTCTCGCCGGAGCGGTGGGAGACAATGTAATTCCACCCCGCCGTGCGACAGGCGGAAATCGCGGCGATCGTCTCGGTGACCGTGCCGATCTGATTGAGCTTGATCAGAACGGCATTGGTGGTCTTCTCGCTGACGCCGCGAGCGATCAGCCGGGAGTTGGTGACATAAAGATCGTCGCCGACGATCTGGATCGACCGTCCGAGCTCAGCGGTCTGCGCCTGAAAGGCGGGCCAATCGTGCTCGCCGAATCCATCCTCGATCGAGACGATGGGGAATCGCCTGGTCCATGCCTTGTAGAGATCCTGAAGGGCGGCGCTGTCCATCGGTCCCGCGCCGGACTTTCCGAGATCGTATGAGCCATTGCGCCAGAACGAGGACGCCGCCGGATCGAGCGCCAGCGCGATCTGTTCGCCCGGGGTGAAGCCGGCGCGCTCGATCGCTTCAACGATCAGCGCGCAGGCGGCCTCGTTGTTGTCCAGCTCCGGCGCAAAGCCGCCCTCATCGCCGACGCCGGTTTTGAGACCTCGCTCGATCAGCAACGCGCGAAGCGCATGATAAGTCTCGGCTCCCCACCGCATGGCCTCGCGGAACGACGGCGCGCCGTGGGGCACGATCATGAATTCCTGGAAATCGAGCGAGTTCGCGGCATGGGCGCCGCCGTTGATGACGTTCATCATCGGCACGGGCATGCGATAGCCGGCGGCGTCGTTCGCGAGATAGGCATAGAGCGGCTTGCGCGAGGCTGCCGCGCCGGCGCGCGCGATCGCTATCGAAGCGCCGACGATGGCGTTGGCGCCGAGACGCGACTTGGTCTCGGTGCCGTCGAGCTCCACGAGGAGACGATCGAGTTCGGCCTGTCGGGTGGGGTCGTGCCCGCGGATGGCGCGGCCGATTTCCTCAAGATTGGCGATCGCCTTGAGGACGCCGCGGCCGCCGTAGCGCTTGGCATCGCCGTCGCGGAGTTCGTGGGCCTCGCCCTCTCCGGTCGACGCCCCGGAGGGGACCGACGCGAAGGCGCTGATGCCGCTATGCAGGCGAACCTCGACCCGCAGCGTCGGATAGCCGCGCGAATCAAGTATTTCGTCCCCGAGTATCGCGGTAATCCTGTCCATGGCGTCACCACCCCGTGCGTTGAGCATTGAAACGGCCGAAGTCATCGGGCTGTCTTCGCCGGCGTGGGCGCGGGGCCATAGCGTTTCGCCGGCCAGGAGACGATATGGCCTCCGGGTACCAGATCTCCGAGAATCCCGATCGCCGCCTCGGCGACCTTCGGCACGTCGAAGAATTGGATCATCAGCGGCAGGTCGACATTGAGCCGCAGAATATCGTCGGCGCGCACTTCGCCGCTCGCGCCGAAACCGGCGATGCCGCGAAACACGGTAACGCCCTGAACGCCGTGTTGATCCTGAAGCAGCGTCAGGATCTCCTGCATCAGCGTTTTCCGGCGCCCGTGGTCGGCTTCGTGCAGGTAAATGCGGACCATCAGGATGTCTTCCGTCATCTCTCGCTCCTCACAGATTGCGCGCGATATAGGCCCCGCCAAACGCGGCGATGAAACCGAGACCGACGGACAGCACGACATAGAGACCAGCCTTCAGCGCCTCGCCGCTTTCGGCAAGAAGAAGCGTCTCCATTTCGAAGGTCGAGAAGGTGGTATAGCCGCCGATGAAGCCGGTCAGAATGCCGGTGCGCAGCGCCGGCGTCAGTGTCAGGCGCTCCAGGGTTTCAACGAACAGGAAGCCCATGAGGAAACTTCCCATGATGTTGATGCTCATGGTGGCGTAGGGGAAGTCACGGCCATAAACCGCCTGCACCAGGTTGGTCTGCGCGAACCGTGCCCAGCATCCCAGCACGCCGAAAAACGCAATCGCTCCGTAGGTCCACATCGTAGCGTTTCATCTCCACAGACTAGAACAAGGTCAGCCCGAGAATGAGCACCAGGAGGATGCCGATCAGGCTGAGATAGAAATTCAGGTGTCCCGATTGCAGGACCCGCAATCGGCGGGCCAGCGCCTGGACGGCGCGCACCGCCGGCTGAAACAGCAGCGGCCCGAAAATCGGCGCGACGTCGTGCTCGAACACCAGCTTCTTGACAAAATATCCCTGGGCATCTGCATCCTGCTCGGTATCCGCCGTCGGCCGATAGACAAAGCTGTAGAAGGTGCGCATCGCGTTGGAGAACGTCAGCGCGGTGGTGGAGGCGCGGTGCGGATCCGGCGCGAGACCGCCATACCAGACAGGTGCGCGACGGATCGGTCGTCGCCGGCTACCGATCACCAGGGTGATCGGGATCAGCGCCAGCAGCGGCATGACGACGATCAGGAGGCTCGGCGAGATGAACGCGAATTTCGCCGTCAACGGCACCAGCATCGGCCCGTCGTGCATCCGATTGGTGACGACGCTGCCGAACAGCCGCGATGTCGCCCCGTCCAGAGCGGTAAGCCAGAGCGGCATGCCGATGCCGAGCGCGAGCACGGCGAGACCGATCAGGCCAACCGAGATGGAATAGGATCGCCGGATCGGAGCGGGCCGTTTCGCGTCCCGTGCCAGCACGCCGAGGCCGATTACCTTGACGAAGGTCGCGAACGCGATCGCCGCCGTCAGGGCGAGCCCCGCGCCGGTCAGCGCCAGCGTCAGGCGGCCGCCAAGATAGGGCAGGTTGAAGCCCAGAAACACGGTCTGGAACACGTACCATTCGCTGACGAAGCCGGCGGTCGGCGGCATCGCGGCAAGACTCATCGCCGCCAGCACCGCGCCGATGCCGAACAGCCAATGGCTCCCGGCGCCGCCATAGGCGATCGTGTAATTGCCGTTGGCGCGGCGCAGGCCGTCGGCGGCAATGAACAGCGTGCCCTTGGCGAGCGCGTGGCCGGCGAGATGAAGCAGCGCGACCGTCCAGGCGAGCCCCGCCAGTTCAAGGAACTGATAGCTGCGAAACAGCATCGACGCGCCGAGCGCCACCACCGCGATCGAGGCGTTTTCAGCCGATGAGAAGCTGAGCAGCCGTCGCCAGTCGTCCTGTTGAAACGCATAGAGGATCGTCAGAACCGCGCTGATCGTGGCCACCACGATCACGATCACGGCGAGCGCCGAAGACGCGCCGTCGAGGGCTGTCGGCAACCATTGCGTCAGCGCTCGCGCCAGGGCGGAAAACGCCGCGTTCAAGACGACGCCCGAGAGAATGGCTCCGGACGCGCCGCTGCCCGAACCGTAAGCGCCGGGAAACCACTCGTAGAACGGCAGCAGGCCGAGTTTCGCGCCGAACCCGACGAGGAACAGAAGGCCGACGCCGATCACCGCGACCGGGGACAGGCCATGCGCCGAATGCGCGAATGGCGCGAAGCCGAGCGAGGCGGCGTGCAGCCCCAGGATCGCGATCGCGACGATCAAGGCAACAGTGCCGACTTCGAGCAGCGCCAGCATGAACAGCACGGTTCGCCCGCGCGCGGGATCGAGATTTTCCGACAGGATCATCACCGCGCCGCCGAGACTCATCAGTTCCCAGGCGACGACCAGCGCGGCGCCATTTTGAAGGCCGAAGACGCCGAGCGCGCCCAGCAGGCTGATCGCCGCGCCGAAAATCCAGCCGCGCGATCCCTGTTGCGACGGCGACATCAAGGCGCAGGCGAAGCCGGCCGGAATCAGGCCGAAGCCCATCAGCCACAGCGCCTCGGGATCGAGGCGGAACGCCACCGCCTCGCCGATGATGTGTCCGGGGAGCACGAACGCGCCGCTCGCGGCGGGCAGGCCGACAATCGTCGCCAGCACGCCGATCACCGCGCCGAGCGCCAACAACATCCGGCCGGCAGTTATCAGGCCGCTCAGGCCGGCGACGGCCGCCGCCAGCCACAGCAAGGCGCAAAGCTGAAGGAGCTGACTAGCCACGGATCTGTCCCCCATGCACGCGCTGCGGGGCGCGATCGAGGAACATCAGGAGCGCCTCGATGATCGCGGACGGGTTCGGGGGACAACCGGGCAGATAGAGATCGACGGGGAGAACGCCCTCAAGCCCGGTGCCGCAGGCGTAATTGCCGCCGGCGATGCCGCCCGACACCGCGCAAGTGCCCACCGCCATCACCCATCGCGGCTCGGGCATCGCGTTATAGGCGGCCATGAGCGGTTCGAACATCGCGCGCGTCACCGGCCCGGTCACCAGCAGCAGATCGGCGAACCGGGGCGACGGCGTGAAAAAGAGTCCGAGCCGGTGCAGATTGTAAAACGGATTGTTCAGCGCCTGAAGTTCCGACTCGCAACCGTTGCACGAGCCGGCATCGACGTGGCGGATGTGAAGGCTGCGGCGAAATGCTCTCCGGTTCGTCCGTTCTGTCGTCAGGTGAACGGTCCGATCGCTCGACCACGCAAGATCATCGCGATTGCGAACGCCGAAGGCCCAATCCTGCGATGGCTCCATCGCGCCGGTGGGACACGCCTCGGTGCAGAGCTGACAGACCACGCAGCGGCCATAGTCGATGGCGAGGCCGCCATCCGCGACTTGAATGGCGCGCGTCGGGCAGGCGGCCGCGCAGTCCGCGCAACCCTCCTTGCACAGCGCCGGGTTATGGCGCGGCATTCCCAGGACGCCGTCCTGCCCGTCGCTTCCGCCGTCTCGCGGCCATGGCGTGGTTGCCTTGCCGCTCGCCAATCCAAACAGGGTCCATAGCGCCATGGCTGCCTCCTATCGGTCGCAACCGGCGACGGTCAGGCCGAAACTCGCCTCGTTGATCGCATAGTCCATCATGTTGGTGTCGTGCACCGTGAACGGAAACGCGCGCCAGTTCGAGAACGACGGCGATTTGATCTTCACCCGCGCGAGCCGCCCGTCGCTTCCGATGTGGACGGCATAAAACAGCGAGCCGCGCGGATTTTCCGCCCAGCCCAGCCCCTGCGACAGCGGCGGCGGCACGCATTCGGATCGAATGGAGCCGGCTTCCAGAAGCAGCAGCACGCGCTGGCAGAGCACGAACGAAGCCTCCACCTCCGCCATGCGCACGCGCTCGCGCGCGTAGGCGTCGCCGTCCTTTGATGCGCCGACGGTGAGTGGAAGTTCAGCATATTGCGCATAAGGATGATCGCGGCGCAGATCGCGGTCGAGACCGGAGGCGCGCTCGATCGGGCCCGTCGCGCCCTGATCGAAGGCGATTCGTTCCGGCAGCGGGCCGGTTGTTATCAGCCGGTCGAGATGGCTTTCCGAGGATTCGAGCCGCTCGACATAGGCGACGAATTCCTCGCGCAGTTCCTCAAGCGATTGACCGAGCCATCGGCCGGGCGCGAGATCGCGTCGCAGCCCGCCCGGCGTCAACAGGCTGCGCAGGAAGCGGCTGCCGGTCAGGCGCGCGATCAATTGCTTGGCCTTTTCCTCCAGCAGCTTGCCCTGCGCCTCGCCGACCTTCAGCGAGGTCGTGTGGCAGAGATGGCCGAGATAGTGGAGATGATTGTAAATCCGCTCCATCTCGGCGAGGAGAACGCGCAAGGCTTGCGCGCGCACGGGCACCGTGCATCCGGCGGCGCGCTCGATCGCCTCGCAATAGGCCAGCGCGTGGGCCAGCGTGCCGACGCCCGAGACCCGTTCGGCGATGACGACGGCCTGATCCGGCCGCTGCCCCTGAAAGCACGACTCCATCCCGCGATGCTTGAAGAACAGGCGCGGCTGATAATAGATAATGCGCTCGCCGATATAGAAGAAGGTGAACTCGGCGGATTCCACCACATCGGCGCGGATCGGCCCGAACGGCAATTGTTGCACGTCGCCGGTTTCGATCGCCGGGAGATGCGCGTGGCCGTTGGTCGGGGAGGCGGATTTGAGATCGCCGCCATTGATCCGGGTCGAGTCATTCTCGCGCAGCACGAGCGGATGGGGCTCCGGATGTCCCTCGAACGCGATCCCTTGCAGGTCCATCATCTCGCGCTCGTACCAGCCGAGCAGCGGCACCACGGGCGCCAGACTCGGCAGCGTGCGTCCGGCTACCGCCCAGGTCTCGAAATCCCGCTGTCCGGGCACCGAACAGACATAGCGGACCTCGCGGCTTGATGCGTCCGGCGACCACGCATAGGCGAATTGCACGCGGCCGCCGCGGTGGCGCAGCGCTGTCGCGGCGGCGTGAAGCTCGTTGGCGGCCAGGGCTTTGATCCGCATGCCACTGCTCATCGCGCCACCTCCGCCGGCGGCGTCACGCTCAAGGCGTGCGCGATGGTCTGGAAATGGTCCCACAGCGCTTGCGGCCACCATAGCCCCATGATGAGCAGAGGCACGAGCGCGAGCCACATCGGCGCGAGGCACCATGCGCTGACGGGCGCGATCCTTCTCTCGGGTGCCTCGCCGCTATCGAAATACATCATCTTGAAGTGGTTGAGGAAGCCGACGAAGATCACGACGAGCAGCACCGCCATCAGCGCGACGAGGAAATAATACGTTCCGGCAAGGCCGGCGCGGATGATCGACAATTCGCTGAGAAACAGCGCGAACGGCGGCGCGCCGGTGATCGCGACCGCGCCGGCCAGCCACAGCCCGCCCAGCATCGGCAGGTTGCGAAGAACGCCGCGAATGGCCGGGATTCGTTTTGTTTCATAGGCGCGCATGACGCTTCCCGCGCCGAAGAACATCGCGGATTTGTTCAGCGAGTGATTCAGCATGTGGTACAGCGCGCCGGCGATGCCGAGCGGGCCGCCGAAGCCGAAGCCCAGCGCGATGACGCCCATGTGCTCGACGCTGGAATAAGCCATCAACCGCTTGACGCCCTTCTGCCGCACGATGAACAGCGCCGCGACCAGCAGCGAGAAAGCGCCGAGTGCGAGCAGCGTGCCATGCGCAAGCCGCCCGATGCCGGCCGCGTCGGCGACCGCCAGGTAACGGACGATGCCGACCATTGCGGTGTTGAGCAGCGCGCCGGACAACAGCGCCGACACGGGCGCGGGGCCTTCGCTGTGCGCGTCCGGCAACCAGGTATGCATCGGCGCGAGGCCGACCTTGGTGCCGTATCCGATCAGGACCAGAAGGAAGGCCAGCGAGACCAGCGGCGGGTTGAGGCGCGGCGCGACCTGTTCGAGGGTGTCCCAGGTCATCTCGTAACTCGGCCCCAGCACGAACGTGCCGCTCCAGTAGAACAGAACGGTTCCGAGCAGCGCCAGGCTGATGCCCGCCGACACCACGATAATGTATTTCCACGCCGCCTCGATGCTCTCGGACTCGCGCTCGAAGGCGACCAGGAAGGTGCTGATGAGCGTCGTCAGTTCGATCGCGATCCAGTACAGGCCGGCATTGTTCATCATCGGGCCGACCAGCGTGCTCAGGCCGAAGCCCGCGAACATGGCGTAGAAGCGATAGAGCCGATCTTCCTCGCCGAGCAGCCGCATGTAGCCGACCGCGTAGATCGAAGCCAGGAAGTAGACGATGGCGGCGCACAGGATCGACCATGTGCCGAGGCCGTCGATGACGATGTAGCCGCCCCAGAACAACGCCTTGGTGTCGCGCGTCAGCAGCAGAACTGCGAAAATGGAGATGAGCGAGATGGCGCTGGCGATCAGATTGAGCGCTTCCGCCACGCGCGGCCCGCGTATCGCCACCATCAAAACGATGGCAGCGGCCGGTGCCGCGGCAAGTGCCAGAACGAAGGCGCCGATGGGATTCATCGTCACCCCACCAGCCGTTTGAGTTGCAGGGAGCTGGTGGTGCCGACGTGGGTCAGAAGGTATTGCACCAGCACGCCGAAGCAGGCGACGACGATGAGCAGATCGAACAGGATGACGATTTCGAGCAGGAGCGGCATGCCGGGAACGAGAATTTGCGCCCCGAGAAACACGCCGTTCTCAAGCACCAGCAGCCCGAGAATCTGGCTGATGGCCTCGTGCCGCACCGACAGCATGAGAAAGCCGATCAGCTTCATCGACAGCATCACGGTCAGAGCGAGAACGACGATGGTGCCGGCAAGGTCCAGCGCCGCGCCGATGCGATAGGACACCGCGAGCGCGAAGACGACGGCGAACGCGCCGATCACCAGGCTGGAGGAAGCCTGCAAGATGACATGAACCTCGCGGCGCGCCTCCAGCCGCCGGATGATCCGCAGGATGAGGTAGGGCAGCAGCAGGCCCCTGAACGCCGCCGTGAGGATCGCGACGATATAAAGTTCGTCGTAATTGCCATAATAGCCGACCGCGCCGGACAAAATCGCGATCAGCCACGACTGCGCGGCGAAGGCGAACAGGTAATGGCGCAGCCATCGCGAGCCGAGCATCACGAAGGACAACAGCAGGCTGCCGATCGCCAGCAGGCTGAACAGCGAGGCGGGGAGGGGTTCGAGATGCGCCGCCAGCATGGGACTAACTCAGTTGCGTGCCGACGATCGCCAGGATCGCCAGCATGAAGGAGGCGGCCAGCGGCTCCTGATAGCGGTAGAAGCGCAGCCGCGATTGCACGGTTTCGACCAGGACGACGACGCAGGCGACGATCAGGAATTTTAACGCGAGGGCGACGATGGAGCCGACGACGCCGATCGCGGTGCCCTGAATGGAGAGCGCCCAGGGGAACAGCAGCACGTTGCAGAAGATCGTATAGAGGATGAACTGCTTCATCATCGACGCCCATCGCAGGATGGCGAGCATCGGCCCGGAATATTCGAGAATCCGCGCCTCCTCGATCATGTAGACTTCGATGTGGGTGCTGGAATGAATCGGCAGCCGGTCGGTTTCGACCAGGATCAGCACGAAGAAGGCGGCGACCAGAAACAAATGGGTCGGCCCCCAATAGATCCAGGGCTGCGCAACGAGCAGATGGTTGACCACGAAGGGCAGCATCGATTTCGCCAGCAGCGTGATGCCGACGAAAACCAGGATCAGCGTCGGCTCGGCCAGAATGGTGACCATCACCGAACGGCTCGCGCCGATGCCGCCATAGGCGCTGCGGGTATCGAGACCCGCCAGCGTGATCATGAAGGAGCCGAGCGTCAGGATCAGGCCGCCGCCGAGAATGTCTCCCATGTTCGAGAGCGGCAGCGGGAAATTGGTGAGAACCGGGATCAGGATCGGAACGGTCAGGGTGGTCGTGAAGGCGACGATAGGAGCCGCCCAGTAAAGCCAGGAAGCGGTTTCCGGCGCGACGATCTGCTTGTGAAACAGCTTCCAGAGGTCGCGATAGGGCTGGAAGATGCCCGGCCCCTGGCTGCGCTGAATCCGCTCCTCGAATTGGAGGATCACGCCTTGCAGCAGCGGCGCGAGCAGCAACGTGGCGAGGACCTGGGCGATCTGGAGCAGGATATCGCGCGCCATCAGCGACCCCCCGCAACGAACAAGGTCGCCGCCGCCGCGCCCATCGACCAATGATCAAATGACCAATGATCGATTGACCGATGATTGATTTGGGGGGATCGTTTGAGCAAGACGCATAACTCCCATCTGCCAGAATTGGCTCGACAGGAGTCATCAGCCCCGAGGGCGGTTAAAAGGCGAACTCCATCACCTTATGATAGGCTGGGCTTCCCTCCGTCAGTTGTCAAGAGGCCGCCGCATACCCAACCGGGCCGGTCGCGCATGTCATCGGGTCAGTCCGGTTATTCAAGAGGAAGGATGAATGAATATTCGGCAACTTCTTCTCGACGTTGATAAGGCCGTGGCGCGGCCGTCCCTGCTGGAAATCGCCGCGGCCGTCGATCGATGCCGCGGGGTCGAGGGTCTCAACATCACGGTCGGCGAGATTGACATCGAAACGGTTGGCATGAACGTCTCCATCGAGGGCGCGAACATGGATTATGACGAGATCGTCGGCGCGATCGAATCGACGGGAGCGGTTGTTCATAGCCTTGATGAGATCGCCGTCGGGCGGCGGATTGTGCCGCGGATCCAGCGCATCAGATGAGGCTTTTCGAAGCCGTCCGTCATCCGAACAACCGCCTCGACGTGGTGGCGGGGCTGATTGACGGGATCCTCAATGCGCTGGCGCTCGCCGCCGGACGGCTGGTCCATACCGGAGGCGAGGGCGCGACGCTGAGCCTGGCGATGCGCGTCAGCATCGCCGCCGGCGCGACGACGATTTTCGTCTTTTTCGTCGCGCATTATGCGCAACTCCGGCTTGAGCTTGTCCGCCACGAGCGCGAGTTGAATTTTACCGAGCATGGCCGGCTTGCCGCGACCCGTCTCGGTCGCCGGGTGCTCCTTGAATCGCTTTACAA
>JBDHSX010000039.1:0-24603 GCA_039808365.1 Xanthobacteraceae bacterium | reverse complement strand
CGTCATTGCCGGGCTTGACCCGGCAATCCATCTCTCTTGAAAGGAATCTTCTTTTTGATGGATGCGCGGGTCAAGCCCGCACATGACACTTCCGCTTAAATGAAACCTGCTTCAGCGTCCCTTGAAATTGGGAACGCGGCGCTCCTCGGTGGCCTTGACGCCTTCCTTGAAATCCTCGGTGCTGCGCAGCCGGGTCTGTTCGGCGAGTTCGTGCTGGGTCGCCGCCATCACGCGATCGGCGAGGCCATTGCGCATCGTCGCGCGCGTCGACAGCAATGCGAGCGGCGCGCATTCCGCGATTTCGCTCGCGAGTTTCAAGGCCGCCGCGCGCACCTCGCTCTGCGGCACGCAGAGATTGGCGAGCCCCATCTTCAGCGCGTCCTCGCCGGTGACGCGGCGCGAGGTGTAGAACATCAGTTCGGCGTTGTTCTTGCCGATCAGTTCCGGCAGCGTCACCGTCAACCCGAAGCCGGGATGAAATCCGAGCTTGGTGAAGTTGGCGGCGAACCGCGCCTCGGGGCAGGTGACGCGGAAATCGGCCGATACGGCGAGGCCAAGGCCGCCGCCGATCGCCGCGCCCTGCACCGCCGCGATGATCGGCTTTTGGGCGCGGAACACCCGCACCGCCTGCGTGTAGAGGTGGCTGATGGGGCCGAGGCTGTCGGCCGGGTCGCCGCTCGCCGGCCCGCTCTCCTGCCGGTTCGGATCGTTGAAGTTGGCGCCGGCGCAGAACGCCTTGCCTTGCGCGGCGAGCACGGTGGCGCGCATCTCCGGATCGTTGTCGATCTCGGTCAGCGCGTCGGCGATCTGGTTGATCAGCGCGATGTCGAAGAAATTGAACGGCGGCCGCTGAATCTCGATGGTGGCGACGTGTCCGGTCTTGGTGAATCCGATATCGGTATACTTGCTCATGATGATCCCTGATGGTGTCGGTGACGAAGTGATGGTGATCCGGATCAGCGTAGCCCCAGCCCGCGCGCGATGATGCCGCGCAGAACCTCGGTGGTGCCGCCCTGAATGGTCAGCTTCGGCGCGAGCTTTGTCGCGAAAGCCAGTTGCTCGTCAAGGGCGGCGTGATTGGACGGATCGGCGTCCGTGAACGCCGCGAGATCCCGCACCCGATGCGGCAGTTGCTGTTCCCAGACGGTGCCGATGTCCTTGACGATCGAGGCTTCCACCACCGGCTCCTTGCCGGCCTGCAACATGCCCGCGACCGAAACCGACATGCGCCGCATGGCGTGGAGCTGCGCCACCAGCCGGCCGATGCCTTCGGCCGCGCGGGTATCAGGATCGCGGCCGACGGCGCGCACCAGTTCGGTCAGCACGTAATAGGTTTCGAGGAAGCGCTCCGGCCCGCTGCGCTCATAGGCCAGTTCGCTGGTCGCCTGTTTCCACGCGCCGTCGCGTTCGCCGAGCATGTGATCGTCGGGCACGAACGCGTCGGTGAACACCACCTCGTTGAATTCGGATTGTCCGGTAATCTGCCGGATCGGATTGACCGTGATCCCCGGCGTCTTCATGTCGACGAGGAACTGGGTGAGGCCGTGGCGGCGGTTCTCCCTGGTCGGCGGCGAGGTGCGGAAGATCGCGATCATGTAATCGGCGATCTGCGCCGACGTGGTCCAGATCTTGCTGCCGTTGATGAGCCAGCCGCCGTCGGTTTTCGTCGCCTTGGTCTTGGCCGCGAACAGGTCGGAGCCCGAGTTCGGCTCGCTCATGCCGATGGCGAAACAGACCTCGCCGCGGCAGATGCGCGGCAGGATGTCCATCTTGATGTGCTCGGGCGCGTATTTCAGCAGCACCGGGCCGCTTTGGCGGTCGGCGACAAAGAAGCGCCGGACCGGCGCGTTGGCGACGCGCATTTCCTCGGTGACGACATAGCGTTCGAGGAAGCTGCGCTCGTGACCGCCATATTGCTTCGGCCAGGTCATGCCGATCCAGCCGCGCGCGCCGACGCGGCGGCTGAATTCCGGCGCGTCGTTGTCCTCGCGCTGCGGCTTGTGCGGATCGAAGCTGCCGGCGGCGATCTCCTCGGCGAGGAAGGCGCGGACTTCCCGGCGAAGCACCTCGCATTCCGGCGGCAGGCGGATCGGATCGAAACGGAGGGCTGCGGTCATCGGCGGCGTCCTGAGCGAAAATGGATGTCAGCGCGAGGCCACCAGCGGCCACAATTCGTCGGCGCCGCGCGCTGCCACCTGCCGGCCGAGTTCGACCGCCCAATGGCTCTCGTTGCCGAAATCGTCGCGCCACGCCAGCGCCCGCAGGGTGAAGCGATGCAGCACATGCTCGCTGGTGAAGCCGATCGCGCCATGCACCTGATGCGCGATGGCGGCGGCCTTCTCCGCCGCTTCGGCGCAACGGATTTTCGCCGACACCGCCTCCAGAAAAATCGCGTCGTCGAATCGCGCGGCGTTGGCGATGGCGTCGGCCGCCGAGCTCGCGGCCGCCAGCGCCGCCGCGGCTTCGCCGGCGAGCCGGGCGAGGTTGTGCTGCACGGCCTGGAATTTGCCGATCTTCTTCTCGAAGGCGACGCGCTCGTTGGCATAGGCGACGCTGATCTCCAGCATGGCTTCCAGCGCGCCGGCGATTTGCAGGCTGCGCGCCACGCCGCCCATCAGCAACAGCGTTGTCGCGTCGAATCCGGCCGGAGCGGGTTTGATCGTGAGCGGCCGCGCCTTGTCGAAGGTCACGGTATCGCTGGCGTCGTTGGCGATGGAGAGGCCGGCGGCGATCCGGCACGCGGAAGCCTCGACCAGCGCGATGGCGACGCCGGCCGCGCCGGTCGCGACCACGGCGATGTGTTTCGCCTCGCTCGCGAACGGCACGCCGCGCGCGATGCCGGACAGCGTGCCGTCGTCGTTCAGCGCGATGCGATCCTTCGGCCGCGCCGGCGCGATGGTCATCGCGCCCGGTGGCGCGGCGATGCCGGCTTGTGCCAGCAGCCAGCCCGCCAGCATGGTTTCGGCGAGCGGCGCGGCGAGCGCCGCGCGCCCGGCGGCGCTGAGAACGGCGAAGCCGTCGGCGAGGCTCGCGCCGGAGCCGTCGCAGCTTTCCGGCACCCACGACAGCGGCAATCCGGCCTCGGTCAGCGCCTCCCAGAGCGGCGCTTTCCAGCTTCCGTCGGGGGTGTGGATGACGGTCTGCGCATCGGCCAGATCGGCGAAAATGCGCTCCGCGGTCGCCACGATGATATTGTCGTCGTCCGCCACGGCGCTCCCCGTTGACGCAAGCACTCTGACCGGCGCGGCAGGGCCGGCACGGGCGCTCTCATGATCGGTGAAGCCATGATGCGGAAAAGCCGGCATCCTGACAAGCGGCGATGTCGCCATGGCGGCCGGCGTCACGCGCGCGGCATCGGCGGCGGCTTATTCCGCGCAATGGATTTCGCGCCGCTTGCCTCCGGCGCTTCAGGCGATAAGGTGCGCTTCAATTCGGCAATACGCTCATCACCACAGGAAAGACGAACGAATGGCAAAGGACGGCATGTGTGCGATCATCACCGGGTCGGCGTCGGGTCTGGGAGCCGCCACCGCGACGCTCTTGGCCGGGCCCGGCGCGCGGCTCGTCATCAACTACGCTTCGAACCGCGACGGGGCTGAGACGACCGCCGAACGGTGCCGCGCGCTGGGCGCCGAGGCGGTGGTGGTGCAGGGCGACGTCTCGCGGGATGAGGACTGCCGGCGGATCGTCGCCGCGGCCGCGCCATGGGGCCGCCTCGATGCGCTGATCAACAATGCCGGGATCACCAAGCATGTCGAGCACGACAAGCTCGACGGCCTGTCCGCCGAGGATTTCCAGCGCATCTACGCCACCAACACCATCGGCCCCTATCAGATGCTGCGCGCGGCGCGTTCGCTGCTGGAAGCGGGCGCCAAGGCCTCCGGCCGCGCCTCGGCGGTGGTCAACGTGTCGTCGATCGCGGGCTTGAGCGGGGTCGGCTCGTCGGTGGCCTATGTCGCCAGCAAGGGCGCGCTCAACTCCATGACCTTGTCGCTGGCGCGGGCGATGGCGCCGCTGATCCGGGTCAACGCGGTGTGCCCCGGCTATATCGACACGCCATGGTTCACCAAGGGCCGCGGCGCGGAAGCCGCGAAGCAGGTGCGCGACGCGGTCACGGCCAAGGCGCCGCTGAAGATCGCATCGAGCGCCGAGGACATCGCCAGCGTGGTGTGTTTCCTCGCCGGGCCGCAGTCGTCCAACATGACCGGAGAACTGGTGCGCGTCGACGCCGGCTTTCATCTTTAGGCGTGATTGTCCGAGGTTCAGACACGCGACCCCGAAGCACGGAAAATGTCATCCTCCGTTTTCGCGGACGATGACGCCTCGTTTCGGGCGGACGGCCGAGCGTTTCAACCTCGGGCCATCATGCGCCGGATATCAAAAATCCGGCCCCGACGGGCCGGATTTCGAGCGATGCGGCACGCGGCGGCTTTCAGCGCTGGTCGAGCCGGTTGCCGGGATCGGCGATGACGCGGCGCGCCACCAGCCGATTCCAGATGAACAGCACCACCAGCGCGCCGATGGTGGCGGTGATGAAGCCCGCGCCCTGGTTCGGGCCGTAATGTCCGATCGCCTGGCCGATCAGGGTGGCGAGGAAGGCGCCCGCGATTCCCAGCACCGTGGTCAGGATGAATCCGCTCGGGTTGTTCGGCCCCGGCGACAGCAACCGCGCGATGATGCCGGCGACGAAGCCGACGACGATGATCCAGATAAGCCCGCCCATGGGTGCCGTCCTTTCAGGAGGCCGCGATCGCGGCCGATGTGGAAATGGTCGTTGGGATCGAACGATCGAACCGGCGATACCTGCCGGTTCGATTGTTGCGCGTCATGGTCGGAGACTTACAGGCCGAGCCGGCCCGCGAGATCATTCAGCCCGAGTTGGCCGGCGAGATCGCTCTCGCTCGGCACGCGGCCGTGCGGGGTGAATTCGTCGACCACTTCCGGCAGATAGCGCGACAATTCGCCGAGCAATTCGTCGCGGTCCATGCCGGTCTGCGCGGTCAGGGCCTGAATGTTGTCGGCGCCGAGCGCGTTGGCGAGATCGCCCGGGGAAATCTGCTTGTTCGGGCCGGAGGCGACCCATGAATTGACGGTGTCGCCATGGCCGTTCTGCTGGAATTGTTTCAGCAGGTCGCCGATGCCGCCGCTGAGAACGCTGCCGGCCGCGCCGCCGGCCAGCAGGCCGCCGAGGCCGCCCTTGAGCAGGTCGCCAAGCCCGCCGCCAAGTCCACCACCAAGTCCACCGCCGCCGCTGCTGCCGCCGCCGAGAAGGTCGCCGAGCCCGCCGGGCAGGCTGGCGTTGATGGTGTTGCCGGGCGCGGGTGTCGACGGCGCGTGATTGGCGGGCGCGGTCTGGGATTGGCCGCCGGTGATATGCTTCACGGCCTTGTAAGCGAGCATCGCCAGTATCGCCATGGTTATGGGCGACATGCCGCCGCCCTTGGCCTGGGGATCGCTGGGGCCGCGCGGTCCGTTCTGCATGCCGTTGAGAATATCAAGCAAACCCATCGATCCATCTCCTGTCATATGAGCCGCGCCGAAATCCGGTCCGGCTCAAAGGCCACGCCCAGACCCGGTCCAAGAATAATGACCGGGCATCGTCGTTACAAGACAACCGCCGGCGTCCGGCCTCGGGTCAACCCCCGATAACGACGATCCTCGAAAATGGTTGCATGCCGGCGGCGAGGTCGGCGGCGGGAAGGCCTGCCGCAAAAAGCCGCTGCTTCCCGGGAGGCCATTGACATCGCGGGCGGCGTGATCATCGTACCCGGCGCAAGAAAGCGTCAGAGCGTGGCGCCGCGCGTGCCGGAAGAAACGCGATCGGGAGTGAAAACGATGGATCTCGGATTGAAGAACAAGAACGTGCTGGTCACGGGCGGCAGCAAGGGGATCGGGCTCGCCGTGGCGGAATTGTTCGCGGCCGAGGGCGCGAATGTCGCGATCTGCGCCCGCAACGCCGACGAGGTCGCGGCCGTGGTCAAGAAGCTCGCCGCGCACGGCGGCAAGAGCTGGGGCCAGGGCGTCGACGTCGCTGACGCGGCCAAGCTGAAGCAATGGGTGGAGGGCGCCGCCGCCGAATTCGGCGGGATCGACGCCATCGTCTGCAATGTCAGCGCGCTCGCGGTCGGCGATACGCCGGAAACCTGGGAGCGCTCGTTCCGCGTCGACATGATGCACACCGTGAACGCGGTCGCCGCCGCGATGCCTTATCTGGAGAAGTCGAAGGCGGCGTCGATCGTCATCGTGTCGAGCGTTTCGGGCTTCGAGGTCGATTTCGCCGCCGGCTCCTACGGCGCGTTCAAGGCCGCGCTGATTCACTACGCCAAGGGCCTCAGCAATCAACTGGCGGCCAAGGGCATCCGCGTCAACGCGGTGTCGCCGGGCAACACGTATTTCGAGGGCGGAATCTGGCAGAACATCGAGCAGGGCTCGCCGGACCTCTACCGCACCGCGATGTCGCTCAATCCGACCGGTCGCATGGGCACGCCGCAGGAAGTGGCGGCGGGCGTGGTTTTTCTCGCCAGTCCGGTGGCGAGCCGGATTTCCGGAACGAATCTGATCATCGACGGCGCCTTGACGCATGCGGTGTAGCGCGGACCCTCGGCGGGTGACGCGCTAGCTCGGGCGCATCGCCAGCGGCACCTGCCCGCCGCTGGCGACGATCTCGGCGCTCAGTTCCTCGATGGTGGTGCGGCGCTGCATGGCGGTTCGCCGGATCAGCGCAAAGGCGGCCGGCTCGCTGAGCTTGCGATTTTCCATCAAAGACAGCACCGCGGTGATCACCAGGCGACGGGAGCGCACGCGCGTCTCCAGTTGCTGGATGCGCGCGGCGGCGTCGGCGCGCTGCGACGCGACGCCGAACGCCATGACCAGCGCGCTGTAGAGACCGGCGGACCGGATCGGCTTGATCAGGAACGAGGCCGGCTTGAGATCGAGCAGCCATTTGAGCCGGCTCGGCGTCTCGGTGCCGATCAGGGCGACGATCGGAATGGCCGGATCGAGCGGCAGTTTCGGCGTCTGCTCGATAGGAAACAGATCGGCGTCGAGCAGGGCGATATCGGCGGCCTGCTCCGCGATGTCGCCGTCGGCCGTCGCATCCCATGCGTTCATGCGGACGCCGAGGCGGTCGAGCTGGCGGCGAATGGTCGAGAGCTCGCGTTCGTCGCGCGCGATCACCAGCGCGGCGCGGCCGCGAACCGAGAGCGGGGACTGTCTGGTCAATGCAGCCTCCGTTGCCAGTGTGGATCGATCGACGGCGCGCCGATGTCGCGCAGGCGGGACGGCGGCGTGGCGTCGAGGGCGGAGAGATAGGGATCGGGCTTTTGCGGCGCGTCCGCCGCCCAGAAGATGTCGTACTGGCCGCTTGCGGTCGAGCGCGCCAGGCGCGGCGTCAGGAAACAATGATTGTTGTCGGGATCGACCCAGACCGGGCCCTGCGGCGATAGATAAAGGTGATTGCCCGCGGCGCGCCGCACCTCGCCGGTCTCGGTGGAGCCGGCGCGCCTGATGGCGTGCGCCAGCAGCATCACGCAGACATAAGTCGATTGCCCGTCGACGGAGGGGCTGCTGTCGGCGCCGTATCGCGCTTTCCAGCGGGAGACGAACGCCTTGTTCTCGCTGAGGTCGATGCTTTCGAAATAGGCCGACGACGTGATGCAGCCGGCGGCGGCGCGGCCGCCGATCAGCTTGAGTTCCGGTTCGCACAGGCTGCAACTCAGAACCGAGGTGGTGACGCCGGCGCGAATCGTGGCGTCGTGCAGCGCGCGCATGAAGACGTAGCTGGATTCGCCGACCAGCGTGTTGAGAACCACCGGTGGCCGGCGGGCGATGATTTCCTCGATGATATGCGCGACGTTGCGCTCGCCGAGCTCAAGCAGCCGTTCGGCCAGAATGCGGCCGCCGGCGCCGCCGACCAGTTCGCGCGTCACCCGGTTCGTTTCCCAGGTCCAGACATAATTCGATCCGACGCAGAATGCCTCGTCGGCGAGATGGTCGAGCATGTAGCGGACCAGCGGAACGACGGTGTGGTTCGGCGCGGCGCCGACATAGATCACATTGTCGCTGCACTCGAAACCTTCATAGCGCGCGGGGTGCCACAGCAGCCGATCGGTGCGCTCGATGATGGGCAGCACCTGCTTGCGCGAGGCCGACGTGTAGCAGCCGATGATATGATCGACGCCGACGTCGCGAATGAGATCCTCGCAAGCCGTATGGTAGGCGGCGACGACGCCGGCGGGATCGCGCAGATGCGGAACGAATTCGAAATCGAACGCCGGATCGGCATTGACTTCATCGACCGCCATCCGTGCGCTTTTCAGCATCTCGCCGCTCATCATCTGATAAGGGCCGGATTGCGAAAACACGAAACCAATGGGAATGCGAACTCTGCTCATCGCTGACCTGCTGCCGCAAGCAAAGCACGGACGCGCGCGCGATGGAAGAAGACCGTCGATTTCCTGTCGCGCGCCAATTGTGCGATGCGTGAATAAAAAATGAGCGCGGACCGCATTGACATTCGTCGTAACACTAAAGCAGTATGTTCAAGCGGAGAGTGACGTTACGTGGAAGATTGTTTGTCTGGCCGATGATGTCCGGGCATTCGTGTTTCCTTCTTCGGCGCGCTTCCGACTTGATTGATAGTGATGGGCATCGCAGCCATTCGGGACCTGATCGGGTCGCGGGTGGCTTTTTGCTTTTGTGTTGATGACTGGGGTGGAGATGGGCGATCGACTCAATTCGATTCAATCGACACATGAACAAGCATAAGGGGCGTCGATTGATGAAGCGCCGACACATGTGAGGGGTGGCGCTTGCGCCGCTTCGGACGGGCGGTTGACACGCGGGCGTCGGCGGCGGCTTGCCGGCCATCGCGCATGACGACCGCCGACCTGTAAAAATCCCGAGATATTCGAGCCATTCGGTCCGCGAGGCCGCGATGGCGCGCGGCTGGCTGACAACACGCGAACGAAACAGCGAGAGGAAGCAAAATGACCAATACCGATCTGCACTATCTGGGTCTTGTCGAGATCAGCAAGCTGATTCAGTCGCGGCAGCTTTCGCCGGTCGAGGTGACGCAGGCGGAGCTTGATCGCATTGCGCGGCTTGATGGTGCGCTCAAGAGCTACTCGACCGTTGTCGGCGAGGCCGCGCTGGCGCAGGCGCATGCCGCCGAGAAGGAGATCGCGAGCGGCAAGGTGCGCGGTCCGCTGCACGGCGTGCCGGTGGCGGTGAAGGATCTGTGCTGGATGAAGGACACGCCGACCTCGCACGGCATGACGATCCTGCGCGACAATCGCCCGAAGGAGGACGGCACCGTGGTGGCGCGGCTGCGCGAGGCGGGCGCCATCATTCTCGGCAAGCTTCAGCAGACCGAAGGCGCCTATGCCGATCATCATCCCAAGATCGATCCGCCGAAAAATCCCTGGAACGCCGAGCTTTGGACCGGCGTTTCGTCGAGCGGCTCGGGCGTCGCGACCGCGGCGGGGCTTTGCTACGGCTCGATCGGCACCGATACCGGCGGCTCGATCCGGTTTCCGTCGGCCGCCAACGGCGTCACCGGCCTGAAGCCGACCTGGGGCCGCGTCAGCCGCTACGGCGCGTTCGAACTGGCCGCGACGCTCGATCACCTCGGGCCGATGACGCGCAGCGCCATCGACTGCGGCGCGATGCTCGGCGCGATCGCCGGGGCCGATCCGAAAGACCCGACCGCGGTGCCGGTGCCGGTGCCGGACTATCTCGCCAATCTGAGCGGTAACCTGCGCGGCATGACCGTCGGCGTCGACCGCAAGCTGGTCAACGACTATTCCGATGCCGACACCAAGAAGGCCTTCGAGGCCGTGCTCAAGGCGGTGACCGAGCTCGGCGCGAACCTCAAGGAAATCAACTTCCCGGACCCGACGGATGTCGTGAACGACTGGTTCCCGCTGTGCGGCGTGGAAACGGCGGTCGCGCATGAGGCGACCTATCCGTCGCGCAAGGACGAATACGGCCCCGGCCTGACCGGCGTGATCGAACTCGGGCGGCAATTGTCCGGCATGGACTATCAGAAGATCGTGCTGCGGCGCGAGGCGTTCCGCGGCCGGCTTCGCGCGCTGTTCGAGACGATCGATCTTCTCGCCATTCCGGCGCAGGCGGTCGCCGCGCCGACGCTGGCGAAGATGGCGACGTTCGGCGAGGATCCGGAGTTGCTTAACGGTCTGCTGCGCTTCACCTGTCCGTTCGATATGACCGGCAGCCCGACCATCACGTTGCCGGCGGGGGCCACCGCCAACAACGGCCGGATCGGGTTTCAGTTCGTCGGCCGCCATTTCGACGAGGCCCGCCTCGTCGCCGCCGGCGATGCGTTCCAGCGCGTCACCGATTGGCACAAGCAGCATCCGTCGCCGTAATGCCGCGCGCCGCTTCCGGCCCGAACCGGAAGCGGCGCTCATCTTGAGAAGCGTTCGATCGAATATCGGGACAGTCAGACAACATCAGCGGTCGCGGCGCGCCAAGCCGGTCCTGCGAAGGAGGATGGAATGGTCGATCATAGCTGGCTTTCGTCGTCGATCATGTCGAAGCGCGGTCAGGCCGCCGGCAAGCCCGGCCAGAGCCATAGCCTGACCATCGCGGAGCAGGGCGGCTTTCATTATGTCTATGGACCCTACGCCAAGCCGACCTTGACGATTCAGCCCGGCGACGTGGTTGTCGTCGAGACGGAGGATGCGTTCGGCGGCGTCATCACCAGCGAATCCGACAAGCCGACCGAAAAACTCAACTTCCCCTATCTCAATCCGCAATGCGGCCCGATCTCGGTCGCGGGCGTCGAGAAGGGCGATTGTCTCGCGGTCTATATCCATGCCGTCGAAACGCGCGGCGAGCAGCCCGCCGGCACCACCTGCATCATGCCGGAGTTCGGCGGACTGGTGAGCACCGGCTCGACGGCGATGCTGAATCCGCCGTTGCCGGAGCGGGTCCGCAAGGTTCATGTCGACAAGAACGGCGTGCGGTGGAGCGACAAGATCCTGCTGCCGTATGAACCTTTCATCGGCACCATCGGCGTGTCCCCCGAGATCGAGGCGATCTCGTCGCTGCAGCCGGACTATCACGGCGGCAATATGGATCTGCCCGACGTCGCGCCGGGCGCGGTGCTGTATCTTCCGGTGCACACCAAGGGCGGGATGCTCTATGTCGGCGATTGCCATGCGACGCAAGGCGACGGCGAACTGTCCGGCGTCGCCATGGAGCAGCGCGCGACGGTGACGTTGCAGGTCGATGTCATCAAGAACTGGAGCTTCGCCTGGCCCCGGCTGGAAACGCGCGACTTCATCATGACGATCGGGAGCGCGCGGCCGCTCGAAGACGCGGCGCGCATCGCCTATCGCGAACTGGTGCGATGGATGAGCGCGGATTACGGCTTCGACGAGATCGACGCCTACATGCTGCTCAGCCAGGCCGGACGCATCCGCCTCGGCAACATGGTCGACCCCAAATACACCATGGGGGCGTCGATCCTCAAAACATACCTCGCGACGTGAGTTCGATAAGCCGCCTCGACGTTCAGTCAAACACATCAATCACGGAGGTCAGGACCATGAGAGCCATCGGGAAGATTCTTTGCGCGGCGGGCACGCTCGCCTTGCTGACATGCGCGACATCGTCGGCTCGGGCCGCCGATCCGATCAAGATCGGTTTGATGGAGGACGTCTCTGGCGATCTCGCCGTCATGGGCATGCCCAAGCTGCACGGCTCGCAGCTCGCGGTCGAGGAAATCAACAAGGCCGGCGGCATCCTCGGGCGACAGATCGAACTGATCCATCTCGATCCGCAGGGCGACAACGCGCGCTATCAGGAGTTCACGCGCCGGCTGCTCAATCGCGACAAGGTCGATGTCCTGATCGGCGGCATCACCTCGGCGTCGCGCGAGGCGGTGCGCCCGATCGTCAACCGCACCTCGACGCCGTATTTCTACACCAATCAGTATGAGGGCGGCGTTTGCGACGCCAACATGATCAGCATGGGCGCGGTGCCCGAGCAGCAGTTCTCGACGCTGATTCCGTGGATGGTCGAGAAGTTCGGCAAGCGGGTCTACGTGGTGGCCGCCGACTACAATTTCGGTCAGATTTCCGCGGAGTGGAACCGGACGATCCTGAAGGATCTCGGCGGCACGGTGGTCGGCGAGGAGTTCATCCCGCTCGGCGTGTCACAGTTCGCGCAGACCATTCAGAACATCCAGAAGGCGAAACCGGACTGGATTCTGACGATCAACGTCGGCGCCGCCCAGGACTCGTTCTTCGAGCAGGCGGCCGCGGCCAAGCTCAATCTGCCGATGGCCTCGTCGATCAAGGTCATGCTCGGCTTCGAGCACAAGCGCTTCGCGCCGCCGGCGCTGAACAACATGCATGTCACCGCGAACTGGTTCGAGGAGCTCGATACGCCCGAAGCCGAGGCGTTCAAGAAGCGCTGGCACGCCAAGTTCCCCAACGAGCCCTACATCAACGACATGGGCTACAACGCCTATCATGCGATCTACATGTACAAGATGCTGGCGGAGAAGGCGAAATCGACCAAGCTCGCGGATCTGCGCAAGGTGATCGCCACCGGCGACGCCTGCATCGACGCCGCCGAGGGCAAGGTCTGCATCGATCCCAAGAGCCAGCACACCTCGCACCGCATGCGGCTGGTTTCGGTCGGTCCCAAGCACGAGATCACGGTCGACAAGGACTACGGCGAGATCAAGCCCTACTGGTTGGCGCAGATCGGCTGCGATCTCACCAAGAAGAACGACAAGGACCAGTACACGCCGAGCCATCTGCCGAAGAAGTAGCCGTTCCTGTCGACAGGGCGCGCCGTCGCGGCGCGCCCTCCGCCACCCGGACGGGGCCGGCTCGCCGCGTCCGGATCGGCTCCGGAGGATCATGTGTTCGCCGAACTCTTTTCGCTGTTCTATCAGTTCGCCGACGTCTTCGCCTTTCTGATCCTGGCCTCCGCCGGGCTGGCGATCGTGTTCGGCATGATGGGCGTCATCAACATGGCGCACGGCGAATTCATCATGTGCGGAGCCTATGTCACGGTCGGCCTCGTCAATCTGGGCGTGCCGCTGCCGCTCGCCCAGATCGCGGCCGCCGTCGTCGCCGGCCTGATCGGCGTTGTCGTCGAGATGCTGATCGTCCGGAAATTCTACCGCCGTCCCCTCGATTCGCTGCTGGCGACGTGGGGCCTGAGCCTGATCGTCACGCAAGGCATGCTGTTGGTGGTCGGATCGTCGACCCGCGGGATCGGCACGCCCGAGGGCAGCTTTTCCGTCGGCGACTATTCGTTTTCGACCTATCGCCTGGTTCTGTTCGCCTGCGCCGTCGCGGTGCTGCTCGGAATCTACGTCCTGTTCATGCGCACCCGGTTCGGCGTGATCGCCCGCGCCACGATGCAGAATGCCGCCATGGCGCGCGCGCTCGGCGCCCGCACCGGACGGATCTATGCGATCAGTTTCGGCATCGGCGCCGGTCTCGCCGGCCTGTGCGGCGCGCTCTACGCGCCGACAATGACGCTGATCCCGACCATGGGGGCGACGTTCATCGTCGAAAGCTTCGTCACGGTGGTGGTCGGCGGCGCCAATGTCCTGCTCGGCACGGCGCCCGCCGCGATGCTTCTCGCCTTGGTGCGGATGACGCTCAACGCGTCATACGGCCAGATCATCGGGCAGATCGGCATGCTGTTCGCGGTCATCGTGATCATCCGCATCCTGCCCGAGGGGCTTTCCAGCATCCTGGCGCGGCGAGGGCGCTGACAATGCGGCACAGGGAACAGGCGTCATGCTGAATCTCGTCAACGGGCCTCAGACCAGCGGCAACAGCCGCGGCTTCTGGCTGGCGTTCCTGGTGGTGCTGCTGGCGGCGCTGATCTACCCGGTCTTCGCCGACTCCTATGACGTCGGCAATTTCTCCTACTTCCTGATCTGGGTGTTCATGGCGCTCGGCCTCAGCCTGATGTGGGGTTACGGCGGGATGCTGTCGTTCGGTCAGACGTTCTTTTTCGGCATCGCCGGCTATTCCTATGGCGTGCTGGCGATCATCATGGGCGGCGGCACGCTGACCATCCTGGCGCTGGTGCTGGCGGTTTTGATCGCCGCGCTCGCCGCCGCCGTGCTGGGTTATTTCATGATATGGGGCCGGATCGGCGGGATGTTCTTCGGCATCGTCACGCTCGCGGCGACGCTGTCGCTGGCCTTCTTCCTGGGACAGACGGCGGGCCCCGAATGGCACATCGGCGACGCGCGCCTCAACGGCTTCAACGGCATGAAGGGCATGGACCCGCTGACCGTCGGCGATATCTACATCGAAGGCACGATTTTCTATTACGTCATGATCGCGCTGATTGTGGTGGTCTATCTCGGTCTGCGCGTGCTGGTGAATTCGCGGATCGGCAATGTCATCGTCGCGATCCGCGACGACGCCCAGCGCGCCGAGATGCTGGGCTACGACACGCGGAAGTATCAGCTTCTGACGTTTTGCGTCGGCAGCGGCCTCGCCGGGTTGAGCGGCGCGCTCTATACGTCATGGGGCCAGTTCATCACGCCGTCGAGCATCGGGCTGCCGGCGGCCGCGATGCCGATCGTCTGGGTGGCCTTTTCCGGCCGCAGCGATCTCACCGCGACCCTGGTCGGCTCCTTCCTGCTGCTGTTCGGGTTTCAGACCATCACGGTCTACAGCCAGCAGGCGGCGCTGGTGCTGATGGGCGCCTTGCTGCTCGCCACCGTGATGGTGATGCCGCAGGGCTTCATCGTCGGCGTGGCCCAGGCCGCGAGCAAGCGATGGGCGCGCATCACCGGCGGCGCCGACCGCGCCCGATTGCAGAACGGTGAATCCTGACCATGGCGCTCGTCGATATCAAGGGAGTGTCGAAGCGGTTCGGCGGGCTCGCCGCGGTTTCCGACGTCGATCTCAGCGTCACCGAGGGCGAGATCCATTGCCTGATCGGCCCCAACGGCGCCGGCAAGAGCACCTTGTTCAAGCTCATCGTCGGGGTCTATCAGCCGACCGCCGGGACGATCCGGTTCGCCGGCGCCGACATCACCTCGGAGCGGCCCTATGCCCGCGTCCAGCGCGGCATGAGTATCAAGATGCAGGCTCCCAGCGTCTTCAGGGAATTGCCGGTTCGCCAGAATATCCATATCGCGCTTCAGCGGAAGCGGAGCGGGCGCGATCTCGCCGACGAGCAGGAGCGCCTGCTGTCGCTGCTCGATCTTGCGGCCGATGCCGGCAAGCTTGCCGGCGAACTGGCCCACGGTCAGCAGCAGTGGCTGGAGATCGGCATGGCGCTGGCGCTGCGTCCCCGGCTGTTGCTGCTGGACGAGCCGACCGCCGGAATGTCGCCGGAGGAGACGCACCGCACCGGCGAGTTGATCAAGTCCCTGAACCGCGACGGCATGACCGTGATCGTGGTCGAGCACGACATGGCTTTCATCCGGCAGATCGCCCAGCGCGTGACCGTGCTGCATTTGGGACGGATCTTCGCCGGCGGATCGCTGGAGGATGTCGTGCGCGATCCGCGCGTCGCGGAAATCTATCTCGGAAAGACGCACCATGGCTGATCCCATTCTCGCGGTCGATGGCTTGTGGGCGGCCTATGGCGCGACGCCCATTCTTCAAGGCGTCGACATGGCCGTGAAGCGTGGCGAGATCGTCGGCGTGATCGGTCGCAACGGCGCGGGCAAGACGACGCTGATGCGCTGCCTGATCGGATTGATCCGCGCCACGCGCGGCTCGATCACCTTCAACGGTCGGAACATCACCGCGCTGCCGGCCGATGCGCGCGCCCGCGAGGGCATCGGCTATATCCCGCAGGGCCGCGATGTGTTCCCGCAAATGACGGTCGAGGAGAATCTCGAAGTCGGCAAGCTGATCGGCGGCCCCGGCGCGCGCAAGCTGCCGGATCTCGTTTACGATTATTTTCCGCGACTCAAGGAGCGGCGGCGGCAGATCGCCGGGACGATGTCGGGCGGCGAGCAGCAGCAACTGGCGATCGGCCGGGCGCTGATCGGCAATCCGGCGCTGATGCTGCTCGACGAGCCGTCCGAGGGCGTTCAGCCGTCGATCGTGCAGTTGATCTGCGAGGCGCTGAAGTCGATCCGCGACGAGGTCGGCACCACGATCGTTTTCGTCGAGCAGAATCTCGACACCATTCTGGCGATCGCCGAGCGCTGCTACGTCATGGAAAAGGGGCGGATCACCACCACCCTGTCGGAAGGCGAGATCGACGCGGAGCACGTTCGCGCCCAGCTCTTGATATGATTCGTGGCGGTGATCCGGCGACGCCGGCTGAGGACGATGAAAGCGCGGATGCGAAAACGAAGGGCGGACACAAACCGAATGTCAGTTGGTGCTGTCGATGAGGCTTTCCAGGAGCCGTTTCAATTCGCTGGTCGATTTGTCGCCGTAACTCCGGATGATGTGGTCTTCCTGACGCTGCGCCAGCGACGTGAGCCGCTTGGCGAGAACCTTTCCGCGATCCGACAGATGCATCAGAACCCTGCGGCGGTCCGTGGGATCCTGGACGCGATAGACCAGGGCGTCGGAAACCATCCGGTCGATCGTTTTGGTGAGAGTCGGGTGATTGAGCAGAACGGCGTCGGCCAGTTCGCCCATCGAATGGCCCTTGCCGTCGGAGAGGATCGTCAGGATGCGCCACTGTTCGACCGGCACGCCCTCCTTGCGGAGATGGCTTTCGAGCTGTCGGTTGATCTCCCGGTTGGCCTGGGCGAGCAGGTAGGCAAGATGATCGCTGATGGCGGGTTTCTGAGCGGGGGTCCTGGCCACGATGATGACTTTACCTTGCGCAGCTTGAAAATGTCTCGCGCAGCGTGAATGAGCTTTGCGCAGATTGAATGAGTCCAGCCGTCATTGCTTAATCTTCATGTAACATATGCACGCCAAAGGTTGAACATTCAATGTTTTCCCCTAAAATATTTTCAAACAATCAAGAAAGCGCGCGCCATTCCCTGGGTGGGATCGGATAGGAGGAGGGTTTGCATCTCATCAGTGGTCACGGCATCCCGGCGCCCGCCATCGGATCGCCTTTTGTCTTGCTGAACCAGCCGCCGGGTTCACCCTCGCGTTTGCCCCGGTTCATGGGGGGCGATATTCCGAAACCGGGACGCTCGCGACGTAAATTCCGCATCGCCAACTTCGTGACGTCGTTTGGTTCGCCCGGGATCTGGGGGCCGGTGACCACCAACGCCACCTTGCTCGCCGCGTCGGAGATCAACCGGCGCGGGGGCATTCTCGGCCGCGAGATCGAGGTGGTGATATGCGAGGCCGGCGGCGCGCTCGAAGACGTGGCCCGCCGCGCCAGCGACGCGATCGAATTCGATGAAATCGACTTGGTGATGGGGTCGCATATCAGCGCCGTCCGGCTTGCCTTGCGCAAGGCCGTCGCCGGGCGCGTGCCCTACATCTATACGCCGGTCTATGAAGGCGGCGAACGGACCCCCGGCGTGCTGGCGATCGGCGAAACCCCGCGCGGCCAGAGCAGGCCGGCGATCCAGTGGCTGGCGACCGCCAAGAAGGCGTCGCGCTGGTATCTGATCGGCAGCGACTATGTCTGGCCGTGGCTCTCCCACCGGGCCGTGAAGAAATACATCACGGAAGCCGGCGGGCGTGTCGTCGGCGAGGAATTCGTGCCGCTCGGCATCGACAACCACGACGTCCATCTGGCGCGGATTCGCGCCGCGAAGCCGGACGTGGTGGCGATCTCGCTGATCGGCGCGGACAGCATCGCCTTCAATCGCTCGTTCGGCGAATCCGGTCTGGGCAGCAAGATGCTCCGCCTGGCCGGCGCGATGGACGAGACGGTTCTGCTCGGGATCGGCGCGGACAATACCGAGAACCTGTTCTGCTCGTCCGGCTATTTCAACGGCATCCGATCGCTGGAGAACGAGGCTTTCCTGGAGCGCTATCGCGCGGCCTTCGGCGTCTGCGCGCCGCCGGTGGGCTCGGTCGGCGAATCCAATTACGAAGGGCTGCACTTCCTCGAAACGATCGCGCGACAGGCCGGTTCGGTCGGATCGCGGGCGCTGCTCTCGGCCGCCCAAAATACCGTCTACAACAGCGTTCGCGGGCCGGTGGCCGTCCGCAACGGCCGCGCCACCATGCCGATCTTTCTGGCGGAGGCCGACGGTCTGGAATTCAGGATTGTCGCCCAGTTCTGATCGCGCATCAGATAATCCTTGAAAAGGAAAATATTTCCGTATCTACTAATCGGACTTGTTCCAACAAAGCCGCGTTCGCGCCGCATGTCGGCCGATGGGCATTCCGGTTCGACGGCCGTCGAACCGATCCGATGGAGGGACCGTGTCCGTATCACTTCCGACCCCCGACCAGTTGCGCGCGGTTGCGGCGCAGTGCGGTCTGTCGCTGACATCCGACGATGTCGCATCCTTCCTCGGCCTGATGCGCGGCTCGATCGACGCCTACAACGCCGTCGCCGCGATGCCCGACGAACTTCCGGTCGTGACCTATCCGCGCACGCCGGGCTACGCGCCCGCCCCGGAAGACAATCCGCGCAACGCCTGGTACCGCAAGACCAGCGTCAAGGGCGCGCCGAAGGGCAAGCTGAAGGGGCGCACCGTCGCCCTGAAGGACAACATCATGCTCGCGGGCGTGCCGATGATGAACGGATCGGCGACGCTGGAAGGCTTCGTGCCGGATTTCGACGCCACCATCGTCACGCGGATGCTCGACGCCGGCGCGGAGATCGTCGGCAAGACCCACTGCGAAAACTTCTGCATGTCGGGCGGCAGTCACACCAACGCGGTCGGCGCGGTGCATAACCCTCACAAGATGGGTTATTCGGCGGGCGGATCGTCGTCCGGCAGCGCCGTCGTGGTCGCGCTCGGCGAGGCCGACATGGCGATCGGCGGCGACCAGGGCGGATCGATCCGGATGCCGTCGTCCTTCAGCGGCACCTACGGCATGAAGCCGACCTGGGGGCTGGTGCCCTATACCGGCATCATGCCGATCGAGATCGTGATCGATCACACCGGCCCGATGACCGCGAATGTCGCCGACAACGCGCTGCTGCTCGAAGTGATCGCCGGCGACGACGGCTACGATCCGCGGATCAAGGCGCCCAAGGTGGAGCAATACACCAGGGCGCTCGGCAAGGGCGTCAAGGGCCTGAAGATCGCGGTGGTCGAGGAGGGCTTCCAGCAGCCGGGCGCCGAAGCCGATGTCAATGAAAGCGTGCGCGAAGCGGCGAAGCGGCTGCGCAGCCTCGGCGCCGCCGTGGATGACGTCTCGATCCCGATCCATCTGTCCGGCCTGCCGATCTGGACGCCGATCGGCGTCGAAGGCATGACGCAGACGATGATGTTCGGCGACGGCTACGGTCTCAGCCGCACCGATCTCTACTCCAACGCCATGATGGATTTCCATCGCGGCTGGCGGCGGCAGGCCGACGCGCTGTCGGAGACCACCAAGCTGATGTTGCTGCTCGGCACCTACATCAACAACATCTACGGCCCGAAATACTACGGCAAAGCCATCAACCTCAGCCGGCGCTATGCGGCCGGCTACGACAAGGTGCTGGCGGATTACGACCTGCTGCTGATGCCGACGACGCCGATGAAGGCGACGCCGCTGCCGGGGCCCGACGCCAGCCGCGAGGAATACGTGCAGCGGGCGTTCGAGATGATCGTCAACACCGCGCCGTTCGACGTCACGCATCATCCGGCGATGTCGATCCCCTGCGGGATGTCGGACGGTCTGCCGGTCGGGCTGATGCTGGTCGGCCGCCACTTCGACGAGATGACGATCTATCGCGCCGCCCACGCCTTCGAGCAGGCCGGCGACTGGAAGAAGATGTAGGGCAGCCGATGCAGCGATCGGAAGGTCCGGCGCATGGATAGCGCGTTCATTGCCGCATTCGAGATCCTGAGCTTCGGGGCGATCATCGTGCTGGTGACGCTCGGGCTCGGGATCATCGCGAGCATGATGGGGATCTTCAATTTCGCGCAGGGCGAGTTCGTGCTGCTCGGCGCCTATGTCACCTATCTGGCCGCCACCGCCGGATTGCCGGTCTGGGTCGGGATGCTGGCGGCGCCGTTCGTCGTCGGGCTGTTCGGCTTCGTGCTGGAGCGGCTGATCATACGGCGATTCTATCTCACGCCGATCGTCGCCATGCTCGGCACCTACGCGATCGGCCTGATCATCCGCGAGGCCGTGCGCGGCCTGATCGGCGGCCGCTACATCTCGGTGTCGGAGCCGCTGGGCGGGTCGCTGGAGTTCGGCGATATTCATGTGTCGATGTGGCGCTTCGTGATTATCGTCATCACGGTGCTGGTGATGATCGCCAGCTATCTGTTGCTGGCGCGCACGACCTTCGGGCTGAAGATCCGCGCGACGCTGGAGAATCCGGCGCTCGCGCGCGCCTCGGGAATCAACACCTCGGCGATCTACGGCTCGACCTTCGCCTTCGGCGCGGCGCTGGCCGGCCTCGCCGGCGCGCTGGTGGTGCCGGTGTTCACGCTGTTCGCCGATCTTGGTATCCGGTTTCTCATCCAGGGCTTCGTGGCGGTGATGGTCGGGGGCATCGGCTCGTTCGCGGGGCCGGTCGCGGGCGCGGGCATCATCGGCGTTCTGAGCGCGGCGCTGCCGTGGGTGATGGCGCCGGTCGTCGCCGACGTTCTGGTCTTCGTGCTGGCGATTGTCTTCATCAAATTCCGGCCGCAAGGCCTTCTGTCGGGAAAAGGGGTGTGACGATGTCCAACCAAACATACGAGCTGAGCCGGCGCAGGTTTCTGAGCAGCTTCGCCTTCACGACCGGCGCGATCGCGACCGGCGTGGGCAGCTGGGTGATTCCGGCGGATTGGGCCAACGCGGCGGCCGGACCGATCCGGGTCGGCATCGCGACCGACATCACCGGGGCCATGGCCTATGGCGGCAACGCCGACGCCAACGTCGCCCGCATGGTCATCAAGGACATCAACGACAAGGGCGGGCTGCTCGGGCGGCCGCTCGAACTGCATATCGAGGATACCGCGTCGAACGAGGCGGTCGCCGTCGGCAACGTGCGCAAGCTGGTGCAGCGCGACAAGGTCGACATGGTGCTGGGCGGCATCACCAGCTCGATGCGCAACGCCATCAAGGACCCGATCGTGACGCGGGGCAAGACGCTCTACATCTATCCCCAGCTCTACGAAGGCAAGGAATGCACGCCAAACCTGTTCTGCACCGGTCCGACGCCGGCGCAGCAGTGCGACGAGTTCATTCCGTGGCTGATCAAGAACGGCGGAAAGCGGTTCGCGCTGCCGAGCGCCAACTACATCTGGCCGCACACGCTCAACGCCTATGCGCGGAAACTGATCGAGACCAACGGCGGCGAAGTGATTTTCGAGGAGTACTATCCGCTGGATCAGGTGGAGTTCAGCGCGACCGTCAACAAGATCATCTCGAACAAGGTGGATGTGGTGTTCAACACCATCATTCCGCCGGGGGTCGGGCCGTTCTTCAAGCAGCTTTCCGAAGCCGGCTTCCTGAAAAACGGCGGGCGGCTGGCCTGCGTCTACTACGACGAGAACACCCTGAACATCAATCAGCCGGAGGAAATCGAAGGGCTTGCGAGTTGCCTCGACTATTTCAAGGTTCTCGCCAAGGACGATCCGGTCAGCGGCCGCATTCAGGCCGAATACGACAAGCAGTTCCCCGGCAAGTTCCTGCTGGCCGCCGGCAGCGCCGCGACCGGGACCTATCGCGGCCTGAAGCTCTGGGAAGCGGCGGTCAAGGAGGCCGGCAAGCTCGATCGCGACGCCGTCGCCGCCGCGCTCGATCACGCCAAGATCAGCGAGGCCCCCGGCGGACCGGCGGAGATGGTCCCCGGCAAGCGTCACTGCAAGATGAACATGTATACGGCGGTGGCGAAGGCGGGCACCTATGAGATCGTCGCCCGCAGCAATGGTCTGGTGGACCCGAAGGAATGCTGAAGACATGAGGAATGCTGAAGGAATCCGCCTGTCGTCCTTCGTCCTCTCAAGCCGGGTTCCGCAATGAGCGAGATCGCGTCGATTCCCCGCGCCGTCCCGGCGCGGGCGCAGCGCCGGGCGGTCCTGCCCATTCTGGAGATCGCGACGCTCGTCGTCGCGCTGTTTCTGCCGCTGGTGTTGCAGGACTATCTGACGGTGTTCGCCACGCGCGTGTTGATCCTTGCGATCTTCGCGCTCTCCTTCGATCTGGTCTGGGGCTACGCCGGCATCATGAGTTTCGGTCAGGCGCTGTTCTTCGGCGCCGCCGGTTACGGCACGGCGCTGCTCGCGCGCGATCTCGACATCGTGTCCGTGCTGGTGCTGTTGCCCTCGGGCATCCTGATCGGTCTGGTTTTCGCGTTGCTGCTCGGCGGTTTCCTGCTGCTGGGCCGTCATCCGGCCAGCGTGATCTTCGTCGCGCTGGGCACCTTGACCGGCTCCTACGCCGCCGATCGCCTCGCCCGCGGCTGGTATTATCTCGGCGGACAGAACGGCATTCCGTCGATTCCGCCGATGTCGATCGGAAGCTACGATTTCACGGAAGGCATGGGATTTTACTATCCGGTGCTCGGGCTTCTGGTTGTGGTCTATATCGGCTGCCGTTTTCTGGTCCGTTCGCAATTCGGACTGGCGCTGGCCGGGCTGCGCGAGAACGAGCAGCGCATCGCGTTCTTTGGCTACAAGGTGCAGCATCTCAAGCTGATCATCTTCGCGCTCGGCGGCGCGGTCGCCGGCCTCGGCGGCACGCTTTATGCGTTTCACGAGGGTTTTGTGTGGCCGAATGTTCTCGGCGTCGTGATCTCGACCCAGGTGGTGCTGTATGTGCTGTTCGGCGGCTCGGGAACCCTGATCGGGGCGGTGCTCGGCGCGGTGGTGATCGAAGGCGTCAGCTTCTGGCTGTCGGATAACTATCGCGAGATCTGGCCGATCATTCTCGGCGTTCTCCTGCTGCTGGTCATCCTGTTCCGTCCGTCGGGGCTTGTCAGTCTGTTGCTCAACGAGCGCGAAAGGGTCGGCAGTTTCGGTCGTCCGCCGAAAGGGGAACGTCGTGGCTCTCCTTGAAGCAAGCGGGATCGTCAAAAGTTTTGGCAAGCTGACGGCGCTGAACCAGGCGGCTCTGACCGTTGCCGAGAACGAGTTTCACGGCCTGATCGGGCCGAACGGTTCGGGCAAGAGCACGCTGATGAAGTGCGTCGCCGGGGCGGAAGCGCCGACGGCGGGCACGGTGCGCTTCGCCGGGCAGGACATCACCGCGATGTCGCCGGCCGATCGCGCCCGCAAGGGCATGAGCCTGAAATTCCAGATCACCAGCGTGTTTCCGGCCCTGACGCTGTACGACAATATTCTGTTGTCGCTCCAGGCCGACACATCCCTGCTGGGATTGATCCTGTCGCGGACGCGGCGGGCGCTGCACGACCAGATCATGACCATGCTCGAACAGTTCCGGCTGGCCGATCGCGCGGAGGACGCGGCCGCCACCCTGTCGCACGGCCAACAGCAATGGCTGGAGATCGCCATGGCGCTGGCGTCGCGACCGCGTCTGCTGCTTCTGGACGAGCCGACCGGCGGCATGAGTCTGGAGGAGCGGCGCGTCACCGGCGAATTGCTTCAGCCGATCAAGCGGCACTGTTCGCTGGTGATCGTCGAGCACGACCTCGATTTCATTCGCGATATTTGCGATCGCCTGACGGTGCTCGATCAGGGGCAGGTGCTGGCCGCCGGCACCGTGGCCGAGATCCAGGCCAATCCGAAGGTTCAGGAGGTTTATCTGCGCCGTGCCTGACCAACCCTTTCTCCAGATCGACAAGCTCGATGCCGGCTATGGCGGCAGCCAGGTTCTGTTCGGGGTCGATATCGCGATTCCGAAGCGCGGCGCCGTCGCCGTTCTCGGTCGCAACGGCGCCGGCAAGACGACGCTGATGAAGACGATCGCCGGCGAGCTGGAGGTTCGCGGCGGCGGGCTGCGGTTCGACGGGGTGGACATTTCGCGGATGCCGACCGAGAAGCGCGTGCGGCTCGGTCTGGGCTACGTGCCGCAGGAGCATGCCGTCTTCGCCCGGCTTTCGGTGCGCGACAATCTGGCCATCGGCGCGCTGACCAATCGCGACAAGACGGCGATCGATCGCGTCGTCCAGATTTTCCCCAAGCTCGGCGCGCGTCTCGATCAGGCGGCCGGCACGCTTTCGGGCGGCGAACGCAAGATGCTGGCGATCGCGCGCGCGCTGTTGCCGAATCCGCGGCTGCTGTTGCTGGACGAGCCCACCGAGGGGGTCTGGATCGGCGTGATCGACGAGATCATCGATCGGCTGAAGGATTTGGCGGAACGGATCGCCGTCGTGATCGTCGAGCAGCATCTCGAACTGGCGCTCGGCGTCGCGCAGCATGCCTATGTGCTGGATCGCGGCCGGGTGGCGCTGGCCGGCCCATCGCAGGCAGTGCGTCACGATCCGGAACTGCTGCGTTGCCTCGCGCCGTGAATCCCGGCGCGGCGGCGCGGCCGTCATCTGCGGCTGGCGGAACGCGGGCCGCTCTGATAGAAGGTGCCAGCGTCCGCGCGCCGCCGCGATGCGGTCCCGGTAGCTCAGCTGGATAGAGCACAGGTTTCCTAA
>JBDHSX010000038.1:0-24798 GCA_039808365.1 Xanthobacteraceae bacterium | reverse complement strand
TTGAGGTCGGCCTCGCTGTAGCTGGGGTTGACCGGGATGTCCTCGGGTGTCACCCACGGTTTCGCGTCGCCGCCGGGAGCGGGCGGTGTGACGGCTTCGAAAGCGACATCTGCGAAGTTGGGTATGCGGCTCATGGTGTCACCATTGTAGCATAAACGCCTTGCAGCATCGCCAGCGCGTTGCCGCCGGCGAAGGCGAATTCATCGATTCCGGCTTCGCGGAACTCGGCTTCCTTGTCGCCGGGGCGGCCCGCCAGATAGATATGCCTGGCGCCGGCCGCGTGAAGGGCTTTGGCCGCCGCCGCCGCATGATCGGCGTAGACCGCATCCGACGAGCACAGGCAGGCGAGGCTCGCGCCCGAAGCCTTGAAAGCGTCGGCGAGAGCGGCGGGATCGAGCGTGCCGTCGCTGTCGACCGCCTCGATGCCGCCGGCCTCGAACAGGCTTTTGGTGAAGGTGGCGCGCGCGGTGAAGTCGGACGCCTTGCCGAGATTGGCGAGGAACACCTGTGGCCGCCTGCCGGTCTTTGTCAGCACGGCGTCGGAGCGGTTACGCAGCGCCTCGAACGGCGCGGCGAGCCGGATCGGCGTCAGCGCCTCGAAGCTGATCGCCTCCCTGGCCGGACTGGTCGGCGCGGGAGCGGTCGCGAGCACGTCCGGCGTCGCTTCCCGCAAATTGGGAAACTCGCTGACGCCGGTGACCACCATCTTGCGCCGGGCGATATCGCCGGCGCGGGCCTCGCGCACCGTCGCGACCTTGCTTTGGATCAGACCGGCCTGCAAAGCCGCGAACGCGCCGCCGGCTTTCTCGATCTCCTGGAACAGCGCCCAAGCGGTGTCGCACAACTGGCCGGTGAGCGTCTCGATGCCGCCCGAGCCCGCCGCCGGGTCGGCGACCTTGGCGAGGTTGGACTCCTCCAGCAGGATGAGCTGGGTGTTGCGGGCGACGCGGCGGGCGAAGGCGTCCGGCAGGCCGACCGCCAGCGAATGCGGCAGCACGCTGACGGCGTTGGCGCCCCCCAACCCGGCGGCGAAGGTGGCGATGGTGGCGCGCAGCATGTTGACGTCGCTGTCGCGCCGCGTCAGCATCCGCCACGCGGTCTCGGCGGCGATGAACAGCGGTTTTGCCGCGAGGCCGCACGCTGCTTCGACGCGCGCCCACAACAGCCGCAGCGCGCGGAATTTCGCCATGGTCAGGAACTGGTCGGCATCGGCCGCAAGCCGCGCCTGGATGGCGTCGCGCGCCTCCTCCAGCGACAGGCCGGCTTCCTCCAGCGCGCGCAGATAGGCGACGCCGGCGGCGAGCACGAAAGCCAGCTCCTGCGCTTCCGAGCCGCCGGCGTCATGGATGATCCGGCCGTCGGCGGCGGCGAAGGGCCCGCGAAAACCCTGCGCCTTCAGCCGCGCGACCTTGGCCCCGAAGCGCGGGGCCATCGCCGTCCAGTCGCCACTGAGGCCGCCGCGCGTTGCCGCCCCGCCGATCGGATCGAAGCCGAAGCGCACGTCCACCTCGCCCGGCGCAAGCTTGCGGGCGTCGAGCAGCGCGGCGAGGTGGTTGCCGATGTCGAGGCCCTGCGGGCTGATTTCCAGTTCGATCGCGATGTCGGCTTCGAGATAGACGCCGTCCAGCGCCCGCGTCAGCGCCTCGCGGGTCGGCGGCAGGCCGAAGCCGCGCGCGGCCGGGCCGCCGGAAAACACCAGCGTCAATCCGCTCGCGCCACCCGCGAGATCCTCCAGCGCCTGCCGGTTGGCGAGCGTCGGGTCGGTGTGATCGATCCGCTGCATGATCTGCCACGGCGCCGCCAGCGCGCGGCCGATGACCGGCGCGCGGTCTTGCGCGCGCGGATAGATCGGATCGATGCGCAGGCCGTCGGCGGTCTTGCCGACCAGCCGGTCGAAAGGCGCGCCCTTGAGGACGCCATCGACCAGCTTGCGCCAGTCATCGGAGGTCGCCGGCGGAAACTCGGCCGCCAGCGTCAGTTCGTCGGTGGTTGCGGACATTCGGCAGGGTGCTCCCACAGGCCGGGATCGGTTTTCGGGCTGAAATTGCCATGCCGCCGGGGCCGCCGCAACCTGCCACGGTTTTGCCGCAAGATTCCCGACCGGCTCAATCCTTGTCGGGCAGCCGCTCGATCCCCTCGACCGAGAGCCCGGCCAGCGCCGCCTTGACCGATCGCCCGGCGATCATCCGATCGGGGGCGATCTCCGCCAGCGGCACCAGCACGAAGGCGCGCTCGAACAGCCGCGGATGCGGCAGCGTCAGGTCCGGCTGGTTGATGACGGCGTCGTCATAGGCCAGCAGATCGAGATCGAGCGTGCGCGGTCCCCATCGTTCCTCGTTGGCGCGGTCGCGGCCGAACCGCTTCTCGATTCGATGCAGCGTGAACAGCAGCGCATGCGGATCGAGGCTGGTCTCGATCGCGATGCAGGCGTTGACGAAAGGCGCCTGCGCGAGGCCGCCCCATGGCGGCGTGCGATAGTCGGACGAGCGCGCCAGAAGCGTCGCTTGCGCCATGCCGAGAATATGGGTGATCGCTTTTTGAAACGTCGCGCGAACCTCGCCGACATTGCCGCCCAGCGCGATCAAGGCAACGCCCATGATCCTAGCGGCCGCGGGTGAGAATGACGCCGACGTCGTCGAAAATCGCGGCGATCGGCGCGTGCGGCTTGTGGACCGTGACCTTGACCGAGCCGATGCGCGGGAAGGCCGCGAGAATGGCTTCCGCCACCGCGCCGGCCGCGCGCTCGAGCAGTTTGTAATTGGTGTCCTTGAAGGCGGCGCTGGCGCAGGCCACGACGTCGGAATAGGATACGGTGTCACTGAGCCGGTCGGTGCGCGAGGATTCCGACAGGTCGGCGGCGAGGTCGAGGTCGATGACGAAGCGTTGGCCCACTTCGGTCTCGTGCGTCATGACGCCGTGGCGCGCATGCATCACCAGGCCACGGATGAAAATGGTGTCGCTCATCGCCTGTCCTTGATGGCTGCCATGACGCGCAGCGCCTGCACGGTTTCCGCGACATCGTGGGCGCGGACGATGCGCGCACCGCCTTCCACCGCCATGAGATGAGCGGCGATCGAGCCGCCGAGCCGCTCTCGCGGCTGCGACGGCGTGATGGTGTCGATGAAGCGCTTGCGCGAAGCCCCGATCAGGAGCGGCAATCCGAACACCGCCAGCTCGTGCTGGCGCGCCAGCACCGTCATGCTCTGGTCGTGGGTCTTGCCGAAGCCGATGCCGGGATCGAGGATGATGTTGTCCCTGGCGATCCCGGCGCGCTCGGCGATGGCCAGCGAGCGGGTGAAGAACGCCGCGATGTCCCGCATGATGTCGATGTTGGGGTCGGCGCGCTCGCGATTGTGCATCACCACGACGGGCGCGCCGTGCGCGGCGACGACGCGCGCCATGTCGGGATCGCGTTGCAGCCCCCAGACGTCGTTGGCGATCGCCGCGCCGAGACGCAACGCCCAGTCGGTGACCTCGGCCTTCATGCTGTCGATGGAAACCGGGACGCCCAGCGCGATGATCTCCGGCAGCACCGGCTTCAGCCGCCGCATTTCCTCGTCCGCCGAAATGGCGACCGAGCCGTAGGGGCGGGTCGACTCGGCGCCGACGTCGATGATGTCGGCGCCCTCGGCGATCATGCGCCGCGCCTGCCTGAAGGCATGCTGCGGTTCGAGAAACTGGCCGGCGTCGGAAAACGAATCCGGGGTGATGTTGAGCACGCCCATCACGGCCGGATGGGGACCAGACAAGAGCGCGTCCAGGATCTTGTGTCCGGTCGGTGGCGCTGCACGGGAAGCCGTCGAAATCATGCGCCCGCTTTGCGCGGTTCCGGCTCCCAAGTCAATGTACAATATATTGTCTGTTAGACGGATCAGGCGACATCGCGGCGCCTTACGGGCCGCGTTTCAAACCATGGCGTCTCAGTAACTGATCTTGAGCGGCAGCTTGCGGGCCTGTTCGATCAACTGCCCGATCGATTTCTCCGACGGCAGCACCCGCACCAGCTTGCGCTTGCCGTTGGCCTCCTTCATCGCCTGCGCCAGGCGGGCTGGATTGCGATGGGTGAATTCGCGCACGGTGGTGACGCCGGCGGCGCGCAGCAACTCGGCCTTGGCCTTGCCCATGCCGGGAATGCGCATGCAATCGGCGATGTTGGCCCATTCGAGCAATTGCTGCTCGGTGAAGTTGGTTTTCGCCGCCAGCGCCTTGCGCCCCTTGGCCGTTCGCGCCGCCTCCAGCAGTCCTTCCGTGGTGCGAATGCCCGCCGCCTTGAGTTTCGATGCGGCAAAGGCCGTCATGCCGTCAATCTTGGAAATCGGATATGTCATGATGCTCGCGCAGCAGAAGTAAGGTGCTTAGAAGAACGGCATGAAGCCGAACGAAGCGCGTCCGGGTGTCTGCGCGCGAATCGCGCTTACGAGGTGGAGGAAGCTTCTCGGTGGGATACGAGGTGAGTGACGGCCTGCGCCCCCAGCGCCGTGTGCGGCTCGCGCCGTCACGCTCAAACCATATTGACTCATACGCCCCGCCTCAGCCGATCTGGATCGTCAGCTTGTTATTGTGCCGGTTCATTGTGAGCTTTTGCGACGGGAAACACAAGCATCGCGGAGGCCGAGATTGCTGGTTCACGGCAATTGCAAAAGGAGCATTGCAGTAATCCATCGGCAAACCTCCGTGCAAGTTCAAAGTTCCTGGACGGAGAATATTTTGAGCGTCCGATGCAAAAGGATCGCAATGGATTGAAACGGCAACGGATTGCGATATGTCGCTTCGACATTTTGCCGCGTCGATTTGTCGTCTTTTGCAACGCGGCCCGTTCCACCGCGTCCGCGACATGCGCTATGGCATTTTCGAGCGAAGCGGATGCCGGGTTCGCGTCAGGAAAACGCGTCAAAATAAGAATCCAGAGCCCCGTTCCGAGTTGATCGGAATGGAAATGGCTCCAGCGTCCGGTCCAGCCGCGCTGAACGAGGCGGGTCACCTATCTTTTTGTTTGAGCCTGATCTTATCCGATCCGAAGGGCGCGAAGCGAAAACCGGTTTCCACTTTTGGGGATCACGCTCTAGAATAACATGGCAGAACAACACCGCCGCTCGATCCGAGCGAGCCAAGAGGCCAGGCGATGCCGACGACGACCGACACCACCACCGACACCAGCGATGCGATTTTCATCGGCAAGGGCGAGCAGCCGGCGTGGTTGACGTTGGCGCTCGCCAACCGTCATGGCCTCGTGACCGGCGCGACAGGAACCGGCAAGACGGTGTCCTTGCAGGTGATGGCGGAAGGTTTCGCGCGCGCCGGAGTCCCGGTGTTCGCCGCCGATATCAAGGGCGACCTCTCCGGCATCGCCGAGGTCGGCGAGAGCAAGGACTTCATTCTCAAGCGCGCCAAGGAAATCGGACTTGATTTCCAGCCCGATCAGTTCTCGTCGGTGTTCTGGGACGTGTTCGGCGAGCAGGGTCATCCGGTTCGCGCCACGGTGTCCGAGATGGGACCGCTGTTGCTGTCGCGGATGATGGACCTCAACGACGTCCAGGAAGGCGTTCTCAACATCGCCTTCCGCGTCGCCGACGAGCAGGGCCTGCTGCTGCTCGACATGAAGGACCTGCGCGCCATTCTCGGCTTCGTCGGCGAGAACGCGGCGCAGCTTACCACGCAATACGGCAATGTCTCGAAGCAGTCGGTGGGCAGCATCCTGCGCCAGCTTCTGGTGCTGGAAAATCAGGGCGGCGACAAGTTTTTCGGCGAACCGGCGCTGCAATTGAAGGATTTCATGCGCACCGACCGCGACGGCCGCGGCATTGTCAACATCCTGGTCGCGGACAAGCTGATGCAAAACCCGCGGCTCTACGCCACGTTTCTGCTATGGATGCTGTCGGAATTGTTCGAGGAGCTTCCGGAAATCGGCGATCCGCCCAAGCCGAAACTGGTGTTCTTCTTCGACGAGGCGCATCTGTTGTTCAACGACGCGCCGAAAGCGCTGATGGAGAAGATCGAGCAGGTGGTGCGGCTGATCCGCTCCAAGGGCGTCGGCGTCTATTTCGTCACCCAGAACCCCATCGACGTGCCCGACAAGGTGCTGGCGCAACTCGGCAACCGCGTCCAGCACGCGCTGCGCGCCTTCACGCCGCGCGACCAGAAGGCGGTCGCCGCCGCCGCGCAGACGTTCCGGCCCAACCCGAAGTTGAACACCGCGCAGGTCATCACCGAACTCGGCACTGGCGAGGCGCTGGTGTCGTTCCTTGAACAGAAGGGCACGCCGTCGGTGGTCGAGCGGGTGCTGGTCCGGCCGCCCTCGGCGCGGATCGGGCCGGTGACGGCGGAGGAGCGCAAGAGCATCCTGGCGAACAGCCCGTTCAAGGGCAAATACGACACCGCGATCGATTCCGAGTCGGCCTATGAGATTTTGCAGAAGCGCGTCGCTGGCGCGGCTGCGCCGGCGGATGGCGCCGATGGCGGCATTCTCGGCGAGATCGGTTCAATCGTCGGCAGCATTTTCGGCACCAATACGCCGCGCGGTAAAAAGCTCAGCACCGGCCAGGTTGTCGCCCGCGACGTGACGCGCTCGGTCACCAATAAGGTGGTCGGCGGCGTCGCCGCCGATCTCGGCAAGGCGCTGGGCGGTTCGCTCGGCGGATCGATCGGCCGCTCCATCGTGCGCGGCGCGCTCGGCGGCCTGCTGCGGCGTTGACGCACGGATAAAGGGTAAACGGACAATGACAACGACACAACTGGCCGCGGTGCTCGATCGCATCGATGCGGATTTCGATGGCAGCCTTGAGCGGCTGTTCAAGTTATTGCGGATCAAGTCGATCTCGGCGGACCCCGCTTTCGCCGGCGATTGCAAGGCCGCCGCCGATTATCTGGCCGCCGATATCGCCTCGCTTGGATTCACAGCCGAGGTGCGGCCGACCGGCGGCCATCCCGCCATCGTCGCCAAACCGAACGCGAAGGCCGGCGGCGCGCGGCCGCACGTGCTGTTCTACGGACATTATGATGTGCAGCCGGTGGACCCGGTCGAGCTGTGGCGCTCGCCGCCGTTCGAACCGGTGGTCGCCGACCACGCCGATGGCCGCAAGATCATCGTCGCGCGCGGCGCGCAGGACGACAAGGGCCAGTTGATGACCTTCGTCGAGGCGTGCCGGGCCTGGGTCGCGGTGACCGGCTCGCTGCCGCTCGATGTCACGTTTCTGATCGAGGGCGAGGAGGAGGTCGGCTCGAAACATCTTGTCGGTTTTCTTGAAAACAACCGCGACGATCTCAAAGCCGATTTCGCGCTGGTCTGCGACACCAGCATGTGGGACCCGGATACGCCGGCCATCACCACGGCGCTGCGCGGTCTGGTCTATGACGAGGTGCGGATCACCGCCGCCGATCGCGACCTGCATTCCGGCCTGTTCGGCGGTGCGGCGCAGAATCCGATCCGGGTGCTGACGCGCATTCTCGGCGCGCTCCACGACGACAATGGCCGCGTCACCATTCCCGGTTTCTACGACGGGGTGAAGGATCTGCCGCCCGAGATCCTGGCGCAGTGGAAGGCGCTCGATTTCACGCCCGAGTCCTTTCTCAAGCCGATCGGCCTGTCGCTTCCCGCCGGCGAGACGGATCGCCTCCTGATCGAGCAGGTGTTCTCGCGGCCGACCTGCGACATCAACGGCATCTTCGGCGGCTATACCGCCGAGGGCTCGAAGACCGTGATCCCCTCGCACGCCACCGCGAAAGTGTCGTTCCGGCTGGTCGGCGGCCAGGACCCGGATAAAATCCGCGCCGCGTTCCGCGACTTCGTCAAGGCGCGCGTGCCGAAGGATTGCCGCGCCGACTTCATCGATCATTCCGGCTCGCCGGCGGTGTCGCTCGACTGGAACATGAAGCCGCTCGCGGCGGCCCGCCAGGCGTTGACCGATGAATGGGGCCGCGAGGCGCAACTGATCGGCTCCGGCGGCTCAATTCCGGTGGTGGGCGATTTCAAGCGCGTGCTCGGGCTCGACAGCGTGCTGGTCGGTTTCGGTCTGGACGACGACAATATCCATTCGCCGAACGAGAAATACGACCTCAAGAGCTACCGGAAAGGCATCCGTTCGTGGGCGCGCATCCTCGCGGCGCTGGCAACGGCCCCGAAGGCGTAAACGCGCGGCAGTCCGAAACCGGTGCGATTGCGGTTGTCGATCAAGACGATAAGACGCTATCGTCATGCCGGATAGGATGGCCGCTCAGGCGGCGGGGAGCGGGTGGAGTTCGCGATGCGTTTGCTGGTGATTGCCGGTGCCGTCGCCGTCGTCGTGGGCGGCGTCGCAATCTGGTTCGGTATCCCGGTGAAGGAATTCAGCTTCGGCAACACCATGATCCTTGCCGGAGCGATGGCGATCTGTAGCGGGCTGGTGCTGATCGGCCTCGGCATGGTGGTTCGCGAGCTCAAGGCCATCAAGCGGAGCTTGTGGGAATCCGCATCAGCCGCCGATCCGCGCGAGACGGACGGGCCGCCGCTGCCGGCCGGATCGATCGCGGGGTGGGGCGGCCGGACCGATCGTGATGCGTTCGAGGTTCGCCCGACTATCCCGACGGGTCGTATGGCGCCGGAAAGCCATGCCGCGCCGCCGGGCTTGCCGGGGGAGACCGTCAACCCGCCCGACGGTCGCGATGGATCCGGCCCGAAGGCCGCGGGTGCCGAGATCGAGAACGGCAATTCTGCCGCCGAGGTCGCGCCGCCGGTGCCGCCGCCGGTCAAGGGACGACGCGATCTTCTGTTTTCCTCCTCGCGTCGGGAGCGTGAAAAAGCGCGGGCCGCGGCGTCGGACGCGCCGGCAAGCCATCCGGCCGCTACCGCTCCCGCCGAACCGGCAGCCGGGAACGCTACCGGGAGGAGGGCCGAGCCTCACCCAAGTTTCAACAGGGCGCCGGGCTTCGACAAAGCGTCCGCGCCGGTCGAACGCGCCCCGACCGCCGATCTAGAGACGCCCCGTCGTGCCGGGATGCGCGCGCCGCCGCCGGCCGATCCGCCGCCACCGCCCGCGCGGGAAGCTCCGGCCGTGACCGTGGTGAAATCCGGCGCCGTCGACGGCATGGCCTACTCGCTCTATTCCGATGGCTCGATCGAAGCCCAGATGCCGGAAGGCATGATGCGGTTCACGTCAATCGACCATCTCCGCGCGCATCTTGATCGCGACAGATGATGACGTCGTTCCCGCCTCCGTCGCGCCAGCCTCGCCCCAGGAAAGGTTGCATCAATGGTTGAAACGCCCGGCAGGAGCTTTATCGACCTGACCGCCGATATCGTCTCCGCCTATGTCAGCAACAACCCGACCTCGGCGTCGGAAATCCCGGCCTTGATCGGCCAGATTCATGCCGCGCTGGTGCGTGTCGCGGCCGGCCGGATCGAGGCGCCGCCGGAGCCGGCGAAGCCCGCCATCCCGGTCAAGAAATCGGTGACGCCGGAATATCTGGTCTGTCTGGAAGACGGCAAGCATTTCAAATCGCTCAAGCGTCACTTGCGGACCCAGTACAACATGACGCCCGAACAATATCGGGAGAAGTGGGGTCTTCCGCCCGAATATCCCATGGTGGCGCCGAATTATGCGGTGGCGCGCTCGCAACTCGCCAAGAAGATGGGACTCGGCCAGCAACAGCGTAAGCGGAAGTAGCCGCCGTTCCGGCCTTTGCGAAATTTTTGCATTTCACTATCCCCGGGTCGGAGAGTTGGACTAGGATATAAGAAAATAATCCTAGGAAAACTGTCTGATGGATCGATCCGCTTCCACCGCCGCCGCGACCGCCCCGCCTTTGCCCGTGCCGCCATCCGAGCGCGTCCTGCGCTTCGTCACGCTTTGCGTGGCGCGCGATTTCGGCCTCGATCCGGCCGACTTGCTGGCGCACACGCGCGGCGCGCCGCGCGCGGCGTTCGCGCGCCAGGTCGCCATCTATCTCGCGCATGTCGGCTTCGGTCTGAGTTTCGCGGCGGTCGGACGCCTGTTCCATCGTGACCGCACCACGGTGGCCCATGCCTGCCGCGTGATCGAGGATCGCCGGGATGACCGTGAGCTCGACCGCCGCCTGACGATGCTGGAACGCGCCTGCCGGCGTTCGCGCGAGAGCGGGGGGAGACGCCGCCTCGGACTGGAGCCGTCGGGTTCGGCGACGGAGGCGCGGCGATGACGGCGGCCGGTCAAGCGCGCCGCCGCAAACGAAACCCGCGTCGCAATGCCGTGGCGGCGGAGACGGCAGAGGTCGGTGCGTTCAGGGCGCGCCATCTCGACCTGGCGACCCATGACATCATGACCGACGCCGGCCTGACCCGCGTTCTGATGAACGACAGCGAAAGTCCGCTGGCGTGGCTGGCGCGCCGCAAGGGGCGCGATGGCCGCGCGATGATTGAGCCGATGCAGTTCGTCGCCGGCGAACGGCTGCGCGCGGATTTCACCCGCGCGCAATTGACGCCGCGCGTCACGTCGAGCTGGAGCACGCCCGCCGGCGGTGGTTCGCGCGGCAACGGCGCGGGCGAAATGACCGATCTGGTGGTTGCCTCGCGACAGCGGGTGCGGCTGGCGCTGGAGGCATGCGGACCGGAGTTCGCCGGCGTGCTGCTGGACGTCTGTTGCTTTCTGCGCGGGCTGGAAGATCTCGAACACGAACGCGGCTGGCCGTCGCGCTCCGCCAAGGTGGTGCTGCAACTGGCGTTGAGCCGGCTCGCCCGGCATTACGGGTTGGAGCGCGATAGCGCGGGCGGTCAGGGCGCGCGCTTGCGCACCTGGCTGGCGGACGATGCCACGTTCACCAGCGGTTGACGTCAGGCGGTCGCGAGGTTTTCCCGCGCGTCGTTGCGGATGCGCTCCACCATGGCGCGCAAGCCGTTCGAGCGTTGCGGCGTCAGGTGCTCGCGGAACCCGAGTTCGTCGAACACGGCGAGGGCGTCGGTGGCGAGAATCTGCCGCGGCGTGTGGTTGCCGTAGAGGGTCAGCAGGATCGCAATCAGGCCGCGCACGATATGGGCGTCGCTGTCGCCGAGATAGCGCAGGACGACCTCACCGTCGGCGTTGCGGTCGATACGTCGCGACAGCCAGACCTGGCTGGTACAGCCGTTGACCTTGTTCTCCGCCGAATGGTCGGCGTCCGGCATCGGTTCGAGCGTGCGGCCGAGTTCGATGACGTACCGGTAGCGGTCGTCCCAATCCTCCAGCAGTTCGAAATTGTCGCGAATGTCGTCGATCGTCATGGCCGCCCGCATTGTTGCCTATGCCATATATAGGGATGCGGCGGACTTAAAGCGATATTCGCGCAAGAATGCGAATTGTGGCCGGATCAGTTGGTGGCGGTGACGTTCCCGAGCCGCCATTCGGCGCGCAAATCCTCAGCCGTCAGCGTGTCCGCCGACCGGCCGTCGAGGGCGGGGCTGGAGGTGATGTCGCCGATCGATCCCGTCGGTTCCGATGAGCGGTGGTCGGTGATGATCCGGTAAAGCTTGCGGGCGCCGTCCTGGGCGCGGTGACCGATCACCACCGCGGCCTGGCCGCCGATTTGGCAGACCGCCGGCTGGCGGGCGCAGAACTGCGTCATGTCGGAAACCGTGGCCGTGGCCGCCGAAATCGCCTCGCTGGCGCCGATCTGCGGCAGCTTCTCGGAGTCCGGCGTCGCGTCGCGCGGCAGCAGCACGAGCACAAGCCCGAGCCAGAATGCCATTCGAAGCAGGAAAAACATCTCGCGTCCCCGTCGTCTCGTTCACCCCGTTGCGATTGAGCTTCGCAATCGGCCTTTTTCATATCAGCCGGCGATGAACCGCCGGTGATCGCGCTCGATGCAGTTATCGGAAAATTTGAACGATTGGATTCGCCGTAAACTTTCGATTGACGGAACAGGCCGCGCGATGTCGTCCACACTTTCGAAACCATGGCGGAGACGAATTGGAAACCGTGCGTTCACCATTCGGGTCGATTGCGGTCCGGATCACGGGCGAATGTCGCCGTCATGGGGCTGACGTCACGCTCGCGGCGCGCGCCCTTAGCGTTCGCTTAAGTTCGGTCTGACACGGTGCCTCAACGATAAAGGAGGCGTTGCGGTCGTCCACCCCGGACGAGCAAACCGAAGCGCAAGATTGTGACAGCATCGATCGTTCTCAAAGGCTGCCTTGATGAACTGCTGCATCCGTCGGCACGGTATGACGCGCTGGCCGCCGCGCGGCATCGCGCGTTCATGGCGCCGCGTTTGCTGGGCAGCCTTGCCGCGCTCGCCGCGTTCCCGATCTATCTTGCGTTTCGAGGTGCGCCCAGCCTCGTCGAGGTGGTCGGGGTTGCATGGCTGATCGCGCCGATCCTGCTGTCCTACTTTCTGTCCCGGACCGGCCGCTTCGAGGCGGCGCATGTGCTGTCGTCGGTGGCGTTGGTGGGATTGGTGATGGTGCTGGCGGCCATGACCGGCGGCATTCAATCCTTCGCCGCGGTCTGGCTGATCGTCGTGCCGCTGGAGGCCGCGTTGTCGGCATCGCGGCGCGTGGTGGGCTTCGCCTCGGTTGTCGCGCTGATGGCGCTGGCGGCGTTGATCGGCATCAGCCATTTCGGCATGTCGCCGCTTGCCGATGCGGGCGCGGCGATGGACCATTCCCTGATCGGACTGGGCATCGGATCCGCGGTGCTGTACGCCGTCGGGCTCGCGCTGGGGGCGCAGTCGCTGGCGCAGACCAGCGCCTCCCTGTTCAACGTCGAGGAAGATCGATATCGCCTGTTGGCGCGCCATATGAGCGACGTGATCTGCCGCCATCGCCGGGATGGCGCGGTGGAATTCATTTCGCCGGCCGCGGAGTCGCTGTTTGGCGTTCCGGCATCCGAATTGATGGGGCATGGCCTGTTCGGCCGCGTTCATGTCGCCGATCGTCCGGCTTATCTGACGGCGCTGTCCGATGTCGCCTGCGACGGCCGGTCGCGCGATGTCGAGTTCCGGATCAGGCGAGAGATCGCCCGCGACATGCAGGACGGCCGACCGGGCGGGGCGGAATTCGTCTGGATCGAGATGCGTTGCCGGCCGCTGGAGCGCGCGACCGATGGCGGGGCGCGGTCCGATGGCGATGTCGTCGCCGTGATGCGCGACGTGACCGATCGCAAGCATCAGGAAGACGCGCTTGAGGCCGCGCGCGCGGCGGCGGAACGCGCCGATGCGTCCAAGAGCCGCTTCCTCGCGACCATGAGCCACGAACTGCGGACGCCGCTCAACGCGATCATCGGCTTCTCGGAGATGATCGTGCATGAGGACGCGATGCAGATCGACGCCGCGCGCCGCAAGGAATACGCCCAGCTCATCAACGATTCCGGTCAACATCTGTTGTCGGTGGTCAACAGCATTCTCGATATGTCCAAGATGGAATCGGGGACCTTCGAGATCGCGCCGGAGCCGTTCGCGCCGCAGCCGGCGCTGGTCAATTGCTGCAACCTGCTGGCGTTGAAAGCGCGCGACAACGGCATCGATCTGGTGATCGCGGCGCCCGACGACTTGCCGCAGATCGTCGCGGATCCGCGCGCCTTCAAGCAGATCATTCTGAATCTGGTCTCCAACGCCATCAAGTTCACCGAGCGCGGCGGCACCGTGACCGTGTCGGCGCGGATCGAGCGGGCGCGGCTTGAACTGCGCGTGCGTGACACCGGCGTCGGGATCGGCGCCGACGACCTGGAGCGGATCGGTAATCCGTTCTTTCAGGCCGGCAAGACCTATCAACGGCGTTACGAAGGCACCGGCCTCGGCCTGTCGATCGTCAAAAGCCTGGTGGCCTTGCATGGCGGCGAGATGACGCTGGACAGCCGGCTGGACGAGGGCACCACGGTTGTCGTGGCGTTGCCGCTCGATCCGGAGCCGAAGCCGCTGAGAGACAATGTCGCGACACTGACGCCGGCGTCGCGACGGGTGATGACTTCAGACCGGGTGAGGAAAAGTGCCTAAAGCGATAACAGCCGACGGTGGCGGCAGCCGACGCCGCCGTCGATCGATCGACGACGATGCGAAGCTGAAACCCGGAGCGGAACGCGGATTGCTGATGCGGGTTTTGTTGTACAGCCCCAAGGATACGCTGGCGGCGGCGCTGGCCCTTGCCGCGGTGATCGCCATTTTCGTCAATGCGCTGTTCCTGCAAGCCGGCCATCATCCGTCGCCGATGTTCGGCAAGGCGGTCGCCGTTCCGCTCGCCGCGCCGTCGGCGACCGCGGCGCTGCTTTCGACCAACCCGCTGCCGCGGCCAAGGCCGAGCGAGGCCGAGATCAGCCGCACTGAGACGGCCGCCGCCGACAGCGGCCCGGCGGAGACGAAAAGCATCGATGCGCCGCATCCGGCAAAGCCCGTCGCGGCCGCGCGCGCGCCGGCGGCCAAGCAGGCGGCGGCGCATCACGATCCGCTCGGCGATCTGATCTCGTCGAACCGTCGCGTCGCCAACGTGCAGCGCGCGCTCACCAAATACGGCTACGGCCAGTTGAAGCCGACCGGCGTGGTCGGCACCGATACCCAGGCCGCCATTCAGAAATTCGAGCGGGAACGCAAGTTGCCGGTGACCGGCAAGGTCTCCGACCGGCTGGTGCGCGAACTCAGCGCGGTGACGGGCCAGCCGATCGACTGAACCGGTCGCGCCGCGCGAACCGCCGCTGGCGTCGATGCGGCGGCTTCTTTATCATGATGTCATGAGATTGAAATCAGCCATCTGGGTCGCCGCTTATTTGCGACTCTGCCAGACCGAGGGCGTTTTTGGCGCGGTGCGCCGGCGTGGCGCCGAGGCCGCAGGCGCGGTGTTCGTCAAGCTGGCGCTGATGGACGGCCGCGCCTGGCTGTTCGAGCCGGCCCCGCAGAGCGCCTATAAGGACAGCCATCCGCTGGAGCGCATCTTTGCTCCGACCTCGCCGGAGGCGATCCCGGAACAAGCCGTCGAGGAACGGCTCGCCAAGGAAATCCGGTTCGATCCGGATGCCTGGGTTATCGAGATCGAGGACAAGGCCGGCCGTCACTTTCTCGATCTGGTCAGCATCTGATCAGCCGTCCTTCTCGCGACGAAGATTGGTTCGCGCGACGGCGTCGCTGGTCCTTTGCGGTGTCTCGACGCGCGGCTGCGGCGCGTGGGCGCGCGGGCGGTGGCGCTCGTCGTCGTGAAGCAGCGGCTGATATTTTGCACGCGCGGCTGGTATCACCGCGCCGCGCCATGCGGCGAGCAGGATCAGGGCGGCGCGCTCGCTGATCCGATCGTAAAGCCGCGCCAGCCGATAGACCGTCGTGACCGAGGCGCCGACCTCCGGATTGAGAAACAGCAACACCCGCTGAAAGGCCGCGCTGCTCATGCCCAGCGCCTTGAGCGCGCAGGCCAGCGGCTCGCCGCCGCCATCGTCGACCACCTGCGCCGCGACCCGCGCCGGCAGGATCAGCACGTCGGCCAACTCACGCGTGAAACTCTCGACGTCAACCGCCAACGCCGCCCGCTCCAGGGTTTGGATGGCGCGTTCTGCGCGCGCCATCGGAATATGCGTCGCGGCCTTCAGCGGCATGTCGGCCAAGTGGAACAGAATGGTGGCGCGCTGGCTGGAATCGGCGGCGAAAAACATCTCGCTGATCTGCGCGGCATCGTTCGGCAACATCAGGAGCGGCGCGTGGGACGGCGCGTTCGTCGCGGCGACGGTCTCGGTTGCGCGAGCCGGTTCGGGTTGCGGGTGGGCGAGCGGAGGCGCGGGTGGCGTCGGCGCGTCGCGATCCCGCGAACGGATTTCGAGTTGGTCGGCGATCGCGGCGGGGGTCCGCGCATAGATCGCGAGCCGGGCGCGGACGGCGGCGCGCGTCGCGTCATCGACCTGCTCGATCAGTCGCGAGGCCAGTTCGACGAATTGCTGTTCCTCGTCGCTGGTGTGCGTTGGCGCCTGCACATAGATGTCGGTCAGCACCCGCAGCAAGGTCGGGCGAATATCGACGCCCTCGCGGCGCGACAGCGACATCAGGCCGTCGAGGCCGGAAAGCAGGGGAGGTGTTGTCGTCATCTTCGCGTGTACGCCGACCGGGGAACCTGTGCGCCCACTCTAGCGTCAGGGCTTTAACGACCGGTTAACCATGACTGTCCTTAATAACTCGACGTGGCCGGCCTGTTGTGGCGGACGGCAGGAGAGCGAGATGGGCATTGTCATCGATTTTCCGGTGGAAACCGCGGCGCGACGGCCCGGTTCGACCGTGAATGTCGCCCGACCAGGCATGTCGGGCGACGTGTTGATTCTTCCGGTGATTCGCATCGAGCGCGACGTGGAGGAAAGCAACGGAAACAGTCCGGATGAAGGAACCGCGTCGGGCCGTCGTCGTCGCCGTCGCGCCCGGTCCTGAGATCGCCGGATCATTTCCATGACATCATCGTCGTCGCGCGCGCCAGCAACAGCATTGGCGTTGCTGTGCCTCGCCGCCGGATTGGGCGGATGCAGCGGCGGCGATTTCGGCCGCGCGCGGGCGAACGTGCGCAACGACGACATGCACCGTTGGATCGGCGTCGAGGCGACCGGCAGCATCGGGCAGCCGGCGTCGCAATTCCAGTTGACCGATAACGAACGGCAGTTGCGCGATCTGGCCTATCCGTTGATCGAGCCGCCGAACGCGCGCCCCGCGAAAAGAACCGTGATCGGCAACTACGAGCCGCTGCCGTCGCCGTGGCGCGAGAACGTTGCCTTCGACCGCTCCGCCTACGGCAAACTGCTGCTCGACGAGCCGCGCCGTTCGCATGCCTCGCGCTATGGGCAACTGATGGACGACGTCCGCAACGACATCGCTCGTTTCGATTCATTGCGCCCGGTCGCCAATCGCGTCATCAGCCTCGATCACAAGCGATATGCCAGCCTGAAATACATTTCCGAACTGTCCGCGACCGAGCGCGCGGATGCGATCGCCCGCATGGAGGAGAACGCGCTGATCGTGCAATGGGTGCAGCAGTGCATGCAGCAGCGGATTTCATCCTATCGCTGGGCGCTGGAACGGCTGGTGATCCACGCGCCCGACGGCGCGGCGGCCGATGCCGATCGCCTGATCGGACAGCTTGAGGCGCATGTCTCGGCCGCCGCGATCGCCACCTCGCCGGTGCCGGGCCGCGCGCTGCGCACCCGCGGATGACGCTTGAGAGCGTAACGAACTAAGCCGTCATTGCGAGGAGCGTGAGCTCCGAAGCAATCCAGACTTGAACAAAAAGACTGGATTGCTTCGCCTCGCTCGCAATGACGAGAAAATGAGCGGCAATACGTAGTTACTTTGCCTTAACGTCCCGCGCCGGGCTTCGCCGGCGGCTCGGTCTGCACCTTGCATGTCGCCGCAGCGAGCGAGGCCTGGGCCTGCGCCATCAGGCCGGGGTCGGCGGCGAGGGCTTTCAGCAGGATGAGGCCGGTCGGTGTCGGCGAGTCGACGATCAGCCGGTCGGCGGCGGTGATCTCCTCGTCTTCCGGCAAGGCCGCGTGCTGGGCTTCCGTCATCAGATCCAGCTCGATCACTTTCCGTCCGGCGGAGCGATCATTGATCGCGTAGTAGGCGACGTCGCGATCGGTGTAGAATGACACCGACGTATAAGCCTGGCTCACCGGCACCGCGAGCTTGATCGGGCCCTCCGTCAGATCGTAACGGCAGGTCGCGGTGGCGAACGCCGGGTCCATGAACGGAAGCGGCGCGTGGTCGGGATCGGCGGGCGGCAGCGCCGTCACGGCGTTGACCGGCGTGATCCGCTCGAGCCGCGAATACGCGTCCTGCGTGGCGATGCGCGGCAGCGCCAGCACGCTGACCAGATGCACCAGGCCGCCGAGCAGCAGGCCCGCGAGAAGCACCGCCAGCCACCGGATCATGAGCAGTTCACCGTGGCGATGGCCGGCATCGGCGCGTCGCGTTGCGTTCGCGTGGCGATGCCCACCGGCGTATCATAGAGTCGCAACATCAACTGATAGCGCTCGATGCCGCCGGTCGGCAACCAGTTGCCGGAACGCGCCCGCGCCGCGAGGCGGATGAGGAACGAGCCGTCGCCATTGCGGACGATTTCCTCGCTGGTGAAGCCGTAGCGCTGCAAGGCGTTGGCCACCAGACGTCCCTTGGTGTCGTACAAGGTCAGCGTCCAGAATCGCGCCGGCGGCGTCACGCCGCTGACGGTGATGTCGCAGCGGCCGTCGAGCGGGCGTTTCGCGTCGTCGGTGGTGGCGATGAAGGCGATGCCGTCGCCGGTGCCGAGCGGAAGTTCGCCGCTGCGGATCACGGTGGCGCGCGCGTAGGGGTTGATCTCGGGGGTGCCGATGCGCGGCCGCGCGGTCCATGCGCCGATGGTCAGCGTGCCGAGATCGGTGCCGCGATTGGCCGTGACCCATGTCGCGCCGAGGCCGACCACGGTGGCGAGGACGAGAATCAGCAGGGTCATCAGGATCAGGCGCACGTCTCGACCGTCATCATTGCTGCCACGCCAAACGCTTCCATCAGTTCTTGCGCGCCGGGGTCGGGAGTTGATCCGCCGATGCGACGCTGCCCGCCGGCGCCGCCGAGCCGGTGGTGATCGAACGATCGGCTTCGAGCGACGACGTCTTGCCCGCGGTCTTGCCGGCCTCGTCCAGCATCTTCTCGATGCGTACCAGAATCTCCGCGCCGCGCCGCGTCAGCACCGGCGGCGGCGCGACCTTGGCGTCGTCGTCGAGCGCGGCCTGCGCGGCGGCATTGGCGACGGACGGTTGCGCGGGCGCTGCTATACCGGCGACCGACTTGATCTCGACGCCCTGATGCGCCGCGACCATGATGTCATGCCATGTCTGCGCCGGCAGTGAGCCGCCGGTCATGCGGTTGGTCGGCGAGTAATCGTCGTTGCCGTACCACACCGCGCAGGTGAAGTTGCCGGTGTAGCCGACGAACCAGGCGTCGCGATAATTGTTGGTGGTGCCAGTCTTGCCGGCGGTCGGAATGCCGTCGAGCGCCGCGCGTCGCGCGGTGCCTTCGCTGACGACGTGGCTCATCATGCCCGCCATGTCGGCGGCGACCGAGGCCGGGATCACTTGCCGCGGTTGCGGCCCGTCGCGGTCCCAGCGCCACACCAGATCGCCGGTGCCGGTGCGCACTTCGAGAATGGCGTGCGGCGTCACCGCCTTGCCCTTGTTGGGGAAGGTGGCGTAGGCCACGGCGTGTTCGAGCACATTGACTTCGTCGGCGCCGATCGGCAGCGACGGCGTATCCGGCAACGGCGTGACGATGCCGAACTTGCGCGCCACCTCGACGATCTTGGCGCGTCCGGCTTTCGGTCCGCCCTTGCCGCCGAGCGCGATCGAGAGCTTGACCGGAACGACGTTGATCGAGCGCGTGATCGCCTGCGTCAGCGTCACCGAGCCGGAATAGGAATGGCCGTAGTTTTGCGGACACCAGTTGCCGATGCACACCGGTCCATCGACCACGATGGAGTTCGGCTTGTAGCCGTTGAGCAGCGCGGCCGTATAGACATAGGGCTTGAACGATGAGCCGGGCTGGCGCATCGCGTCGGTGGCGCGGTTGAACTGGCTCGCGCCGTAGTCGCGGCCGCCGACCATCGCGCGCACGCCGCCGTCGAGATCGGCGATCACGGTCGCGGCTTGCGTGGCGTGATAATCGCGGCCGAATTGACGGAGCTGGTTTTCGATCGCGGCTTCGGCGGCGCGTTGCACGTTCATGTCGATCGCGGTGCGCACCACGAAGACCCGCTCGGCATAGGATTTCGGGAAGGTGTCGACGACCTTGCGCATCTCGTCGAAGGCCCAGTCGAGATAATAGTTCGGCGAGTTCTCGTCGCGGCGATCGACGGCGGTGGCCGGGTTGCGCCGCGCGCCGAACACCTGGCCCTCGGTCATGAAGCCGGCCTCGACCATGTTGTCGAGCACGACGTTGGCGCGGGCGCGCGCGGCGGGAAGGTTGATGTGCGGCGCGTATTTGGTCGGCGCCTTGAACAGCCCCGCGAGCATCGCCGATTCCGCGAGATTGATGTCGCGCACCGATTTGTTGAAATAGAAATGCGCCGCGCCGTCGACGCCGAAGGTGCCGCCGCCCATGTAGGCGCGGTCGAGGTAGAGCTTGAGAATTTCGTTCTTGGTCAGCCGCGTTTCCAGCCAGATCGCGAGGAACGCTTCGTTGACCTTGCGCTCGATGGTGCGCTCGTTGCTGAGAAACAGGTTCTTCGCGAGTTGCTGGGTGATCGACGATCCGCCCTGGCGCACGCCGCCGGCCTGCGCGTTGGTCACCAGCGCCCGCAGCGTGCCGGCGACATCGATGCCGAAGTGATCGTAGAAGCGGCGATCTTCCGTCGCGAGCGTCGCCTTGATCAGGTTGTCGGGAAAATCCTCCAGCGGTATCGCGTCGTTGTGCTTGATGCCGCGACTGCCGATCGGATTGCCGTAACGGTCGAGGAAGGTCACCGCGAGATCGGACTTCTTCAGCCAGTTGTCGTCGGCGGTTTCGCGAAACGCCGGCACCGCGAGCGCAAGTAATAACACCAGTCCGGCGAGGCCGATGGTCGCCGCTTCCGACAGCGGCTCGATGAAGATCCAGCGCTTCCAGCGGCCGACGTGAAAGCGATCCATGAAGGCGGAGTAGCGCTCGTAGAGTTCGCGCGCGGTCGCGCCGGCCGAAAACACGGTGGAGTCGATGCGCGCGTCGAGGTCCAGCAGGGCGTGCCGGATTCGTCGCTTCCAATCACTTGGCAACAGTGGGCGCACCGGGATCCTTGACCTTCGCGACGTTCGAGCGCCCGGCCTGGGCACCCCCGAAATCTCGTGCGGGAATCTTGCGGCAATCCCGTGGCGCTTTTGCGTCCGGATCGGCCGCCCCGTCTTGTAGCCGAGCGTGGGTCATAAACCAATGGCGTTGTTGGCTTTTCCGCCGGCACGGTGAACGGGAACCGGGCCGGCGCTTGCGTGGCGGGGTGGACTGCCCCTACATCATCGCTCGATTTCAGCTTGGACCGATCCCACCCATGACGCGCCGCCCGCCGCAACCCTCCGATCAGGATGGTTTCTTCTGGAAAACCAAGACGTTGGAGGAGATGTCCCGCGCCGAATGGGAGAGCCTGTGCGACGGCTGCGCGCGCTGCTGCCTGGAAAAGCTCGAAGACGAGGACACCGGGCGGATCTATTTCACCCATGTCTCCTGCAAATTGCTCGATGCCGGGACCTGCGGCTGCAAGGACTACGTTAACCGCTCCGCCAAAGTGGCGGACTGCGTGCGGCTGACGCCGGCCAACGTCCGCACCCTGAACTGGCTGCCGCCGAGCTGCGCCTACAGACTGGTGGCGGAGGGGCGGGACCTCTATTGGTGGCACCCGCTGATCTCCGGCGATCCCAACACCGTCCACGAGGCCGGGGTGTCGGTGCGCGGCCGGGTTTACGGCACCGAGGACGACGTTCCCGATTCGGAACTGGAGGATCACATCGTGCGCTGGCCGGCCGTGCTGCCCAAGCGCGCGCGGCTGAAGAAGCGGCCGGCGTAGGGCATGGCCGCTGGCGGGATCGCTCGCATTTGATCGATTCCTCCGCAACGACGTTAGCGGCTGCGCAATCTTTTGCCGATAGCGTGCGGATCGGTTCATCCTTGTGCTGGACCGATCACAGGAGGTTTCCGTGCGGCGCTTGCTGGAATGGTTCATGAAGGACGAGGCAGGTGTCACCGCGATCGAATACGCGATGATCGCGGGCGGGATCGCCGTGGCGATCGTGGCCACGGTGCAGACGCTCGGCAACACGACCGCCGGCCTGTATCAGGCCGCGCTCGACGGTTTCCAGACGAAGTAGCGCTCGGCCGATTTCATTTTTAGGAATTTATACCTTGACAGCGTGACGCTGCTCGGGTAGTGTCACGTCATGCTCCACAATTGGGTTTCGCGGCCGGCGCTTTCGGCGTGATGACGCGAGCCGGAACAATCATTCTTCGCCAGGCGTTGCCTCGATGTCGATCCGTGACGCGCGGGTCGGCACCGGTTCAAGCGCGGTTCCAGGCGAGGATGCGATGCCAACGAAGAAGCAAGGACAAATCGTCAAAACGCCGACCGAGGCGCGCCAGGGCGTGCGCGGGCCGTCGATCCTTGCCTTGCTGGTGATCAGCACCGGCCTGGCCATCATTGTTCTCGGCGTTGTCTGGCTGATTTTCATCAAGGGCTGATGGTGGCGCGCCTCGGGCGCACTCCGCCGTCATTGCGAGGAGCGCAAGCGACGAAGCAATCCAGACTCTTGAAGAAAGACTGGATTGCTTCGCTTCGCTCGCAATGACGGAGAGATGATAATCAGCACGGGCCTGGCTATCATCATTCTCGGCGTTGTCTGGCTGATTTTCATCAAAGGCTGATGGTGGCGCGCCTCGGGCGCCCTCCGCCGTCATTGCGAGGAGTACCCGGATCAGTACTTCGCACTGTCCGGGCACAGGTTCTCGCGACGAATCAATCCAATCGAACATTGCCTCTCCGTCATTGCGAGGAGCGCAAGCGACGAAGCAATCCAGACTTTGCCTCGCGGCCCCTGGATTGCTTCGCTTCGCTCGCAATGACGCAGAGGCGTGAGCCAGGCAGGCGGGCGTGGGATTCTGCAAGATGGTGGCGAAGCGCGTGAGGAAGCCGGACGGCGCGCCGGAGGGGCGGACGCGCGTCCGCCCGAAGGCCGCCGCGAAGGCGGTCAAGAAATTGCGCAAGACCAAGACACCAACCAAGAGATCAACCACCTCATCGGCCAAGAGATCGACCAAGTCATCGACAACAACATCGCCCAAAACGGCAGCCGCGCCCGGTGTCGCCGCGCGCAGGAAAACCGTGGCGCGGACGCGGCGTCTGGTCGATGACACGCCGCTCGCCGTCGATGACGGCGACGAGGTCGCCAGCCGCAGGATCGCGGCGCTGCGCGCGGCCAAGGCGAACCCGTCCGACCATCGCGGCCGCGCAAAACGCAGCGCGGTCGAGCGCGCCGCCGATCCGCCGGCGGCGACCGGCGCGGCGCTGATCGAGCGCGTCAGCCGCGCCATCGAGCGCGAACTGACGCTGATCGAGGTGATCGTCGGCGGCCATCACGTCGCGCCGCGCCGGCGCAGCGAGGCCGAGCGCCGCGCCCGCACGCTGGCCTCGCTGGCGCGGACGCTGCGCGAGGTGAGCGCGCTGCGGCAGAGTGGAAGGAAAGAGAAACGCGAGGATGACGACGCCGTGCCGCGAGATCTCGACGAGCTTCGACTGGCGCTCGCGCGACGCCTGGACCAGCTTGTCGCCGACGCAAAGACTGCACATCCTGAAGGCTCTGACTGAATCCGAACTCGAAACGCTCGCCACCGCCTGGGAGATTTTCGCGCATCCGCACCAGTCGCCGCCGCAAGGCGTCGACTGGCTGACGTGGCTTCTGATCGGCGGGCGCGGCGCCGGCAAGACGCGCGCCGGCGCCGAATGGATCCGCGCGCAGGCGCTCGGCCTGCCGCCGTTCGCGCATGACAAGGTCGGGCGCATCGCGCTGGTCGGCGAGACCGAGCACGACGTGCGCGAGGTGATGATCGAGGGCGTCTCCGGGCTGCTCGCGGTGCATCCGCGCGGCGACCGCCCGGCGTGGTCGCCCTCGCGCAAGCGGCTGGAATGGGCCAACGGCGCGGTCGCCTACGCCTTCTCGGCGGAAGACCCGGAAAGCCTGCGCGGGCCGCAATTCGGCTGCGCGTGGTCCGACGAGATGGCCAAGTGGCGCTACGCGGAGGCCGCGTTCGACATGCTGCAATTCGGCTTGCGGCTCGGCACGCAACCGCGCCAACTGATTACCACCACGCCGCGGCCGACCGCGCTGCTCAAACGATTGATGAGCGATCCGTCGAGCGCGGTGACGCGCGCGCCGACCAGGGCCAACGCCCTCAATCTCGCGCCGACATTTTTGAAAAGCGTGATGGCGCGCTATCACGGCACGCGGCTCGGGCGGCAGGAACTCGACGGCGAGATCATCGAGGACCGCCCCGACGCGCTGTGGTCGCGCGCGCTGATCGAGGCGTGCCGCATCGAACGCGCGCCGCCGCTTGCGCGCATCGTGGTCGCGGTCGATCCGCCGGCGTCGTCGAGCCAGCGCGCCGACGCCTGCGGCATCGTCGCGGCCGGGATCGCCGAGGACGGCGTGGTGGTGGTGCTGGCGGACGACACCGTGAGCGCGGCGACGCCGTCGGCCTGGGCGGCAAAGGCGATCGCGCTGTGGCGGCGGCTTGAAGCCGACGCGCTGGTCGCGGAAGTCAACCAGGGCGGCGAGATGGTGCGCGCGGTGATCCATCAGGTCGACAGCGCGGTGCCGGTGACGGCGGTGCGGGCGACGCGCGGCAAGTGGCTGCGCGCCGAGCCGGTGGCGACGCTCTACGAACAGGGCCGGGTGCGCCATGTCGGCGCCTTCCCGGCGCTGGAGGACGAGATGTGCGATTTCGCCAGCGGCGGCCTGTCGTCCGGCCGCTCGCCGGACCGCCTCGACGCCCTGGTGTGGGCCATCACCGCCCTCACCACGACCGCGCGGGGGATGCCGCGGGTGCGGGAGTTGTGAGTTTGATCGTCGCCTGGTCGTCATTGCGAGCGAAGCGAAGCAATCCAGGAGCCGCAAAGTAAGCGCTGGATTGCTTCGTCGCTTGCGCTCCTCGCAATGACGAACACTGAAATCCGTAGCGCTGTATCTCAAAGGACACATCATGCTTCACCGCCTGAAAGCCTATCTCCGCGCGCCCGAGGCGAAAGCGAGTCGCGTGGCGCAGGTGCTGGCGTTCGAGCGCGGCGGGCGGGCGCGGTGGACGCCGCGCGATTACGCGGCGTTGTCGCGCGAGGGCTATCTCGGCAACGCGGTGGTGCATCGCGCGGTGCGGCTCGTCGCC
>JBDHSX010000037.1:0-25223 GCA_039808365.1 Xanthobacteraceae bacterium | reverse complement strand
GCGGCGGTGGCCGATCACGACGAGGTCCGCAACGCGCTGCGCGTCGAAATCCTGTCCGACAAGACGATTTCGATGCGCATGCTGTTCGATCCCGGCCACAGCCTGGAGGAGCGCATCCTCAGCGAGCAATTCGGCTACTGAGCGTCGCCGCGATCGGGCGCGGGATTCTTATTTTGACTCGTTTTCTTGACGCGAACCGGCATCCATCTCGCCTGAAAACGCGATAGTAGCGGCAACCATTCCTTAACGGCCGCCGCCTATCGTTAACGCGACGTATACCGGCCGTCGCCGGCGACGCGCCTGAGCCGTTCGATGTACCGGATCGATTTCAACAAGCTGCGCTTCCTGGTCTGCGACGACAACCCGCACATGCGGCGGATCCTGCGCACGCTGCTGCATTCCTTCGGCGCGCGCGAGGTCTACGAGGCCGAGGACGGCGCGACCGCGCTGGAAATGTTCAGCCACTACGTCCCCGATATCGTCATCACCGACTGGGCGATGCCGATCTTCGACGGCCTTGAGCTGTCGCAGATGATCCGGCAGCCCGACGCCAACGCCAATCCCTACGCGCCGATCCTGATGTTGACCGGACACACGGAAAAACGCCGCGTGACGCTGGCGCGCGACGCCGGCGTCACCGAATTCCTCGCCAAGCCGGTGTCGGCCAAGGCGCTCTATCAGCGGATCATGAGCGTCGTCGTCAATCCGCGCCCCTTCATCAAGACCAAGACCTATTTCGGGCCGGACCGGCGGCGCAACGTCAACAACGCCTATATCGGCCCGGAACGCCGCAGCGGCGACAGCGCCGAAACCATGCAGCAGCCGTCGCTGATGGACAAGGCGCGGATACCCGGATAACGCCATTCAAGGGATCGCATGATGGCCAAGCCGAAACCGCCCGCGCCGCAGATCGCGGCGTATCCCGACCATCACGTCATCACCCGGCCCAACCCGCTGCGCCATGCGGTGCGCTACGCCGACGACAACAATCCGGACGATCCGGTGGCGCGCGCCGAGCGGGCGCTGGCCGACCTCTCCCATGAGTTCGACGACTGGATGACGGTGGAATGCGACCGGCTCGCCAAAGCCTATGGCGTGGTCGTCAAGGGCGGCTTCACGCCGGCGGCGCGCGATGAGATGTTTCGCGCCGCGCACGATATCAAGGGCGACGCGGCCACGTTCGGTTATCCCGCCGCGGCGGCCGCCGCCGCCAGCCTGTGCCGGATCATCGAGCACGCGCCCGATCTCGCGGCGGTGCCGGCCGATCTGATCGCCCATCACGTCCACGCCATTGCCGCCATCGTCCGGGAACAGACCGACGACATGCGCCGGATCGCGGTGGCCGAAACCCTCAGCGCACGCCTGCGCGAGGTCGCCGACGATTATCTGCGCGCCGTCAACCGCGACCGCCCCGAGCACCTCGAAGCCATCCGCGCGCCAAGTATCGCGCCGCGCGATTAGTCATTGCGAGGAGCGTAGCGACGAAGCAATCCAGAGCCCCCACCCAACCCTCCCCCGCTTGCGGGGGAGGGCGAAGGGAGGGGGAATTGCTTCGCTTCGCTCGCAATGACGCGCAAGCAACCACCTGAAACCGCCGCTCACGCCGCGATGCGCTGGTGCTCCGGTGCGATGTCGACGGCATCCGCCACCAGTTGATCGCAAAAGACGCGAGCTTCCTCGCGCGCCGATTCGGTGGCGAAGCGCCGGAGCAGGATCAGCAGCGGCTCCGATACGTCGGGATCGGCTTCGCATCGCGCCAGCACGCGCTCCACCATGCGGCGGCGCAGCCGCGCGGCGCCGTCGATCGTGCCGACAAAGCCGATATCGCTGGTCGCGTCCAGGGCGGCGCGGAACGCCGGGAACGTCGACGGCGGCAGGCCCGCGCGCGTCAGCAGCGCATCCAGGCTCGAACCGCCGCGATCGTACAGCAACCCGGCAACGCGATGCGACGGCAAGCCCGACAGTTCAACCAGCGCGCGATCGAACAGGTCGAGATTGCCCGACAGCAGGGCGCGCAGGATCAGTCCGGCGGTGAGCTGGCCCGTCGCCCGCAGATGCCGTACCAGTTGATCCGTCTCGTCGCCGCGCGAGCGGGTCGCGAGATTGACGGCGGAGCGTTCGCGCGCCTCGCCCGTGATCTGCTCGGCGCGATCGGCGCTGAGCCATCGCCGCGCGACCACGAATTGCGCCAGCGTCTCGGAGAGTTTTGCGATCAACGTCAGCCGCGTCGCCGGCGGCAGATCGTCCAGCGCCAGCATCGACTCGCGGATGGCGGCGAGATGGCCATGGCGCTCGACGATGCGGTCCCACGAGAACGGCGCCAGCACCGCGTGCGGATTCTCGATCAGTTCGAGCGCCGCCGCCGGCGATCCGACCTCGGCGATGGCGGCGCAGACCGTCGCCGGCAGATTGGCGCGGCGCGCGATCACGCATTGCGTCTCGGAATTTCCGGTGGCGACCAGATCGACCAGATCGGCGTCGATCAACAGCGGCGAATGTTCGAGGATCGGCAGCGCCACCGACGGCTGGTCGAGCGACAGCGCCCGCACGATGGTCGCGGGCGCTTGCGCGCTGCCGCAAAACACCTCGGCCATGGCGCGGCGCACCAGCGGCGAGGCGTCGTCGAGCAGCATCAGCAGCGCGCCTTCCGCCGCCGCGCGGTCGTCCTCGGAGAGGTCGGAAATCAACCAGGCCCGCGCCAGCGACCGCGTGGCCTCCGCGCGCTCACCGGCGGGCGCGGTGCGAACCCAGGAAATGAACTGCCGAACGATCATGCCTGTTCAGCCCTACGCAACGTCACGACATCAGACGGCGATGCCACCGTCATACAAAATAAACCATGACGCTTAACAAAGGGTTCACCATAAAACGCCGCGCCGATTGAGGATTTGTTAAGGGTCGCGGGACGTCGCGCGCTATCCGCTGAAGGTGCCGGCGCGATCGCTGAACAGGTCCTCGAATGATCGGGGCGCGCGTATCTCGGGCGTCGCGCGCAACGCGTCCGCCGCGGCGGCGGATGCCGATCCGTCGGTCCAAAGCCGTTGCACCGTCGGCGAGACCGGCTGCGCCCGGTCTCCGGTCTGAAACAACGTGCGGAACGACAAGTCCCGCGCGGACAGCGCGGCGGACGCCGGCTTCTCGGCGCGGGTATCCGGAAAGCTCGACAGATAGGCCGCGTTGTCGATCGCGGCCGGCGGCGCGGACGCGGCGGAAGCGACGGCGACGCGCGAGACGCCGGAGCGGGCGGCGCTGGCGTAGCGCGACGACAGCACGCCGTAGACTTCGGAGACGCTGCGCGCGCGGCCGCTGCCATCGTAGAAGATCGGCCGATTGGCCGCCGCCGCGTTGGGAAACAGTTGCGCACCGCTGGCGTTCGGATTGTTTTCGGCGTTGGTGATCAGCTTGGCGGCGCCGCCGACGCCCATGAAGTGGGCCATGTAGAGCTCGGCGTCGGTCGGGCGCCGGCCGATGGCTCCGATCAGCTTGAAGCCGTTGGAATGCGTCAGCACGCCGGCCATCGCGGCGCTGGCGGCGGGGTCGTTGCGCAGATCGAGAATGGCCTTGCGCATCGCCGGGTCGCTGACGGAATAAGCCCCCGAGGACGACTTGGTGATGGCGTCGGCATACTGGCCGTAGCCCAGCGCAGCGCCGGCTTCCTTGACGGTGCCGAGCCAGGTCTGGTCGATGAACTGAAACAAGCCCCGCGCCGACGAGGTGGTCGCCACCGCGCCCGGATCGAAATTGGATTCCATCTTGGCGGTGGCGAGCAGATATTCGAAGCTGGTGCCGGTAACGGCCGCCGCCTGCCGGATCGCGCCGGTCACCCGGTTGCGCGAGGCATTCGCGGTTGCGGCGACGGCGCTCGCGGCATCGACCGTCATGTCCTGCTGCCCCTGCTCCCCACGCGACCGTCGTCCGAACGCCGCGCCCGTCACCCCTCGCGCCCAACCTGGGCCATCATGGTTAATGGCGGGTTAAATGCTTAGGTCGGGTCACGACGGCTTGCCGTAGACACGCGCGGGATCGAACACCTTATCGGCGTCGATCAGGGCCAGCTCGCCGTCACCGCCCAGAACGGCGGCGCGATAGAAACATGAGCGCCGGCCGGTGTGGCAGGCCGCCCCGCCCGCCTGTTCGACGCGAAGCCAGACGGCGTCCTGATCGCAATCGACCCGCAACTCGACCACGCGCTGGACGTGGCCGGAGCTTTCGCCCTTGCGCCACAACGCTCCGCGCGAGCGGCTGTAGTACCACGCCTCGCCGCTGGCGATGGTCCGCCGCAACGCCTCGTCGTTCATATGCGCGACCATGAGGACGTCGCCGGTCGCGGCATCGGTGGCGACGCACGTGACCAGCCCGGCGGCGTCGAATTTCGGCGTGAGCCGCAGCCCTTCCTCCAAGTCATGGGTGGCGGACACGGTGAAACCTCGACAACATGAAGCCTGAACGGATCGGAACGGGCATCATTCCGTTCCGGAGGAATCGACGCGAATCATCATCGACGGAAATCATCATCGTCCGGACGCCGCACCACGGCGTGGCGGCGATTATCGCTGCGGGCCGCGCACCACCGACATGAATCGCGCCTGCTCGGCGTGATTGTCGCGAAAGATTCCGGTGAACCGCGTGGTCAGGGTCGAGGCGCCATGCTTGCGCACGCCGCGCACCGACATGCAGGTGTGCTCGGCCTCGATCATCACGGCGACGCCGCGCGGCTTCAGCACCTCGTCGATCGCCGCCGCCACCTGGGCGGTGAGATGTTCCTGGGTCTGGAGCCGTTGGCCGAAGATATCGACCAGCCGGGCCAGTTTCGACAGGCCCACCACCCGCTCGACCGGCACATAGGCGATATGCGCCCGCCCGTAGAACGGCATCATGTGATGCTCGCAATGCGAGGTGAACGGAATATCCCGCACCAGCACGAAGTCGTCATAGCCGGCGGTTTCGCCAAAAGTCCGGTTGAGCACCTCGGTCGGGCACTGCTGATAGCCCTGAAACAGTTCGTCGAAGGCCTCGACCACGCGCCGCGGCGTATCCAGCAGGCCCTCGCGATCGGTATTTTCCCCGATATAGGCCAGCAGCGTCTTGACCGCCTGCTCGGCCTCCCCGCGCGACGGGCGCGGCTGATCGGGATGAAACGCCGCCGCCAGATAATCCGACGGGTCCAATTGGGCCGGCCGGCTTTCGGGCACGCGCAAGTCGGCGCTCCTGTCGATGCCCTTGACCTCGGCGGGTCCGGTGGTTGCGGGTTTGTCGTCGGCGGCCTTCCCCGCGCGCAGCGGCTTGATCAAAGCGTCCATCCTCACTCCGTTCGACCGGCCCAGCGGGCCGGAGTGTCACCGGGCAGACGGGGCAACCTCGAAGGCCGCCGGACGCCTGAGTCCGAGCATATTAACAGCCTCGCCGGCTTTGATCGCTCAATTGTCCGGCGAGAGGTTCGCGAGCCTGTATTTTCTCGCGCCAATCCTTATATAGGGTGATGAACCGGACCGCCAAGGGCGGATACCGGCGCGACCGACCCGATCGGCGCGAGTCCGGGCTGCAACCGCTATGCTCAACGACGTCTACAATCAGCGCATCATCGCCCTCGCCGGGAATATTCCAAGACTTGGCCGCCTGGCCGACCCCGACGCCACCGCCACCGCCCACTCCAAGCTGTGCGGCTCGACCGTCAAGGTCGACCTCAAGATGGAGGGGCCGGTGGTCACCGACTTCGCCCACGACGTCAAAGCCTGCGCCCTGGGCCAGGCATCGTCCTCGATCATGGCGAGCCACGTGGTCGGCTCGACGGCGAGCGAATTGCGGGAGTTGCGGGAAACCGTGCGGCGGATGCTGAAGGAAAACGGCCCGCCGCCGCAGGGCAAGTGGGCCGATATTGCGCTGCTGGAGCCGGTGCGGGACTACAAGGCCCGCCACGCCTCGACCCTACTGACCTTCGACGCCGTGGTCGATGCGATTGGCCAGATCGAGGCCAACCGGATCGCGGCCAAACCGGCTCAACTCAGCGACGCGGCCAGCTGACGTGAAACCGCGGCGTTACCGGAGCTGCGCCGGCGCAGCAGGCGCGGGTCCGCCGACCGGCGACGCGGTGGCTTCCGCGGTTTTCGTGGCTTTGGCTGAGGACGACGCGACAGCCGCACCCGCAACGCCGCCGACAAATCGATCCTGAACCGGCTTGCCGGTGGTCGCGACCGGCGTTTCAGGCGTGGTCGGGCGCGACGGCAGCACGTCGGCGACCGCATCGGTGGTGACGATATGGGTTCGCCGCAACTCCTCCGGCGACAACTGGCGCAGCGCTTCCCACGGCGGAATGCTCAGCGCCAGTTCCAGCAGATCGCCGGATCCGCCCATGTCGAAAGTATACTTGGCGAGACGGCCGATATCGCGCTCGACGATCATCAGATCCTGCGCGGTGTAGGTGGCGGCGCGGGCATCGTTGGCGCGGTCGCCCATCCAGATTTGATGCACCCGCACCCGCGCTCCCGGCGGCACGTAACGCACCTTGCCCGACAGCAGCAGGAAGACGCACATCGACTCGCAGGAGGCATCGGGGATTACGGCGGCGGTCCCGCTCACCGATCCCGGACTGTCGATCGTGGCCCCCACCGTCGTCAGCAGGCCAAGGTTCCGCCAAGTGCGGCCGAGCGCGATGGTGTCGTTCACCGAGCCGCCGCTCGAATCCAGCACCATTGTCGCGCCGGTCAGATCGCGGTCGTGGGCGAAATCCTCGAAGGCTTTCGGGGTGTCGGCGGTGATGACCCCGGTGGCGCTGATCCAGCCCCGGCAGTGGTCCGGACAGGGAACCCACGAGAAGCGCATCGGCAGCTTGCGAATGTCGACGACATCGCGGGCGCGCGCCGGCCACGCCACGCTGGCGATCACGCCCAGCGACATCGCCGCGAGCCCGACCATCAGCGTCGTGGCGATTCGAGCCTTCAGCACGGAAGCGGCGCTCACCAAATCCCCTCCCCGGCGCGATATCCATTCGGCCGGACGTTTCAGCGCGGTTGAATTGTCACGAGCGAGCCTAGTCGGGTGCGGATCGTCCTCCAACCGTCTTTTGCTGCCTCATGATACCAAACCTGTGTTATTTCCCGAGGTGTGTCGCAAATGCCGAACCCGACCGGTTCCATCCGCGAAACCCGCCGATCCGAAACACCGGGGACGCCCATGCCCTCGCCTTGCTCCCACTGCGCGGCCACGCTGCAACGTCTCCCGCGCCGGACCGGGCAAGCGGCGATCTGGTGTTACCGCCACACGCTGTCGCCGCTGATCGGCTACAATTGCCGCCATCTGCCGACCTGCTCGGCCTATGCCGACGAGGCCATTGGCCGCTTCGGCTTGTGGGCCGGCGGCTGGATGACGCTGGCGCGGCTGTTGCGCTGCCAGCCATGGGGAACGTCCGGCATCGACAACGTGCCCCGCTCGCCGCCGCCGGGAGCGCGATGGTATCTGCCATGGCGCTTCGGGCGATGGCGCGGCGTCAACGACGACACTTAGGTTTCAATGGGCAACGGCCGTTTTATGCCGGTTCCCCGGTATTCGTCGTCTCAAAACGCCCGCTCGCCAGCACTGCCAGCAGAGCGGCGACCACGAAGGCGACCCCGACATAGCCGACGGTGTGAAGCATGTCGCGCGCGAACAAGATGCCGCCAATGGCGGAACCGATGGCCTGGCCGATATAGAGAACTGATGAATTGAGCGACACCGACGCGCCGGCGAACGGCGGCGCCGCGCCGACCAGGCGGACTTGCTGCATCGAATTGGTCGAAGCAAATCCCACGCCCCAGACGCTGACGCCGACCGCCATGAGCGCGAAGACGCCGGCGCCGAAACTCCAGATCGCCAGCCCCGCGAGCAGGACGATGACGAACAGCAGCGAGGTCCGATAACCGCCCCAGCGGTCGACCAGCCGCGTCGCCAGCACATTGCCGATAAATCCGCAAAGGCCGTACAGCGAAAACGCCAATGCGATGGCGGCGGGCGACGCCTCGGCGAGGCGCGTCAGCAGGGGCGCCATGAACGTCAGAATCGTGAACTGCCCGCACATCTGCAAGGTGGTGATGAGGAGGAGCAGCAGCACCAGCGGATTGCGGCCGAGCGCCATCCAGGTCGAGAGCTCGACGGCGCCGCCGCGCACCCGCGCCGGCAGCCGCCAGACCAGCAGCAGCCAGCCGATCAACGACACCGCGGCGGAGCAGACATAGACCGCGCGCCAGCCGGCCGAACTGGCGATGATCGCCACCAACGGCAGACCGGCGGCGGCCGCCACCGACCAGCCGAGAAAGATATAGGCGATCGCGCTGCCGCGCTTTTCGACAGGGACGATCAGGCTGACCGTCCCCGCGGCCTGCGGCGTGAACGGCGCGGCGACCGCCATCATCACCAGCCGCAGCATCATCAGCGTCGCGTAATCCGGCGCGAGGGCCGATGCCAGATTGGTCAACGCCAGCAGCAACAGAAGCGCGCTGAGAAACCGACGACGATCGAAGCCGCCGGTGAGCCAGGCGCTGAGCGGCGAACAGATGCACAGCACCGCCGCGCCGAAGGTGATGAGCAGACCGGCGTCACGAATCGAAACGCCGAGCCCCGACGCCAGATCGCCCAGCATGGCTGTCGGCCCCATGACCGAGACGCCGATGACGAAATTGCCGAGCAATAAAGCGGTGGGGGCAAAGGAGGTTTTCACCCGGTCCTCATATCGTTATTTTAATGCAATTGCATGAAATATTGGGATCGTCCACAATAATCTTGACGCCGCCCGATGGCGGCGGATCGCCATGGCCGGAACGAGGGGGCGTTTTTCAATCGCCGCGTGCCTTGAAACATTGCAACTCGCCCCATGGCTGCTATATCGCTGCTTTCCGCTTACCTGCGCCCGTTCGCAGGAGTGAGCCACAGGAGATCAGCATGACCACCCAGCCCCCGTCCGGATTCCAGTTCGGCCTCGCCAACCTCAAACCGGTCGAATCGCTCAGCATCACCCTCACCTTTCCCGATGGCGCCCGCCGCGATTTCACCAAGGGTGTGACCGGCCTCGATGTCGCCAAGGGCATCTCGCCGTCGCTCGCCAAGCGCACCGTGGCCATGGCGCTCGACGGCGTCGTGACCGACCTTGCCGATCCCATCACCCAGGACGCCAAAATTGAGCTGATCGGCCGCGACGATCCCCGCGCGCTGGAATTGATCCGCCACGATTGCGCGCATGTGCTGGCCGAAGCCGTGCAAACGCTGTGGCCGGGCACCCAGGTGACCATCGGTCCGGTGATCGAGAACGGATTTTATTACGACTTCTTCCGCAACGAGCCGTTCACGCTGGACGATTTCGCCGCCATCGAGAAGAAGATGCGCGAGATCATCGCGCGCGACCGGCCGTTCACCAAGGACGTCTGGGATCGCGAAAAGACCAAGCAGGTGTTCCGCGACAAGGGCGAGAACTTCAAGGTCGAACTGGTCGACGCCATTCCCGGCGACGAGCCGATCAAGATCTACTACCAGGGCGACTGGTTCGATCTGTGCCGCGGCCCGCACATGACCTCCACCGGCAAGATCGGCAACGCCTTCAAGCTGATGAAGGTGGCGGGCGCGTATTGGCGCGGCGACAGCAACAATCCGATGCTGACGCGGATCTACGGCACCGCCTTCGCCAAGCAGGACGAACTCGACGCCTATCTGAAGCAGATCGAGGAAGCCGAGAAGCGCGACCACCGCAAGCTCGGCCGCGAACTCGATCTGTTTCATTTCCAGGAGGAAGGTCCCGGCGTGGTGTTCTGGCACGCCAAGGGCTGGACGCTGTTTCAGACACTGGTGGCCTATATGCGCCGCCGCCTCGCCGGCGACTACGACGAGGTCAACGCGCCCCAGATCCTCGACAAGGTGCTGTGGGAAACCTCGGGCCACTGGAATTGGTATCGGGAGAACATGTTCGCCGCGCAGTCCGCCGGCGACGACGCCGAGGACAAGCGCTGGTTCGTGCTCAAGCCGATGAATTGCCCCGGCCATGTGCAGATTTTCAAGCATGGCCTGAAAAGCTATCGCGACCTGCCGCTGCGGATCGCCGAGTTCGGCGTCGTGCATCGCTACGAGCCGTCCGGCGCGATGCACGGGTTGATGCGCGTGCGTGGCTTCACGCAGGACGACGCGCATGTCTTCTGCACCGAGGAGCAACTCGCCGAGGAATGCCTGAAGATCAACGAGCTGATCCTGTCGACCTATTCGGATTTCGGTTTCGGCGACATCGTGGTGAAACTCTCGACGCGGCCGGAGAAGCGCGTCGGCACCGACGAAAGCTGGGATCACGCCGAGCGGGTGATGGCGACCGTGCTGCGCGAGATCGAGAGCCAGTCGGGCGGCCGCATCAAGACCGCGATCAATCCGGGCGAAGGCGCGTTCTACGGGCCGAAGTTCGAATACGTGCTGCGCGACGCCATCGGCCGCGACTGGCAGTGCGGCACCACGCAGGTCGATCTCAACCTGCCGGGGTTGTTCGGCGCGTTCTACATCGACGCCGACGGCTCGAAGAAAATCCCGATCATGGTCCATCGCGCGATCTGCGGCTCGATGGAGCGCTTCACCGGCATCCTGATCGAGCATTTCGCCGGGCACTTCCCGCTGTGGCTCGCGCCGGTGCAGGCGGTGGTCACCACCATCACCTCGGAAGGCGACGACTACGCCAAGGTGGTCGCCGCCGCGGCGAAGCGCGCTGGCTTGCGCATCGAACTCGATCTGCGCAACGAGAAGATCAACTACAAGGTGCGCGAACATTCGCTCGCCAAGATTCCGGCGCTGCTGGTGGTCGGCAAGAAGGAGGCCGAAACCCACTCGGTGTCGATCCGCCGCCTCGGTCACGAGGGCCAGACCGTGCTGCCGCTACAGGATGCGCTGGCGGCGCTGGTCGAGGAAGCGACGCCGCCGGACGTCAAGCGCGCCCGCGCGGAAGCCGCGGCGCAGGGCGGTTAGATTGCATCGAAGCTGCGCGGGCCGGCCTTGCGCTCGCCCGCGCGGGCTTTACATCCGCTGCAACATCATCCCGCACCCAGAGAGCCATCCGAACAAATGTCCGACCTGATCGATTTCCTGAAAACCCGCCGTTCGGTGAAGCCGCGGGACATGGCCGGCCCTGCGCCGACCGAGAGCGAACTCGAAACCATCCTCACCATCGGCGCCCGCGTGCCAGATCACGGCAAGCTCTCGCCGTGGCGCTTCATCGTCTTTCGAGGCGAGGCGCGCAACCGCGCCGGCGACGTCATCGCGAAGGTTTTCACCAAGCGAAACCCGGATGCCTCGGCTGAAGATATTGAGCGCGCGCGCGCGAGCCTCACGGAAGCGCCGCTGGTGATCGCGGTGGTCAGTTCACCCAAGTCGCACCCCAAGGTGCCGCCCTGGGAGCAGCAACTCTCGGCCGGCGCCAGCGCGCTGAACATCGTCACCGCCGCGACCGCGCTCGGCTACGGCGCCAACTGGCTGACCGGCTGGTTCGCCTATGATCGCGATGTGCTCACGGGGCTCGGTCTTGCGGCCGACGAACAACTCGCGGGCTTCGTTCACATCGGCAAGTCGGAGAAAGCCAGCGAGGATCGTCCCCGGCCGGCGCTGGCGGATATCGTGACGAAGTTCTAGAACGAGTTCGATTTAGACGGGATCGTCATGCGCGGACTTGACCCGCGCATCCATCAAAAAGAAGAGTCGCTTCAGAAGATGGATCGCCGGGTCAAGCCCGGCGATGACGGCTCGGGGAGACGCTATCGCGCCAGCACCTCGACCTCGCCGTCGACGCCGTTGACGACCTTGAAGGGCTGCTCGAACACCTTGCCCTCGTTCTTGGCGATGGCGCGATATTCGCCTTCCGCCAGGATCATGCGCGGAAACGCGCCGATCGATTCCTTGACGACGTCGCCGCCGGGCGTGATCACCGACCACGACGTATTGGCCAGCGCCTCGCCGCCTTTCTCGCCGACCAGTTTCAGCGTGATGACGGCGGCGCGATGCGTGACCGTCGCGTCGGTCAATTTACCGGCCTGCACCCGGATATCGGAGCGCACGACGGAATTGGCGTCGCCGTAGTTCGAAATGATGTTGTAGGTGCCTTCGGGCAGGATCACCACGTCGCCGGGGGTCCCGTTGGCGACCAGCGCCGGGCTTTCGCCGCCGGAATCGAACTGACTGCCCTTGTGGATGCTGAAGGAAATCTGGTTCGCCGGAATCTTCGACGTGCCGACGCGCCCCTCGATGCGCAAGCCGCCCGCCGGCAACAGGAACGATTCGCGATCGGTCTCGGCGCGCAGCGTCACCGAGCGCGCGGCGGTGACCAGACCGAAGGCCACATGCACGATGTAGTGGCCCGGCGGCAGCACAATGTTCGGCGTCGCGCCGCGGTCCTCGCGGATCAGCTTGAACGCGCCGGTCTCGTCCGGCCTGTCGGAAAAGATCCGCCAGATCAGCCCGCCATTGATGACCGGCAGATCGTTGCCGTAGCGGGCCGTCAGCGCCAGCACCGCGTGGTTCGGGGCGGGGGCGACGGAGGGGGCCGCTGACGGCGGCGGCGGCGTGATGGCGGCCGTCGGAGGCTGGGTCAGCGCCGCCGGCAACGGCGGTCCAGCCGCCGGGCCCGACGGCGGCGCCAGGCTGATCGCCGGCGACCCAGGCGCTTCGGGAACGGAGGCCGGCGGAATGGGCGGCGGGCGGTCGGTAAACAATTGCGCCGCCGCCGGCGTCGCCCAGACGAACAGCCACAGGCAGGCGAGCACGCACGCCCACCCCACGCCCGCTCCGGGCTTTCCGCTGTTGCCGCCGCCGAATGTCATCGCGCTGGTTCTTGACTTAAAACGCGGCGAATTCAAGCCTCTCGCTCGAGCCGCCCGGCGAGCCATGAGCCTGCGGCGGATCTGCAAACCGCCGCGCCGGATCGCTGGCCTTTTCGGTCCAGCCGGACTATTCCCGAATCGCAACCTTGAGAGTCCGATGGGAAAAACACCGAACAACGGCAACGGCCGCGTCAAGGTCGGCCTCGGCCCGGTCCGACGGCCGATCGTCGGCCTCGCGCTCGGCGGCGGCGCGGCGCGCGGCTTCGCCCATATCGGCATTCTGCGCACGCTGATCGCCCACGGCATCACCCCCGACGTCATCGCCGGCACCTCGATCGGCGCGGCGGTCGGCGGCGCCTACGCGGCCGGCCATCTCGACGGGCTGGAACAATGGGCGCGCGGCCTGCAACCTCGCAATATTCTCGGCTATCTCGACATCAAGCTGAACGGATCCGGCCTGATCGGCGGCGACAAGCTGGCGGCGCAACTGGAAGCGGCCCTCGGCAACACCCTGATCGAAGACCTGCCGATGAAATTCGCCTCGGTGGCGACCGAGGTCCGCACCGGTCACGAGATCTGGCTCACCCGCGGCCGCATCGTCGATGCGATACGGGCCTCGTTCGCGCTGCCGGGAATCTTCGCGCCATTCCCGGTCGGCGACCGCTGGCTGGTCGACGGCGCGCTGGTCAACCCGGTGCCGGTTTCAACGGCGCGCGCGCTCGGCGCTGAAATCGTCATCGCGGTCAATCTCTCGACCGACGTGTTCGGCCACGCCATCACGATTTTCTCGCACGGCGCGGCCCTCGATCCGTCGCCGCCGGTCGAGGAAACCGAGCCGCCGCAAAAACACGGCATCGGCCGGTTTTTCTCCTCGCCCGAACGCACCGTGAAACGCGAGTTCTTCGGCGGTGGCGGCCGTCCCGGCATTTCCAAGGTGATGATCGATGCGTTCAACATCATGCAGGACCGCATCACGCGGGCAAGGCTGGCCGGCGACCCGCCGGACCTCCTGATCGCGCCGCGCGTCGGCAAGATCGGCTGGTTCGAATTCCATCGCGCTGATGAAACCATCGCCCATGGCGCGCGCGCCGCCGAGCGGGCGATCGAGGATATCCGGGAAGCGATCGACATGGTCGCCCCGGCCGCGACGACCACCGCGGCCGACGTCATGCATGAAACCGAGACCGACCGCGAATAGCAGCACCGCCTCGGTCGCGGACTATTCGCGCGCAGTCTCTCAGGCCGTCTTGATGTATTCCTGAAGCGCCTCCTGCTCGCGCTCGAACTCCATGACGCGCCATTTGACCACGTCGCCGATCGAAATCAGGCCGACGAGGCTGTCGCCGTCCATCACCGGCAAGTGGCGGAATTTGCCGATGGTCATGCGTTCCATGATCTCCGCGACGGTGTCCTTCTCGCCGCAGCCGACCACCTTGCGCGTCATGACGTTTCGCACCGGCTCGTCGAGCGCGCCGGCGCCGCGCTCGCCGAGCACGCGCACGACGTCGCGTTCCGACAGGATCCCCTCGATGCGCTGATCCTTGATGACCAGCACGGCGCCGATGCGTCGTTCCGCCAGCAGCTTGACGGCGTCCGACAGTTTCAGTTCGGGCTCGACGCTCACGATGTGATGACCCTTGGAAGCAAGAATAGAGCGCACGGTCATAGTCGCCTCCCAAAAAGCGATCGCGCGGTGCGAGACGACGCGATCCCGACCTTGTTCGCCTTCAGGCAACCCGTGAGCGTCAGCTTTGTTCGCGCGCATGTGACGAACGGACACGCCACCTTCACGCGATCGGGTCGATCAACACCATTGCAAGTCGCGCCCCGCGCCCGCCTGAGTGCAACAGGATGATGAATGAAACCGCGCGCCCTCGCAAGCAAGGGCGGCAACCGGCCGCAGCGTCAGTCCGGCATCGGCGGGACGGCGATCGGGCCGCCACGCCGCGGCACCGGATCGAACAGGGAGAACAGCAGCAGCCCGGCGAAGAATCCGCCGATGTGCGCCTGCCAGGCGACCGAAACGCCCTCGGTCCCGATCCCGATGGAGCCGACGCCGAAGACGATGTTGACGCCGAACCAGACCGCCAGGAACCCGAGCACGCGCGAATCGCGCAAGGCGCGTGACAACGGCTGCGCCGGCACCTTCGCCGCCGCGTCGGCGTCGCCGCGCGCGAAACCGAGGAATCCGCCGCGCACGAAAGCGAAGCGAATGGCCGCGGCCATCGCCCCGGACACCGACGCCGAGGCGCCGATCATCGGCGCCAGCTCATGGGCGTGGGTGACCAGATGAGCCGCCGCGCCGGCGGCCGCCGTCACCGCCATGAACAGGAAAAACCGGATCGCGCCGAACCGCCGCGCCACCGCGCTGCCGAACGGCAACAGCCACAGGATGTTGAACAGGATGTGGGGCAGATTGGCGTGCAGCAGCGAATAGGTCAGGAAAGTCCAGACCTTCGCCCCTGCCCCGCCGGCGATGGGAATGGCCAGGAGCGAGGTGTCGTACCGCATGGGGATGAAGGCGAACACCCAGAGCACCCAATCGTCCCACGCCTCGGGCAGCAGCAACGTCCGCACCACATGGATCGCGATCAGGAGCCCGACATAGGCCGTCAACGCTCCGGGGAGCGTCAGGATCGGTTCACGCGGAGGCTGGCGGGGGTCCAAGGTCGGATGCCTAATATCGGGCTCAAGCGGGCGATGGGCCCCAATAGGCGGCTTGGATCGCCGGCGCAAGCCCGTGCGTGACGGATCATCGCGCCCGTCGGGATCGGAGGCGCGAGGTCAGTCCGAATATCGACGGGCAGCGGGAGCCGTCCAATACCTTCAAGATCTCATACAAAACTTCAGATTCGGCCCATCAGGATCAGAATGATCAAAATAATCAGGATCAGGCCAATTCCGCCGCCGGGTCCGTAACCCCAACTGCGGCTGTATCCCCATGTTGGCAAAGCACCGATCAGGGCGAGAATCAATATAACGATGAGAATGGTCGAGAGCATGATCAGGGCCTCGCTATAGGTCCGAATGCTGGTCAACGTTGCATCGGTCACGAAAGTTCCTTCAACGGCGGCGCGTCGCGACCGCCCGACCAACGGCTCAACGAGAGCACCGGGCGATACGAAGCGCGGCTATCCCTGAAGTCCAACCGCGTGACATCGATCGATACAAATCAGGTTGTCGCGCCCGCTCGTGGAGCCAGCCGAACGAAGCTTGCCAATGGGTGCTATTTCGAAACTCAGCGGGAAAACCCGGAACTGCCATGCCGCCACCTGACGAGGTGGGATGGCGTCAGGCGAAAAGCGTAAGAAAAAATCGGAGGCGAAAATGAAAAAGGCAGGGTCTGAGAAACCCTGCCTTTCCACCCGTGCCGGTCCTGTCGCGCGAGGGTTTCCACATCGCCCCGCGCCACCGCCGATCTTTGTTCTCAGCCACCCTGCCGGAATTGCCCGCGCCAGCCCTTGGAGAAGCCGACGACAGTCCAAGCCCGGAATGTCCTGCAAGTCTTGGAGTGGGCCCATGCTACCGCGCTTTCGCGGGAGTTAAAGCCAATCCTTAATTCATCGTTAACGACCGCGCCCGCGACGATGCCGGCGGGCCGGATCGCCTCGGCGGTCGCGAGCGGTTACCGCCGTCTTAAGATTCATGGTTAATTTAACCTTACCGGCACAAAGTCTGAATAACCGCCCATCTGGGCATGGACGCTGCACGGCCTCCCCTGCGACAACTAAAAAGGAAGCCGGCGGTGCATGAGGACGGGACAACTCTGTCCCATTGGGGGCGGCCGCGGGTCAGGTTTGAGTCATGAAACATCGAGCAAGCCGGGATTTTTTCGCCTATTGGGATGAAAAGCGCGGCACGAACGCGGCCCCGGATCGCAGCCAGCTCGAACCCGGCCCGGTCCGCGAGCTGCTCGGCGATATCTTTGTGCTGTCCTACGAGCCGAATGCCGGATATCCGTTCCGGGTGGCGGGAACCCGGGTCTGCGCCCTGCTTGGCGGCGACCTCAAGGGACGGGAATTCACCGGCCTGTTCGAGCCGGCGAGCCGCCTGGAGATCGAGGACATTCTTGGCGCCGTCACCGCGGAAAAGCTCGCCGCCGTCGCCGGTGTCGCCGCCCGCACCCAGGAAGGACGATCCGTTCCGCTCGAATTGCTGCTGCTGCCGTTCGACACCCGCGTTCATACGCCGATCAGCCTGACCGGGCTTTTGGTCCCGTTCGCCGACGGCGACCACACGCTGAGCGGCCTGACACTGACGTCATGGCGCTATATGGGCCACGCCCCGATGCGTTTCGCGCCGCGCGTGCTGCGAAAGCTGGCGCTGGCGCGCGGCCTGATGGTCTATGAGGGCCTGATCTGAGCCCGCCCCTGGGCGTGGTTCTCTTTCCTCGCGCGGCGCCCGCAAACGTAACGCCACGTTAACCGTGAACGCCGTAGGGTCTAGCTCTGCCCGTGACCCGGCCCACCGGTGCAACCCAGCATGGCTTTCGCGCAAAAACAATCCAAGCATCCGGTCCCCCAGGAGCGACGGCGCTTCCAGCGGGTGAAGGTCCACCTGCTCGGCCGCTACATGCTGCCGGACCGCCGCGAATATCCGTGCCAGGTGATCAATATGTCGCCGGGCGGCGTGGCGATGCTGGCGCCGGGCATCGGCAAGGTCGGCGATCGCGTGATCGCCTATCTCGATCACGTCGGTCGGGTCGAGGGGAAAATCACCCGCCTGATCGACAACGGCTTTGCGATGAGCGTCGGCGCGACGCCGCGCAAACGCGACAAGCTGGCCTCGCAACTGACCTGGCTCGCCAACCGCGACATCCTCAACCTGCCTGAGGACCGCCGGCACGATCGCATCACGCCGCGCAATCCCATCGCCGCCCTGGTGGCGGCGGACGGCCGGCGCATGACCTGTCGCATCATCGACCTGTCGCGGTCGGGCGCGGCGATCGCCGCCGAATACCAGCCGCCGATCGGGGCGATGGTGTCGCTCGGCCGGGTGCAGGCCAGGGTGGTCCGCCATCTCGACGAAGGCTGCGCGCTCGAATTCCTTCACGAGCAGCCGATCGAAACTCTCGAAGACAGCGTCACCGCCCGGTAAACGCACCAAGCCTCCGGCTCCTCTCCCTCAGTACGCCACCCCCGCCGCCTCGCCCTCGCGAAAGCGGTCGCGGTCGTCGTTTCACCCCCGCATCCACGTTAACGCGCGGACCGATCACGGCCGCGCGCGCGTGGATTTGCGGCGTTTGCGCGGTTAATCGATAAAATTTGAATCAAATTCTGATCAGTAAAATTTGAGACAAATTCGATTCAAGTAAAAATCGATTTTTCCAAAGTATTGATCTGCATTCATCTCAATTGTACTTCAGCGACTTAGCCGCGCTGCAAATCGTTTGTGCGAATAGTGGTCCCAACAAGAAACGGGGGCCACAATGTTTAAACTTGGACAGGGGAAAGGACTGGCGATCATCGCCATCCTGTTTGGGCTGACAGCCGCCGCGCACGCCGGCAACGGGCAGGCGCAACATGCAAGCCTTCAATACGCCAGCCTTGGCGACGTCACCCGCTCACCGATCGGCTGGGTCGAATTCTGCGCCGAGAATCCCGGCGAATGCCGGGGCGGCGCGACCCAGGCCCGCGATATCGTGATGACGCAAACCGCATGGAAGGATCTGCTGCGGGTCAATCGCTGGGTCAACGACACCGTCAAGCCGATGACCGACATGGAGCACTGGGGCGTCGTCGAGAAGTGGTCGCTGCCGACCGACGGCTACGGCGATTGCGAGGATTACGTCCTGCTCAAGCGCAAGATGCTGATCGATGCCGGCTGGCCGCGCGAGGCGCTGCTGATCACCGTGGTGCGCGACAAGAAGGGCGACGGCCACGCCGTGCTCACGGTGAAATCCAACAAGGGCGAGTTCATTCTCGACAACCAGAACGAGGAGGTCGTCGCCTGGACCGAGACCGGCTACCGCTTCGTCAAGCGGCAGTCGCAGAGCGATCCCAACGTGTGGGTTTCGCTCGGCCAGCCGAACGCCGGCGTGGCCACCGCCAGCGCCCGCTAACTTCAGGAGACACGCGACCGGTCGTCCCCCCACCCCTCCCCGTCCAGACCGGATCGCGCGCGGCCAGCCTCCCCCCAAGGCTGGCCGCACCCCTTTTTTAGGGGACGGGTCGCGAATAGACGGCGATCAGCCGATCTTCTTCAGGCCCTTCCTGAACCGCGCGCCGTTGGCGACATAAAACCCGGCGCCGCGCGTCAAGGCTTCCGCCTGCGCCGGCTCCAGCGTGCGGATCGCCCGCGCCGGCGCGCCGATGATCAGCGAGTACTCCGGAAACTCCTTGCCTTCGGTGATGACGGCGCCAGCGCCGACCACGCAGCCGCGACGAATCCGCGCGCCGTTCATGACGATCGCGCCCATGCCGATCAGCGCGTCGTCCTCGATGGTGCAGCCGTGCAGGATGACGTTGTGGCCGATGGTGCAGTTCTTGCCGATGGTCAGCGGGAAACCCGGATCGGTGTGGCAGGTGCAATTGTCCTGGATGTTGGAGCCCTCGCCCAGTTCGATCCACTCATTGTCGCCGCGCAGCACCGCGCCGAACCAGATGCTCGATCCCTTGCGCATCCGGATCTTGCCGACGACCGCCGCGGTCTCGGCGACGAAACAGTCGCCGTCGGCGGGAAGTTCGGGCGCCTGCCCGTCGAGTTCGTAAATCGCCATGAAATGTCCTGAGTGAGAAACGCGGGATCAAATGATGCTACGCCAACGGGCCGCCGATGCAAAATCAGGCGAGCAGGCCGATCGCGCGCAACGCCATGACGACAAAGGTGCCGGACATCAAGCTCCAGAAACCGGACAGCACCGTCGCCATCATCACGAACTCGACGCGGTGGCGCTGCTCAAGCCGGCGGCCGAGCAGCGTGTTGCGCATGATGAGGAAAGGAGCCGCGAACATCAGAAACGGCACCGCGACGAACGAGCGCGGCGCCACCCCTTGCTGCAACAGGCCGAAGCCGGCGGGCCGTTGCGCCAGCGCCTGATAGCCGCTCACCAGCGCGCCGGCGAGCGCGAACCCGATCAACAGCGAGAACAATGAATTCAGTGCATCCGCGGACATCGGCGCCCTTCCCGGCAAACGGCGCATCATGCTTGGCAAAATCGGGCTCGCGCCGCCACGTCATCCTTAAAAAAGGGTTAACGCCGGCACGGAGGCGATCGCGAAACAACGCATCAAATTTGCGCGCGGTGCGGGCTGCGCGCGCGCAACCGGCGGCTCGCCATGGCATAGTCAGCGGCGATTCGGTCAATGGCCGAGCCATGAAGCGAAACTCTCACCGCCCGCGCAAGGCAAGTTCGGCCGCTCATGACCACGCTCACCTCATCCCCCGCTCCGTCGCGCCGCCGGCGCCGCGCCCCGCGCCGCTACTACGGCATGGCGCTGTTGTCGGTTCTGCTCAGCATCAGCGCCACCGCCCTGATCGCCTATTTGCTGTGGCCGACCTGGCGCGCGGTTCCCGCCGAGCCGTCAGCCCCGCTTCCCATCAGCATCGGCGGCACCCTGTTCAACATTCCGCCGCTCGCCATCCGTGAAAAGGTCCAGCGGCATTCGGGGCCGCAGGAGCGCGTCGATCTCTCCTTCGACTATCCGTCGCTCGCCCCGCCCGGCGCGCCGCGTCATGTCAACGCCGAAACCGTCGCCGACGCCCAGGACGCCATCAGGCGGATTTTTCTCTCGATCGCCGAGCATCACGGCGCGATGTCGCCGCAGACGCGATTGCAAACCATCTATCCGCGCTACCTCGAACCGACGCAGTCGCAGATCGCGGAAGGCTTGACGCTGCAAGCGTTCCGCGACGGCACCCCCTATGAGCATGAAGATTTGCTGCTGGCGCAGGGCGACGGCAAACAGCTTGTCGCGCGCTGCACGCGCGATCGCGAGACGCCTGGGACCTGTCTGGCGGAGCGCCGCCTCGCCGGCGCGGATCTGACGTTCCGTTTTCCACGCCAATGGCTGGTGCAATGGCGTGATGTCGCGGCGGCGATGGATGGCCTGACGGACCGGTTGCGAAGCGCGCACGAATAACGGCGCGCGCAAGAATCCGGACTGAATGGAATGCAGTCTCGCCGCTCAGTCCTCGGCGAGATCGTCTTCCAGGATCGCCATCTGGAACTGAAACGAACGGTCGTCGTCCTCGTCGTCGACGAACAGGACGCCGATGAATTCCTCGCCGATGTAGACCTCGGCGGAATCATCCTTCTTCGGGCGCGGCACCACGCGAATTTTCGGATTGCCGAACAGACGCTTCAGATATGCGTCGAGTTTCCTGACTTCCTTAACGTCCACAAGCGTCTCCAATGCAGCAACAAGGCCAGCTTGCTCTCACGCGCAAGACCGCCGGCCGTCACACCCTGTCTATACGACTTCGCGCCTTTGACAAATGGCGCGACCTCAAAGCCCGGTGGCGTGCAGCATCTGGTCCATCGTCCGCGACGGCTCGGCGCAACCGGCTTCGCCGACAATCCTGGCGGGAACGCCCGCCACCGTGACGTTGTGCGGCACCGGCTTGACGACGACGGAGCCCGCCGCGATCCGCGCGCAATGCCCGATCTCGATATTGCCGAGAATTTTCGCGCCGGCGCCGATCAAAACGCCATGGCGGATTTTCGGATGGCGGTCCTCGTTCTCCTTGCCGGTGCCGCCCAGCGTGACGTCGTGGAGAATCGACACGTCATCTTCGATCACCGCCGTCTCGCCGACGACAAAACCGGTCGCGTGATCGAGGAAGATCCCGCGGCCGATCTTCGCGGCCGGGTTGATGTCGGTCTGGAACACCGAGGATGAACGGCTTTGCAGGTAATAAGCGAAATCCTTGCGCCCATGCCGATACAGCCAATGCGCCAGCCGATGCGCCTGGATGGCATGAAAGCCCTTGAAGTAGAGCAGCGGGTCGATGAAGCGCGACGTCGCCGGATCGCGGTCGTACACCGCGACCAGATCGGCGCGAAACGCATTGCCGATGTCCGGATCATCCCGCAGCGCTTCATCGAAGGTCTGGCGGATCAGATCGCCCGACAGCGCCGAATGGTCGAGCCGCTCGGCGACCCGATGCACCACCGCCGCTTCCAGGCGGGCGTGGTGCAGGACCGTGCTGAAAATGAACGCGGCCAGTTCCGGCTCGCGGCGAACGATATCGTCGGCCTCGGTCCGGATCCGGTCCCAGATCGGATCGAGGGCGGCGAGCTTGGCGTTCTGCGGATTGACGTGATGTACGACCATGCGGCCCTCATGCTTTCCCGATTGACCCAGTCTATAACATAGTTCGGCCGCGCCTGTCCGCAGCGCCGAACCGACGGTGAACGGCGGGTTTCCGCCGCCAAAATGCCCGGAACGCGCGTAAACGATCCCGGATTGCCCACAAAACCCCCTCGATTCACCAAAATCGCACGGGAAATAGGTCGGCGGCGCGGCGGCCGCAATCGCCTCGGATCGGACGGTCGCAACTAATTTATCGACGGGGAAACCGACTGGCGCTAAACATCCCGCCGGGAACAAAGGGAACACGCCCATTAGCACCGAGACATTGCCTGCGGGCGCGTCAGCCGCCGCGCGCCGAACCACGATCGGCCTGATCGCGGTCGCGGGCGTTTTTGTTTTGCTGCTCGCCCCCGCCATCTGGAACGGCTACCCGCTGCTCCAATACGATACCGGAGGCTATCTGGCGCGCTGGTACGAGGGTTATCTGGTCCCCGCCCGCTCAACGGTCTACGGTCTTTACCTCCACTTTGGCGAACGCTGGTATTTCTGGATCAATCTGGCATTCCAGTCGGCGGTGACGCTGTGGGTGCTGTCCCTCACCCTTCGGGCCCTCGGGCTGACCGGCCGGCTCCGTCTCGCCGCCTTCGCCGCGATCCTCGCCTTCACCACGGCGCTGCCGTGGCTTGCCTCGATGCTGATCACCGATATTTTCGCCGGGCTTGCGGTGCTGACGCTGTTTCTACTGGTGGCGCATGGTGACCGGCTGTCGTCCGGCGAAAAGGCCGCGCTGTTCGCCTTCACCGCCTTCGCCGCCGCGACCCACAGCGCGACGTTCGGCGTGCTGTTCGGGCTTTGCGTCGCCGGCTGGGTGTTGTCGCCATGGCTTCGCCCGCGCGTCTCGCTGCGGGGGCTGACGCAGGGCAGCCTCGCCGTCGCCGTCAGCGCCGCGTTGCTGGTGATGGCCAATTACGCGCTGTCGGGCGAGGTGGCGTGGACGCCGGGCGGTCCTGGCGTGACCTTCGGCCGGATGATGCAGGACGGCATTGTCACCCGCTACCTCCACGACCATTGCGACACCGTCAAGCTCAAGCTCTGCCCGTATCGCGACCAGTTGCCGGCGACCGCCGACGAATTCCTCTGGAGCAACGACAGCATCTTCAACAAGCTCGGCCGTTTCGAGGGCATGGACGAGGAGATGGGGTTCATCGCGGCGCAATCGCTCGCCGCCTATCCGTTGTGGCAGTTCGAGGCCGCCCTGATCGCCACCGCGACGCAGCTACGCATGGTCGGCACCGGCGAAGGCACCAACGGCTGGATTCCGCACACCTACGGCATCATCGAGCGTTATATTCCGTCGCAGACGGCGGCGATGCGCGCGGCCCATCAGCAGCACTGGGATATCAACTTCACCCCGATCAACTGGATCCATGTCCCGGTGGCGCAAGTCTCGATGCTGCTGCTGCTGGTCCTGCTCGGCCGCGCGCTGTGGCGACGGCGGCTCGACGATCTCGACCTGCTCGCCGCGACGGTGGCGCTGGCGTTGCTCGGCAACGCCTTCCTGTGCGGCGTGATCTCGGGGCCACATGACCGCTATGGCGCGCGGATGGCGTGGATCGCGGTGTTCGTGGTTCTGATCGCCGCCGAGCGCGTCCGCCGGGCGCGGCGACCTGTCAGGGACGTCGCGCCAGAAAATTGAGCACGCCGGCCTTGTAGACCCGGTCGCCGACGGCGCGCATGTGATCGCGGCCCGGAATGTCCAGCACCTCGGCATTGGGAATGATCGCGGCGAGCGCGTGCGCCGAACCGGCGATCTGGTCGGTGGTGCCGACGGCAATCAGCGACGGGACGGAAATGCCGGCGACCTCCTCGCGGGTCGCCAGCCGCCGCGATCCGCGCAGGCACGCCGCAAGCGCGCGGCGGTCCGAACGGGTCTGGTCGGCGAAGGCGCGAAACATCCGCCCCGTCGGATCGGTGACATCCGCCAGCGATTCAGCTTCCAGCGCCTTGGCGACATTCTCGCCGGGGCCGCCGCCCTCGATCATGCCGATCCCGAGACCGCCGAAGATCGCCGAGCGCAGACGGCGCGGCTGGCTCTGCGCGAGATAGCCGGTCAGCCGCGCGCCGAGCGAATAGCCCATCATGTCGGCGCGCTCCAGCCCGAGATGATTCATCAGCGCCAGCACGTCGCCGGCCATCATGCCGATATGATAGTCCTCCTGATCGTAGAGCTTGGTCGAATCGCCATGGCCGCGATTGTCCAGCGCGATCACCCGCCGGCCGTGCTTCTTCAACTCGGACACCCAGGTCGGATAGACCCAGTTGACGTTCTTGCTCGACGCGAAACCGTGGACCAGCACGATCGGTTCGCCCTCGCCCTCATCGAGATAGGCGATTTCGACGGCGCCGTTGTGAAAGCTCGGCATCTTTTGTTCCATGGGGTGAGACGGGAGGACAATTCGGAAGGCCGACGTGTCGTTCTGTTTAAGCAACAGTCACGAACGCGGCCAGAGGCCAGTCATGCGGCCATGGGCGATGCAGATATCACCGCCGGACATGGCTTCGCGCGCCGCGTTTTCCGACGCCGCAGCCAATAGAGCGTCAGACGCTCGGTCGTGGTCTTGATCGACACGACAAAGCCGCACAACGCGACGATGGCCCAGAACAGCCACAGCGCCAGATCGAAGGCGCCCATCGCCAGCACCAGCGCGCCGCGTCCCAGCACCTTCAGGATGGCGCGGGTCTGGCCGCCCTTGGCCTCGGCGAGCCGGGCCGCCCGCGCGATATCCTTCGGCCCGTCGGCCAGTTTCAGGGCATCGAACGCGCCGCGCGTGCCTGCCTTGCTGCCGATGCGGCCGACATCTTTTCCCAGCCGAACCAGCGCCCCGGCCTTCTCGGCCCGGAACGCCGCCTTGACCGCCGGCGCGATCTGACCGGGATGCGCCAGCGAACCGCCCGCCAGCGCCTTCCGCAAAGCCGGGGCGTCGACCACCTCGCGCGCCGACCGCCCGGCCCAGCGCGACAGTCCTTCGCCGATCCGCCCGGCCTTGCGCGCGTCCTTCACCATCGTCAGCCCGGCGCGCACCGGCGCGGCGGAACCGGCCGACACATAGGTCGCCGCCGTCACCGCCAGCCCCGCCGCGGCGAGACCGAGAATGACGCGATCGCC
>JBDHSX010000036.1:0-26351 GCA_039808365.1 Xanthobacteraceae bacterium | reverse complement strand
AGCGAGATCGAGATCAGTTTCTGCGCCTCGACCGCGAACTCCATCGGCAGTTGTTGCAGCACGTCGCGCACGAAGCCGTTGACCACGAGGCCGACCGCCTCCTCCTGCGACAGGCCGCGCTGCACGCAGTAGAACAGGACGTCCTCGGAAATCTTCGAAGTGGTCGCCTCGTGCTCGAACAGCGCCGACGAATTCTTCGCCTCGACATAGGGCACGGTGTGCGCGCCGCATTTGTCGCCGATCAGGAGCGAGTCGCAGGCGGTGAAGTTGCGCGCGCCGGTGGCCTTGCGGTGGGCGCTGACGAGGCCGCGATAGGTGTTCTGCGAGCGGCCGGCGGCGATGCCCTTGGAGATGATCCGGCTGGTGGTGTTCTTGCCGAGGTGGATCATCTTGGTGCCGGAATCAACCTGCTGATAGCCGTTCGAAATGGCGATCGAGTAGAACTCGCCGCGCGAATTGTCGCCGCGCAGGATGCAGCTCGGATATTTCCAGGTGATGGCCGAGCCGGTCTCCACCTGGGTCCACGAAATCTTTGAATTGCGGCCGCGGCAGTCGCCGCGCTTGGTGACGAAGTTGTAGACGCCGCCCTTGCCTTCCGAATTGCCCGGATACCAGTTCTGCACGGTCGAATATTTGATTTCGGCGTCGTCATGGGCGATCAGTTCGACCACGGCGGCGTGCAACTGGTTCTCGTCGCGCTGCGGCGCGGTGCAGCCTTCGAGATAGCTGACATACGAGCCCTTGTCGGCGATGATCAGGGTGCGCTCGAACTGGCCGGTGTTGCGCTCGTTGATGCGGAAATAGGTCGACAACTCCATCGGGCAGCGCACGCCCGGCGGCACGTAGACGAACGAGCCGTCGGAGAACACCGCCGAGTTGAGCGTCGCGAAGAAATTGTCGGAGGTCGGCACCACGGTGCCGAGATACTTTCGCACCAGATCGGGATGCTCGCGCAGCGCGTGCGAGATCGGCATGAAGATCACGCCGGCCTTCTTCAATTCGGCCTGGAAGGTGGTCGCCACCGACACCGAGTCGAACACGGCGTCGACCGCCACTTTCCGTTCGCCCTCGGGACGGACGACCCCCTCGAGCGCCTCGACCTCGCGCAAGGGAATGCCGAGCTTCTCGTAGGTCTTCAGGATTTCCGGATCGACCTCGTCGAGCGAAGCCAGCGCCTTTTTCTGTTTCGGCGCGGCATAATAATAGACGTCCTGATAGTCGATCTTCGGATAATCGACACGGGCCCAGGTCGGCTCCCGCATCGTCAACCAGCGACGATAGGCGTCGAGCCGCCATTCCAGCATCCATTCCGGCTCGTCTTTCTTGGCGGAAATGAAGCGGACGATGTCTTCGGAGAGCCCCTTCGGGGCCTTCTCGGATTCGATATTCGTCTCGAATCCATAGCGATACTGATCGACGTCGATACGGCGAACCCGTTCGACCGTCTCTAATTCAGCCGGCATTCCAAACCTCCGCTCGCGGTTTCAAGGACCGCGGTGGACTACATCGGCACTGGCATAAAGAGCTATCGCGAGGCACCCGGTTCCAGTGCGAGACCGTCCGGGCGCAGGACCAGTGCGCTTAGCGTGCTTGCGATGAAACCACGTCGGTTAGAATCGTTCAAGCACTGTTTCGTCGTTCTTTTTAACTAAGGTCCCGGCGAGCTTTCGCCAAGCCTCAAGAGCGCGATCGACATCATTTTCCGTGGTTTCCCAACCTATGCTGATGCGAATCCCGCCGCTCGCCAGCGCCGGACCGGTTCCCATCGCCGCCAGCACATGCGAGGGTTGCACTTTCCCCGAGGAACACGCCGACCCGGACGATACCGCGATGCCTTCGAGATCGAAGGCGATTACGGCAGTTTCGGCGTGGAGGCCAGGGGCGGTGAACAGCGTGGTATTGGGCAGCCGTGGGACGGCTTCGGAGAAGATGATCGTGGACGGGACGATCTGCCTCAGCCCTCCCTCCAGCCGCCGCCGCAATGCTTCACAGTGCTCCGCGTGCCGCTTAAGGTTGGCCATGACGACGCCCGCGGCGGCGCCGAAGCCGGCAATGCCGGCGAGGTTTTCAGTGCCGGCGCGGCGGCTCTTTTCCTGCCCGCCGCCGGTCAAGGCCGGTTCCAATCCGCGCAGATCTTCCGCCACAACCAGCGCGCCGACCCCCTTGGGGCCACCGATCTTGTGCGCAGAAATCGATAGAAGATCGCACCCCAAATCTTTGAAATCAGTATTTATCTTCCCAAATGCCGCAACGGCGTCGACATGCAGGATTCCCTGATTTGCATGGACCAGGGCGGCTGCCTCTCGGACCGGCTGGATCGCCCCGGTCTCATTGTTGGCCAGCATCACCGACACCAGCGCCGGCGGTTTGCCCGCCACAAGCTGTTCCAGCCGCGCAAGGTCGAGCAGCCCGGATTGATCGACCGGCGCGGTTTCGACCTCCGCCCGCGCGAACCGTCCGCCGGCAAGCACCGAGGAATGCTCGATCGCCGAAACGATCAGCCGTCGCGCCGGCGGCTGCGCCGGCCGATGCAGCCCCGGCGCGAGCGCCAGCGCATTGGACTCGGTCGCGCCGGAGGTGAAAATCAGCGTCTTCGGGTCCGCCGCCACCGCCGCCGCGACCGCCGCCCGGGCGTCCTGCAAGACCCGGCGCGCCCGCCGGCCCTCGCCATGCACCGAGGACGGATTGCCGCAGATGTCCAGCGCCGCCGTCAGCGCCGCGCGAGCCTCGGGATGAAGCGGGGTGGTCGCGTTCCAGTCGAGATAGACACGCTGCGCCATGATGTCGGTCGATTCCTCAAAGGCGGGCGATGCGCCGCCGGATCGGGGAGCATTCTAGCCCATCTCGCGCCGCCATGGCGGTCAAGATGCTTGCTTTTTGCCCCTTGCCTCATGTTAGAACCCATCGCCCGAACACCGGCGCGCCGGTCGCCCGTCCGCCCGGATGGCGCGTTCAGCACATGATGCGGCCCAGCGGCCTCGCGCGCGCCCCCATTATCGGCGGCCCGTCAGGACATGAAGGAACACGGATGCCCGAAGTCATTTTCACCGGTCCCGCCGGCCGTCTCGAAGGCCGCTATCATCCGGCGAAACAGAAGAACGCCCCGATCGCGATGGTGCTGCATCCGCACCCGCAATTCCACGGCACGATGAATCACCAGATCGTCTATCAGTGCTATTACGCCTTCGTCCATCGCGGCTTTTCGGTGCTGCGTTTCAACTTCCGGGGCGTCGGCCGCAGTCAGGGCTCGTTCGATCACGGCGTCGGCGAGTTGTCAGACGCGGCGTCGGCGCTGGACTGGGCGCAGACCATCAATCCGGAAGCCCGCGCCTGCTGGGTCACCGGATTCTCGTTCGGGGCCTGGATCGGCATGCAGCTTCTGATGCGGCGGCCGGAAGTCGAGGGCTTCATCTCGATCGCGCCGCCCGCCAATCTCTACGATTTCTCGTTTCTCGCGCCCTGCCCGTCATCCGGCCTGATCGTTCATGGCGAGAAAGACGCCGTGGTGCCGCCGAAGGACGTCAACGCGCTGGTCGACAAGCTGAAGTCGCAGAAGGGCATCGTCATCGACCATCAGGTGATCCCCGGCGCCAACCACTTCTTCGACGGCAAGCTGGAGCCGCTGATGGAATCGGTGACCAGCTATCTCGACATGCGGCTCGCCAATATCCGCTGAGCGGGAGATGACGCCTTAAGGTCGCGCGAGAATCCCCCCGGTCATCGGCTCGGGCACCCCGGTGGTGGCGGGATAGCTCAGCGGCAGGCCCTTGAGGCCGCGCGCGGCGAGATAGCCGAACGCCTGCGCCTCGATGGCGTCGGACGACCAGCCGAGTTGATCCCCGGTCTCCACCACCGCCGGCGCAAGTCGGCTGCTGAGCATCCGCAGCAGCGTCGGGTTGCGCGCGCCGCCGCCGACGACGATCCAGCTCTGCGGCGGCCGCGGCAGCAGCGGCGCGACGGCGGCGATGCTCGCGGCGGTGAACGCGGTCAACGTCGCCGCGCTGTCCGCCGCCTCAAGGCTTTCCGGACGGAGCGCCGCGAAGTCGTTGCGGTCGAGCGATTTCGGCGGCGGCTTGGCGAAGAACGGATGGCGGAGGCTCGCGGCCAGCCACGCCTCATCGACGCGGCCCTGCGCCGCCAGTCGCCCCGCGTCGTCGAACGGCCGGCCCAGCCGGCTCAACATGAAATCGTCCAGCAGGGCGTTGCCGGGCCCGGTGTCGCAGGCGATCAGCGCCTCGTTTCCGTCGACGTAGGTGATGTTGGAGACGCCGCCGATATTGACCAGGACGATCGGTCCCTCGCGCCGGAGCGACTGCGCCAGCGCGCGGTGATAGACCGGCACCAGCGGCGCGCCCTGCCCGCCGGCGGCGACGTCGGCGGCGCGGAAATCGTGCATCACCGGGATGCCTATCGCCTTCGCCAGCGCGGGGCCGTCGCCGATCTGCACGGTCAGCCGCCGTTCCGGCCGGTGCAGCACGGTCTGGCCGTGGAAGCCGACGATGTCGATGTCGCCTGCCGTCAGACCGTTGTCGCGCAGGAACGCGCCGACCGCCTCGGCATGGGCGCGGGTGACCACCTGCTCGGCGTCCGCAACAATGCCCGGTCGCGCGGCGCGATCCGACAGCGTCACCGCCTCGGCCAGCGCCTGCCGCAGCACGGCGCGCTCGGCCTCGGCATAGGGCCGGTAACCGGATGGCCCCAATCCCTCGACCCGCTCGCCGTCGGTGCGGATCAACGCCACATCGACCCCGTCCAGCGAGGTGCCGCTCATCAGGCCGATCGCCCGCAACATCATCCCCGAAACCCTTTCGGGACGCTCCGGCGGAACGCCCAACTTGTGCCGGCGGGCCGCATCTTATAATCCCACCTCATCCGTCGTCCCGGCCGCCGCCGGCGCTGGTCCCCGCCGCGACCTTTAAGGGGAAAGCGTCAAAAAAGACTGAGCCCTGAATTCCATGACCGCCTTCAAATCCGATTTTCTCCGCCTGCTCCAGGAGCGGGGCTTCATCCACCAGATTTCCGATCCGGAGAGCCTCGACGCCCTCGCCGCCAAGGGTGAGGTGGTGGCCTATGTCGGCTACGACTGCACCGCGCCGTCGCTGCACATCGGCCATCTGTTGTCGATCATGATCCTGCACTGGCTGCAGCGGAGCGGCAACAAGCCGATCGCGCTGATGGGCGGCGGCACCACGCGGGTCGGCGACCCGTCCGGCCGCGACGAGACCCGCAAGCTCCTGACCTACGACCAGATCGACGCCAACAAGGAATCGATCAAGGGCGTATTCGCGAAGTTCATCACCTTCGGCGGCGGCAAGACCGACGCGCTGATGGTGGACAACGCCGAGTGGCTGGCCAAGCTCAACTACATCGAGATGCTGCGCGATGTCGGCCGTCACTTCTCCATCAACCGCATGCTGACCATGGATTCGGTGCGGATGCGGCTGGAGCGCGAGCAGGAACTGTCATTCATCGAATTCAACTACATGATCCTGCAATCCTACGATTTCGTCGAGCTGGCGCGGCGCTACGGCTGCAACCTGCAAATGGGCGGCTCCGACCAGTGGGGCAATATCGTCAACGGCATCGACCTCGGCCGCCGCATGGGCACGCATCAGCTGCATGCGCTGACCTGCCCGCTCCTGACCACCGCGTCGGGCGCGAAGATGGGCAAGACCGCGGCCGGCGCGGTGTGGCTCAACGCCGACATGCTGAGCCCTTACGATTACTGGCAGTACTGGCGCAACACCGAGGACGCCGACGTCGAACGCTTCCTCAAGCTGTTCACCACGCTGCCGCTCACCGAGATCGCCCGCCTCGCCGCGTTGCGGGGCCAGGAGATCAACGAGGCCAAGAAGGTGCTGGCGACGGAGGCGACGGCGCTGATCCATGGCCGGGCCCAGGCGGAAGCCGCCGCCGAGACGGCGCGCAAGACCTTTGAGGAAGGCGCGGTCGGCGGCGCCCTGCCGACCATCGACATCACCTCCGCCGAGCTTGGCGGCGGCCTCGGCGTGCTCGGCGCTTTCGTGCGCGCGGGGCTCGTCGCCTCCAATGGCGAGGCGCGCCGGCAGATCAAGAGCGGCGGCCTGCGCGTCAATGACGCGCCGGTGATCGACGACAAGGCGACGCTGACGGCGGCGGACGTGACGGCGGACGGCGTGATCAAGCTGTCGATGGGCAAGAAGCGCCACGTCCTCCTGAAGATCGCATAGGCCCATTCGCAGAACGCCGTTGCCCTGCCCGGAAGAAATGCGCTCCATGGCGGGGCATGGCCGCTGAATCGTCTTTCCTCCGTTCCGACATGGTCGCCGGCAGACCGGCGCGCGGCGCATGGGCCGTCCTGGCGCTGTGCTTCGCGCTGGCGCTGCTCGGGCGCGGCATGGGGGAAACCTTCACCGTTTTCCTGCTGCCGATCTCCAGCGAGTTCGGCTGGGCACGCGCCGACGTCATCACGATCTACGCGCTGGCGTCGCTGTCGATGGGCCTGTCGTCGCCGTTCGTCGGGCGGTTGTTCGACTTCTCCGGTCCCCGCATCGTCTATGGCCTCGGCCTGCTGCTGCTCGGCACCGGCGTGTCGCTGGCGGCGTTCGCCAATACGCTGTGGCAGTTGCAGGCGTCCGTCGGCTTCGCCGTCGGGCTCGGCGCGGCCTGTCTCGGCAACGTCCCCAGTTCGCTGCTGCTGGGCCGCTGGTTCGGCACCCGGCTGCCGACCGCGATGGCGGTGGTCTATTCGGCCAACGGCGCCGGCATCCTGACGCTGGTGCCGCTGTCGCAAGTCCTGATCGACCATTCCGGATGGCGCAACAGCTACCACATGCTGGGCGGCTTTCTGCTCGCCTTGCTGGTCCCGCTGTTGCTGTTGCCGTGGCGGCGGATCGCCAAGGAGCGCGCGCGCACGCCGACCGGTGCCTCGCCGGCCGCGGCCGCCACCATCGCGCCGGCCAGCGCCGACATCGAATGGACGCTGCCGCGCGCCGTTCGCCATCATGCGTTCTGGGCGCTGTTCAGCACCTTCTTCTTCACCGCGATCGGCGTCTACTGCATCGGCGCGCAGGTCGTCGTCTATCTGATCGAGGCCGGGTTTCCGCCGCTGCAAGCCGCCTCCGCCTGGGGCCTGAGCGGCGTCGTGCTGGTGATCGGCATGCTGACGGTGAGCTGGCTCGACACCCTGATCGGCCGTCGCCGCGCCATCCTGTTCAGCTACGGACTGACCACGCTCGGCATCGTCTTTCTCTGGCTGCTCGGCCGCTATCCGAGCCTGTGGCTGCTCGCCGGCTTTCTGATTTGCTTCGGCTCGACCATCGGCTCGCGCGGCCCGCTGATCACCGCCGCTGCCATCAATATTTTCCACGGCAAGCGGGTCGGCACGATTTTCGGCACCATCTCGATCGGCAGCGGTCTCGGCGCCGCGCTCGGCGCGCCGGCTGGCGGCCTGCTCCACGACTGGAGCCAGAGCTACGATCCGGTCATTGCCTTCGCGCTGGTCAACGTGCTGCTCGGCATGATCCCGTTCCTCACGGTGCGGGCGCTGCGGGAGTAGCGGTCAATTGTTGGATGGCGGAAATTCCGGCGGATTGTAGCCCTGCCGCCCGGTGTTGAACTCAAAAATCTTGCGCAGCACGCCCGGCGCCATGGCCGAGATCGGGTTGACGCGCAAATCGGGCCGGCCCGGCGTCCCGACGACTTCATAGGTGACGCCGATCAGACCCTCGTTGCTGCCGCCGAGCAGCGGGCCGACCAGCGGGATTTGCCCAAAAATGTTGTTGAGGCCGTAGAGCGGAACCAGGGTGCCGCTCATCCGCACCCGGCTGGCCGGATAGTCGATACTGCCTTCGATGGTGGCGCCGATCACCGGCCCCTTGACCACGCCCTCGCGGATCGTCAGCACGCCGTTGTTGCGGGTGAATTCCGCCCGCAGCCGCGAGAACGCAACGCTGCCCTGGCCCGGCGCGCCGCCGGCCGCCTTGTCGAGCTGGGGCTCGCCCTTGACGGTGAAGTTGCGGACGTTGATCAACCCTTCCTTGGCGCGCGGCTCGGCCGTCGGCGGCTCCATCGCCAGTTGAAGCTGGCCGCCCATCATCTTGGCGTAGGTGTCGGTGAAGCGGAAGAACGCGCCGGCGTCGTTGGTTTCGAGCACGATCACCTCGCGGCCCTGCGCGGGACGGCGCAATTCGGCGGACAGCGGGGTGTCGCGCCCCAGCTTGCCGGAGAGCGTGAAGCTGCGAATGGCGCCGTTGCGCCGCGACATCTTGAGATCGAGGCCGCGCACCGTTTCGCCGTAGAAACCGGCCACCGCGCCGAGCTTCAAATCGAGATCGACATCGATGCTCTTGCCTTTGCTTTTGGCGTCCGCCTCCTTGCCGGAAATCGCCGACTTGATGAACGGGCGGCCATCGAACACGTCGCCGCGCATCACCACCTTGAGAACGCCGTCGGCGCCGCGATCCGCCCGCAGCGTGGCCTTGTCGCCTTCGGACGGCGAATAGGTGGGGAAATAAGCGTTCAAGAGATCGCCGTTCTGATCGACTTCCAGCGATCCCTTGATGGAGACCCCGCCGCCGTCGATGACAATATCCTCGAACCGCGTCGATTGCGGCTTCTGCACCACGTTGAAGGTGGCGTGAGCGCCCTTGCCGGAGGCCTTGCTCCAGCCCGGCAGCAGATTGTCGAGCTTGAGCGCGGTGAGATCGGCGTCGATCGCGATTTTGCTGTCGCGTTCGGAACTGCCGATCCGTCCGGCGAGCTTCAATCCGAGCGGACCGCTGGCGCCGGCGCCGAGATCGAAACCGAGGCGGGCGCGGCTGGCGTCGTCAAGGGTCGCCTGCAACCTGACGTCGGCGTCGCCGCTGGTCTGTTTGCGATAGTCGAGCGACGCCGGCTGGCCGTTGATCCGCACGTCACCCTTGACCTGATAGCCCTGATTGTTGGCGACGACCTTCATCGCCGAGGCTTCGAGCTTCTGGCTCATCACCAGGCGATCGGCGGCAAAGCCGGCGACGTCGGCGGTGATCGCGTAGGTGGTGTCAGCCTTGGTCAATTCGCGCTTGATCGGCAATCCCAGTGTCACCTGGGCCGTTACTGTTCCCTTGGCGGTGTTCGGATCGATCGGCGTATTGCTGAACTCGGCGAGACGATCGGAGGCGAGGATCTCCGCGACCGCGGCGACCGGCCCGTCCAGCTTGAATCTGACCCGCGCCGGGGATGGTTTCGGCGCCATGTCGGGCACCTCGAAGACGGCGTCCGAAATGTTGAGCTTGCGGCCGGCGGCGGTCTCGATACTGCCCTGCCCGATGGTCACGGTGGCGGTGCGGCCGGTGACGCGCGCGCGCAGGTCGGCGTTACGGATTGACGGCAGTTCGTCGACCGGATGCAGCGTGACGTTGCTGGCGGCGATGTTGACCGACAGACCATCGTCCGGGATCGGCGGCCCGGCGCGCGACAGATTGATCAGCGGCGAGTTGACGCCGATGTCGATGCGCTGCAACGCGCCGCCGCCGATCCGTTCCGTCACCCATTCGCGCACTTCGGGCACGATGATGATCGGCCACATTCGTTTCAGCGCGGTGGCCGACATCGGCGTGCCGGCGAATCCCAGCGTCAGGCGCGGTTCGCCGGAATAGTCCAGCGTCCCGGTTCCGGCGACGCCGATCTCGCCGTTGCTGATGTCGGCATGGGTCAGCAGGATCTTTTTGTTCGCGGTATCGAACCGCATACCGATGGCGATGCGATTGAAGATCAGCGGCGGCTCGTCGTTGATGCCGGCGAGCACGATGGTGCCGCCGCTCAGCCCCAACTGCCAGTCCGGCACGACGTCGCCCGGCGGTTCGATATGCGCCAGCAAGGTCACCCGGTTTTGGCCCGACACGATCTTGAACGGCGCCAGCAGCACGCGGCGGCCGGCGTCCCATTCGAGGTTGACCTCGATCGCATCGATCGGCATCGGATAATCGGGCGTGTCGTGATCGATCAGGGTCCCCTTGCCCGCCGTCAGGGTGCCGCGAAAATAGGTCGGCATGCCATCGCGCCCGATCTCGCCGCGCAACTCGCCCGAGAGCGGCATGTCGGCGGTGTAGTTCAGATCCATGCGACGCAACGCCAGCAGGATATTGCGGGCCGGCACCTTGTCGGCGCGAATATCGACCGATCGCACGCCGTCGCGCGGCGCGCCGATCTCGAAACGCAGCGACCAGGGGTGCGCGCCCGCTTCGCCGAGGCTGAGCGCGATGCCGCCGGCGCTGGGACGCCGCAGGCTGAGGCTGATATTCTCGAAATTCCAGCGATTGCCGCGCTGTTCGTCGTCGACGATGAGGCGGCCGTTTTTCAGGCCGATCTCGTTGAGGTTCTGGCCGTCCAGCCCGCTCATGCTCAGGCCGTCGAGCCAGTCGAGCCAGGTCAGCAGTCCGCCGGCGGCGGAATTCGCCGCCGGGCCGGCCTGCGATCCCTGACGCGGAGCGGACGATGTTGACGGCGCGGCCGGATTGTCCGCGCCTCGGGGCGCGGCGGTGGTCTTGCCGGTCGCGATCGGGCGGGCGTTGTCGCCGGTCGAGATCGTGATCTCTCCGTCGGGCCTGACGCGCACTGCGAGAACGGCGTCGACCAGCTTGATGCTTTCGGCGCGCAGCCGTCCCATCAACAGCGCCATGCCGGAGAGCCGCACCTCGGCCTTCGGCGCGCTGGCGATGATGGCGCGATCACGGTCGCGCACCACCATGTCGCGAATGCGGACCGCGACGCGGATGCGGCCGGCGCGCTCGATCTGGGTGCCGCCGATCTCGACGGTGCTGCCCGGACCGATATTGTCCTCGATCGCGGCAATCAGCCACGGCGACGCGATGTCGAGATTGATCGGGCCGGCGCCGAGACGCCACCACAGCCCGCCGAACGCCATCGCGAGGAGCGCGCCGAGCGCCGTGACCGCCAGCAGCGCGCGCCGCAACCAGCGCCCCCCGGGAAGCCAGCGGCCGAAGGCGCCGAACCGGCCGTCGACCGCGCCGCCTCGCCCCAGCAGGCGGTGCGCCCGACGCCGCGCCGCCTCGTCATGACGCGGATGGCCTCCGCCGTCATCCCAATCCGACACATGGTCGTCGGCGCGGGAATTTTGCGCCGGGGGCGGTCTTTTCCGAGCCATTGCCTCTCGGTGTTGATGTTGATGGCGGGACTGCTCGCCAAGCGGGGTTCGCGCGGGGCTGCGTGATGAACGCTGATGCGACGGCATCACTGCCAATCCTCGTTGAACCTGTTAGCATCCACGCAAGCATGAAGCGCCGGGCGGCATCGTCGAATCCCATGAACCATAGCCCGGCGCGGACGGCTTTGCCCAGCGACAAGGACGCGGCTTGAGAAATTCCGTCGCCCCGCTGCATGTGTCGCGGTGTCATATGGACCGGTCGAAAGCGACGAAAGGAAGGCGTATGTCCAAGACAACGCATCAGAAAGCCTCGAAACCCAAAGGCACGTCGGGCGCGTCCAAGGGCGTTTCCAAGCGCGGCAAGAAGGCATCGGCCAAAGCCGACGCCGGGTCCAAGGCTGCGTCCAAGGCCACACCCACGGCCGCGACCGGCAAAGCCAAAGCGCCGGCGCGGAAGGGCGCCGTGAAGGCGTCGAGCGACACCCAAGCGAGCAAGGTCATTCGCAAGACCGCCCGCCCCTCGCCGGCCGAATCGGTTGACGCCGGCGGCGGATTGACTGTCGGGAGCAAGGCTCCCTCGTTCCAGTTGCCCCGCGATGGCGGCGCGACGGTGACGCTCGATTCGTTCGCCGGCCGCAAATTGGTGCTGTTCTTCTACCCTCGCGCCGGCACGCCAGGCTGCACCAAGGAGGCGATGGACTTCTCCCGGCTGTCGGCGACGTTCGCCGCCCTTGATACCGCCGTGGTCGGCGTCTCCGCCGACCCGCCGCGCGCCCAGGAGACGTTCCGGGACAAGCACGACCTGACCGTGCCGCTCCTGTCCGACCCGGCTCACGCGATCCTGGAAAGCTTCGGGGTCTGGGGCGATAAAACGTTATATGGCAAGGTGTTCCAGGGAATTATTCGCACCACGGTTTTAATCGGGCCGGATGCGCGGGTGCTCCATGTCTGGCGCAATGTCAAAGTCGACGGCCATGCCGAGGCGGTTTTGAAACACGTCGAAAATCTGTAGGGCCATTTCCCCAAAATTAACCATGAGAGGGTCAAATCGGCATCAGCGTTAAAGCCGACCGGCGAGCGTTCCGGTGGCGCGGGAGTGCTGATGTCACATCTTTCCAGTCTTGCCAGTCACGGTTCGGAACCCTCGCATCGTCAGTCGCATCGCCACGGACACCCGCCGGGTCGGCGTCCGGCGACGCCTCATCGCTCCCCTCCCTCGAACGCTTATGTGATCGCCCACGCCGGCAAGCAGATCCGCATCGGGCCGGTGATCTTCTGGATCGTCGTCGGAACCGTGACGTTGCTGGGCGCCTGGTCGGCGGCGACCGCGACCTATTTCACCTTCCGCGACGACGTGCTGACCAGCCTGCTCGCCCGTCAGGCCGAGATGCAATATTCCTACGAGGATCGCATCGCCGAGTTGCGCGCCCGGATCGACCGCACTACCAGCCGCCAGTTGCTCGATCAGGAGCAATTCGAGCAGAAACTCGATCAGATCCTGCAGCGGCAGGCGACGCTCGACCAGCGCACCGCGGCGCTTGGCGATCTTCCGGAAACGGCCGCGACCGGCTCGGTCAAGCCGGCGGCCCGCAGCTTGACGGATCGGCTGTTCGGCCGGTCCAAGCCGGCGCCGCTGCCCGAGGGCGGCGCGACGCCCGGCCGGCAGTCGAGCTTGACGCCGGGCCTCGGCGGTCGATCGGCGAAGGACGCCAACGTCAATGACACCCTCGCCCGAGTTCAAAAGTCGCTGGATCGGGTCGAGCAGCGCCAGATGGCGGTGCTGACCGCGGCGGAAAGCAACTACACCACGCGAATCCGGCGGATGAACAGCCTGGTCTCCGATCTCGGGCTCAGCCGTGCGCGTCTGGATGTCGGCAAGCCGCACGGGGGCGTCGGCGGCCCCTACGTGCCGGTAAAGCCGGGCGCCTATACCGGGCCGTTCGAGCAGCAGCTTTCCCGGGTCAATGTCTCCCGCGCGCAATACGACCAGTTATCGAAGACGCTGGCGCAGGTTCCCTACCGGACGCCGATCCTCGGTGAAATCGAGCTGTCCTCGACCTTCGGCGTCCGCAGCGATCCGTTCCTCGGCCGCCCGGCGATGCACACCGGGCTCGACATGCGCGCCTCGACCGGCGATCCGGTCCGCGCCACCGCCAACGGCCGCGTGGTCTCGGCCGGATGGGCCGGCGGTTACGGCCGCATGGTGGAAATTGATCACGGCAACGGGCTGTCGACACGCTACGGCCACATGTCGCGCATCAACGTCAAGGTCGGCGAGATGATTCACATCGGCCAGATCGTCGGCGAGGTCGGTTCCACCGGCCGTTCGACCGGTCCGCATCTGCATTACGAAACCCGCATCGATGGCGAGCCGGTCGATCCGCAGCGTTTCCTGCGCGCCGGCGCGCGCTACGCGGCCGCCCGCTGATCGTGGTCCGCGCCGCTCTGGCGATATCCGTCCCGCTGTTGTAGGAGCCGGTATCCATCGATGCGCACGGAGACAGCCCGCGTGAACGCGCCGCCACGCCGTATCGGACCGACCTTCCCCCGGCTCGCCAATGCGGCCTTCCGCGCCACCCGCGCGATCAGCGCCCGGCTGATGGCGCGCGCCGGCTTTCACGGTCTCGATAGCGATTTTGCGCGCGAAACGATCGCAAGCATTTCGCGACGGCTCGGCGATGGCGACACGGTCTACATCGCCGGCCTTGCGCTGTCGGGAACCCATAACACCGGCGCGGCGCTGATCGAGGTGACGCAGGCGAAGGGACCGCGCCTGATCGTCAACAACGAGGAGGAACGCTTCTCCGGCGACAAGCACACCTCGGCGTTTCCGCACCGCTCGCTTGACGCGATGGCCGCCACCTTGCGCGCCATGGGCCGCGATATCGCCGACATCGCGGCGTTCGTCACCACGTGGGACTATCCGACGCTGTTCGGCACCATGATGCGGACCGCGATCGAGGAAGCGCCGGGCAGTCTCAAGCTGTTGTCGTATTCGAACGCCATCGGCGTCGATCGCCGCCGCCTCGACCAGATGCGGCGCACGCCGCGCATTCTCGCCAAGCAGTTCGGCCTCAAGCGGCCGCCGCAACTGATCCTGACGCCGCACCACCTCAACCACGCCTGGTTTCCCTACGCGGCGTCGCCGTTCGCGGGCGGCGACGAGCCAGTGGCGATCGGCGTGTTCGACGGCACCGGCGACCGCGGCTCGATCTCGTCGTTCGTCGCGCGCGGCGACGACATCACGGAAATCTTCTGCAACGAAAGCGTGTTCGATTCGCTCGGCGCCTTTTACAGCGTGATTTCCTCGACCCAGGGCGGCTGGACCTGGCTCTCCAGCGAAGGCCGCTACATGGGCGCGGCCGCCTGGGGCGACATGAACCGCTCAACCAACCGTTACTACGCGCGCCTCAGGCAAGTTCTCGATCTCGGTCCCGACGGCGCGATCCGGCTCAACCGCGCGATGGCCAACTGGTATCGCGACCCATTTAACAATCCCTACAAGCAACCCCTGACCGACATCCTCGGGCCGCCGCTGCGGCCGGAGCAATTGTGGAATCCGGACGCGGTGCTGCGCGTCGAGGATATCCAGCACCGGCCCGACACCCAGGACCGTCTCGACAAGGCGGCGGCGACCCAGATGGTGCTGGAAGACGCGATGATCCACGCCGTCGATCATCTGTTGCGCGCGACCGGGGCCAACAGACTGATTCTCTCCGGCGGCGTCGCGCTCAACGCGCTGGCCAGCATGCGGTTGCTCGAACATTTCGACGAGGCGTGGTTCGCCAAGGCGCAGGGGCGCAAAGCGCGCCTGCATCTATGGGTGCCGCCGACGCCGAGCGATCCCGGCGTGCCGATCGGCGCGGCGTGGTGGCTCGCCCATCTCGCTCGCGCGCCGCGCGGCGCACGTGTGACCCACGCCTTCTATTGCGGCACCGCGCCGACCGGCGACGACATCGCAACCGCGCTGGCCGCCGCGCCCGACATCGCGTCGGAAGCCATCGGCACCGTGGCGACGCCGGAGGGACGCGATGCCGTCGCCGACCTGATGGCCCATTGCGTCGCCGAGGGCGGCATCGTCGCGCTCTATCAGGGGCCTGGTGAAACCGGGCCGCGCGCGCTCGGGCACCGCTCGATCCTCGCCAACCCTTGCGATCCCGAGACCCGCGAGCGCCTCAACGCACGGGTCAAATATCGCGAGAAGATTCGCCCGCTCGCGCCGATGGCGACGCTGGAGGCGGCGAAAGAATTTTTCGAGCTGCACGAAGGCGCGTCGGACGACGACTACAACGCCTACAACTACATGGTGCTGACGGCGCACTCGAAACCGGCGGCGGTCGAGAAAATTCCCTCGGTGGTCCACGCCGACGGCACCGGCCGGCTCCAGATCGTGCGCGAGGCCGACGATCCCCTCACCTACGCTTATCTGAAGGCGCTCGGCCGCCGCACCGGCGTCGAGGTGTCGGTCAACACCTCGTTCAATGTCGCGGGGCCGATCGCGCAGACGCCGGAGCAAGCGGTGGAAACGCTGCGCCGCTCCAAGGGGCTCGATGCGGTTTTCATGGTCGCGGACGACGGCTGTGTGCGTGCCGCCTGGCACGGCGGCGAACGCGACAGCGGCCGTTTCAGGCGCTGGTGCGCGGCGTGGCGAAGCGCGACAGCAGGCGGCCATCCATGATCACGAGGCCGCTGGCGATGATCAGCGCGCCGACGATCTCGCGCAATGTCACGACTTCATCGAGCACGACATAGCCAAGCGCGATCGCCGTCACCGGCACCAGCAGCGTCACCAGCATGACGTTGCCGGGACCGGAGCCGCGAATGATCTGAAAGAACAGGATGTAGGCCAGCGCCGTCGACAGCGCGGCGAGGCTCACCAGCGCCAGCAACGTGGTAACGTGGGGCATCGGCAATTGCCACGGCCGGTCGATTGCCATCGCCAGCATGAACATCATCAGGCCCGAGCAGATCAGTTGAAAGGTCGCCGCCGCCAGCGGCTCGACGCCGTGCAATTCGCGCTTGGCCCACAAGGCCGAGAAGCCGAACACCACGGTGGCGGCAAGGCACAGCAGGATTCCAAAGCTCTGTTGTGAATCGACGTGCAGATCGAGGCCGCGCAAAACGATCACGCCGAACAGGCCGAGCATGACGCCCGCCACCCGGCGCGCGATCAGCCGCTCCTCGCCGAACGCCGCCAGCACCAGCACCGTGAACACCGGCGTCATGGCGTTGATCACCGATGCGAGGCCGCTTGAGATCATGGTCTGCCCGCTCACCAGCAGGCAAAACGGCAGCACGTTGTTAAGCAGCGCCATCACGATGAAAGGCCGCCAGCCGGCAAGCGTCTTCGGCACCGGAAGGCGATAGATGCGGATCAGCGGCAACAGCAGCAGCGCCGCCAGACCGACGCGGGCGAACACCACGGTCAGCGGCGGCAGCTCCTTGACGGCGACGCCGACGAAGAAGAATGATCCGCCCCACAACACCGACAGGCACAACAGCCGCACCCAGTCGCCGGAGGTGATGCTCAGGCTCGGGGACGGCGCGGATGTTCTGATTTCGATCGACATGGCTCTTGCTACCGCCGATCGCCGTCCGCCACCACCCGATTTCCTGACAATACGGCGATGCCGGAAAGCAGCGCCTCAGTCGACGTCCTCGACCGCGCCGGGCGTGGTGCCGAAGGCGCGCTGCGCTAGCGTCGCGGCCATGAACTCGTCGAGGTCGCCGTCGAGCACGCCGGCGGTGTCGGAAGTCTGCACGCCGGTGCGCAGGTCCTTGACCATCTGATAGGGTTGCAACACGTAGGACCGGATCTGGTGGCCCCAGCCGATGTCGGTCTTGGCGGCCTGATCGGCGGCGGCCTGTTCCTCGCGCTTCTTCAACTCGATTTCATAGAGTCGCGCGCGCAGCATATCCCACGCCTGCGCGCGGTTCTTGTGTTGCGACCGCCCGGCCTGACAGACCACAGCGACGCCGGTCGGAATATGCGTCAGCCGCACCGCGGACTCGGTCTTGTTGACGTGCTGGCCGCCGGCGCCGCCGGAGCGCATGGTGTCGGTGCGCACGTCCGATTCCTTGATGTCGATCTTGATGCTGTCGTCGACCACCGGAAAGATCGCGACGCTTGAGAACGAGGTGTGCCGCCGCGCGTTGGAATCGAACGGCGAGATGCGCACCAGCCGATGCACGCCGGCTTCGGTTTTCAGCCAGCCATAGGCGTTATGGCCGCTGATCTGGATGGTGGCGGATTTGATGCCGGCTTCCTCGCCCTGGGTTTCTTCGAGGTATTCGATCTTGAAGCCGTGTTTTTCGGCCCAGCGCGTGTACATGCGCAGCAGCATCGACGCCCAGTCCTGGCTCTCGGTGCCGCCGGCGCCGGCATGGACTTCGAGATAGGTGTCGAAGCGGTCCGCCTCGCCCGACAGCAGCGCTTCGAGTTCACGGCGCGCGACTTCTTTCTTCAATTGCTTGAGCGCGGCTTCCGCCTCCGCGACGACGCCGTCGTCGCCCTCGGCCTCGCCGAGCGCGATCATCTCGACATTGTCGTCGAGTTCACGCTCGACCTTGCCGATGCCGGTCAGCGCGTCCTCCAGCGAGGTGCGCTCCTGCATCAGTTTCTGGGCTTTCTGCGGATCGTCCCACAGCTTGGGATCTTCGGCGAGCTGGTTCAGCTCCGCCAGGCGCGCCGTCGAAGCATCGACGTCAAAGATGCCTCCTCAGCAGCCCGACCGACTGCTTGATCTCGTCAACGAGTCTCTCGATTTCCGCGCGCATGCGAAATGTGTCCGTCAAATCAGGATGAGGCCGGGGTGTAGCGGCGAACGCCGCCGACCGCAATCAGTAAAGCCCGCCGGTGCCGGGCCGGATGATGGCGCGGTCGGCGTCCGGCGAAACCGCCGAATGGCCGTCGGCGTCGGCGACGCCGATGATCGAATAATTGTCGGGCGGCGCGGTGCCGGGCTTGAAGGCTTCGAGAATGGTGCGTCCGCCGTCGCCGGGGCCGGCGCGCATGCCGGTCTTGGCGTCGACGCGAATCAGCTTGATGCCCGCCGGCACCTTGAACGGCACCGCCGGCTTGTCGGCCAGCGCCAGTTGCAGGAAATTGCGGGCGATCGGCGCGGCGAGATGGCCGCCGGTGGCGCCACGGCCGAGATTGCGCGGCTTGTCGTAGCCGATGTAGACGCCGACCACGAGGTCCGGCGAGAACCCGACGAACCACGCATCCTTTTCGTCGTTGGTGGTGCCGGTCTTGCCGGCGATCGGCTTGCCGAATCCGGAGAAGGCCGGTTGCGCGGTGCCGTGCAGCACGACGCCTTCCATCATCGAGGTGATCTGATAGGCGGTCATCGGATCGAGCACCTGCTCGCGGCGATCGACCAGCTGCGGCTCGGGCTGATTCTTCCAGCCGCCGGGGGCGTCGCAGCCGCGGCATTCGCGCTGGTCGTGCTTGTAGATGGTATGACCGTAGCGATCCTGAATGCGGTCGATCAAGGTCGCCTTGATGCGCTTGCCGCCATTGGCGAACATCGAATAGGCGGTGACCATCCGCATCACCGTGGTCTCGCCGGCGCCGAGCGCGTAGGAGAGATAGTTCGGCAGTTCGTCATAGACGCCGAAGCGCTTGGCGTATTCGCCGATCAACGGCATGCCGATATCCTGCGCCAGCCGCACCGTCACGGTGTTCAGCGAGCGCTGCAAGGCGTTGCGCAGCGTGGTCGGGCCGTAATATTTGCCGGTCGAATAGTTTTCCGGCCGCCACACCCCGACGCCCTGGCCCTGATCGATCTCGATCGGCGCGTCGACCACCACGGTCGAGGGCGTGTAGCCGTTGTCCAGCGCCGACGAATAGACCAGCGGTTTGAACGACGAGCCGGGCTGCCGGTAGGCCTGGGTGGCGCGGTTGAACTGGCTCTGATCGAACGAGAAGCCGCCGACCATCGCCAGCACGCGGCCGGTCCACGGGTCCATCGCCACCATCGCGCCGGACACCTCCGGCAGTTGCCGCAGCCGGTACTGCCCCTCGACAACGTTGCCGTCCTTGCCGATCAGCGGGTCGGCATAGATCACATCGCCCGGCGACAGCACCTGCGACACCGTGGTCGGCGTCTTGCCGCGCGTGGGTCCCGACGCCGCCTTGGCCCATCGGACGCCGTCGAGCGCGATGAGGCCGGTCTGCCGGCCCTTGCTGACCGCGCCGCCGAGTTCGCGGCCGGGCTGGAAGCCGATCCGCGCCGACTGCTCGCTGGTTTCCAGCACCACGGCCAGACGCCACGGCAGGATGTCCGACAACGATTTGACGTCGGCGAGCTTGACGCCCCAGTCGCCCGAGATATCGAGCTTGCTCAACGGTCCACGAAAGCCCTGCGCCTCGTCGAAGTTGACGAGGCCCTTGACCATGGTCCTGCGCGCCTCGACCTGCAATTTCGGATCGAGCGAGGTGCGCACCGACAGGCCGCCCTCATAGAGTTTCTTCTCGCCGTAGCGCTCGAACAGATCGCGGCGCACCTCCTCGGCGAAATACTCGCCGGCGAAGGTGTGCGAGCCGCTGGCGCGGCTGGTCACGGTCAGCGGCGCCTTGCGCGCGGCGTCGGCGTCGGCCTGCTTGATCCAGCCGTTTTCCAATAGCCGGTCGATCACGTAATTGCGGCGCTCGACGGCGCGATCATGATTCTTGACCGGATGCAGCGTCGACGGCGCCTTGGGCAGCGCGGCCAGATACGCGGCTTCCGCCACGGTCAGTTCGTTCACCGACTTGTCGAAATACACCAGCGAGGCGGCGGCGATGCCGTAAGCGCCGAGCCCGAGATAGATTTCGTTGAGATACAGTTCGAGAATCTTGTCCTTCGAATAGGTGTTCTCGATGCGCATCGCCAGCAAGGCTTCCTTGATCTTGCGGGTGAACGACACCTCGTTGGTCAGAAGGAAGTTCTTGGCGACCTGCTGGGTGATGGTGGAGGCGCCCTGCGGGCGGCGGTTCGAGCCGAAATTCTGGGCATAGAGCAGCGCCGCGCGCGCCATGCCGGAATAGTCGATGCCGCCGTGCTCGTAGAAATTCTTGTCCTCGGCGGCGAGGAAGGCGTTGATGACCAGCTTGGGAACCGCCTGAATCGGCAAATAAAGCCGCCGCTCTCGGGAATACTCACCGAGCAGCGAACCATCGGAGGCGTGAACCCGCGTCATCACCGGCGGTTCGTAATTCTGCAACTGGGAATAGTCCGGCAGATCCTTGGAGAAATGCCAGATCAGGCCGGCCACGGCGGCGACGCCGACCAGAAACACGATGGTGCCGGCCGCGAACAGGAATCCCATAAACCGGAACAGCAGACGCATTCTCGACGATCCGTTTTGACCCTGTCCCGCCGACGTCATGATCGGCGGGCGCGGTCGCTCAGTCTGGCCTGGTGCCCGTGGGAATACGCACGGGTCCCCCCGCCTCCCTCGACCTCGACCGGTCGATTCTGTCGCACCTGATGCCGGCTTCTATAGGGCGGCGGCTGTGTCCAAACTAGGGCTTGACGCCAAAAACGAGCCCGCGCGCGGATTGTTTTTTCCCGGCGCGGCATGGTTGCCACGGGTTTCGCCGGCTCCCGCGACGATCCGGGCGCGCCAAATCAGCCTCTAATCGGTTCCGGTGCCGGCCGAGACCGTGCGCTTGGCCAGAAAGCCATCGATGGCCCGCGCCACCGCCACCACCGAGCGCGAGCGCCAGCTATCCGAGACCAGAAGCTTGAGGTCGTCCTTGTTGGAGACATAGCCGAGTTCGATCAGCACCGACGGCACGTCCGGCGCCTTCAGCACCTTGAAGCCCGCCGACTTGAGCGGGTGCCGGTGCATCCGCATGGTGCCTTTCATCTCGCCGATCAGGGCGCTGGCGAACCGGTTGGAGAAGGTTCGCGTCTCGCGCTGGGCCAGGTCGATCAGGATGTCGGCCACCTCGGTCGGCTCCTCGGTGAGGTTGACGCCGCCGATGGCGTCCGCCTTGTTCTCCGACTCCGCGAGCCGCTCCGCCTCGGCGTCCGACGCCTTGTCGGACAGGGTGTAGACGGTCGCGCCCTGGGCGTCGCCCTCGCGGCGCGGCAGCGCATCGGCGTGGATCGAGACGAACAGCGCCGCATTCTGGCCGCGTGCGATTTTGACCCGGTCGCCAAGCGGAATGAAGGTATCGTCGTCGCGGGTCAGAACCACGCGATACTTGCCGTTTTCCGCGAGGCGGTCGCGCAGCGCCAGGCCGAACGCCAGCACGATGGCCTTTTCGGTCTCGCCGCTCGCCGCCTGGGTTCCGTTGTCGAGACCGCCATGACCGGGATCGATCACCACCACGGGCCGCTTGTCGGCGGGCTCCACGGCGACGGCCCGCTCGGTCGGCCCGACATCCGCCGCGACCGTCGCCGGCGGCAGGGACGGGCGAAGCTCGGACGTGGTTCCGTTCCCGGATGACTTGACCAGTTCGGCCCAGGCCGCGCTGTCGGTCGCGGCGAGTTCGACCACCAGTCGCGGCGGCTGGCCGTTGGCGGCGTCCAGCACATAGGCTTTCTCGATCTTCGCCGGCCCCGACAGGTCGAACACCAGCCGCGATCCGCCCGGCATCACCAACCCGTAGCGGAAAGCCTTGACGAGGCCGCGCCCGCTGCGGCCGACGCCGTCGGGCAATTTGAAGGTGACCTGCGGAACGTCGACCACCACGCGCGCCGGATTATCGAGCACGAAGGCCCGCAGATCGATCTTGCGGTCGAGATCGAGCACGAATCGGGTTTGCTGACTGTCGCCCGCCAGCCGAACGTCGGACGCGACCGGGAATGGCTCCGCAGCCGCAGGCTGGGTGACGCCGGCGTCGCCGGCGGCCAGCGACGCCGATCCGGCGCAGGCCACGGCCACCGCCGCGAACAGCGCGATGCCCCAAGACGCAGCCCGGGCGCCGCTCCGATAAAGATAATGGTTTGCGCGGCCCGCCAATGAATTCCCAGCCTCCGAGCTGCATCAGATACCGCAATAGGATGGCACGGTTAACCGCAGCTTAACCGCGCGTTTCCAATTTTCATCCGCTGTTGCGCCGACGCGACGCTTCCCTTGCATGGGACCAACAATCAACGTATGTAACCGGAGTTGACGGTTAAATTCCCGGTTGCGTCGCGTTCAACCTCCCGGAGTAGCGCCGGATCGCCTCTAGCAGCCCGATTCATTTGCGGGGTCATGAGGATTTCCGGCGTCATTTGCCGCCTCGTCCCACGGTCAGCGCCTGGCGCGGCCGTTCCGGAGCGGCGGTCAGTCCGAGCGGAACCGGTCCCGGCGTTCTTTACCCAGGGACAGGTCTTTGACACAGCCTGATCGGGACCCAACATGATCGGTTATCGCGGCCGCATGGCCGCAATATGCGATAGCTGGCGGGCGCCTTCCCGAATTTGGCGTCGTGTCGGCCCGTCAGCGCCAACCAGGCGGCTCCATTGCTGTGCCGCCAACCTGTTCAGACGGGCCGACGCTTGATGCGCCAGACTGTAACTCCGGCCGGATTTTTCGCGACCACCTCGCCGACGCGACGCATGAGCGACGCGCGGCGCATGGCGTTCGCACCGGTTCCGGGACAGCGCAGCGGTTTTCGTTTTGGCCTTCCCCTCACCCCCGAATCAGGTGGACCGTCGCGCTCCGCGGTTGCGCCCTTTGCGCCAGCCGCCCCGCGCGTCCTCCGCCGCCAAGAGTTTTCCGATGCCAAACAAGATGTTGATCGATGCGACCCACCCGGAGGAAACCCGGGTGGTCGTGGTTCGCGGCAACCGCGTTGAAGAATTCGATTTCGAATCCGCCAGCCGCAAACAACTGCGCGGAAATATCTACCTCGCCAAGGTCACTCGGGTCGAACCGTCGCTCCAGGCGGCGTTCATCGAATACGGCGGCAACCGTCACGGTTTCCTCGCCTTCAGCGAGATTCATCCCGACTATTATCAAATTCCGGTCGCCGACCGGCAGGCCCTGATCGAGGCCGAGGAGCGCGCCCATCGCGAGGCGGAGGAAGAATCCGAGCATCGCTCGTCGTCGCGCCGCCGCTCGCGTCATCGCAATTCGCGCCGCCGCTCCAACGGCGAGCGGGTGCAGAGCGAGGTGATCGAGGTGACCGAGGCCGGGCATCCGGCCGAGGCGGCGGTTCCGCACGACGCCGGCGACGCCCCGCTCGACCATCCCGAACGCGATCACGCCGCGGATGCCGAACACGTCGCCGCCGATCATGCCGAGGCGCATGACGACGCGCCGCATCTTGAAACCACCGCCGATCATCCCGACGTCGTGGCCGATCATGCGGCGCCGGCTGAAGACCAGCGCGAGGCCCCGCCTCCGTTCGAGACCGGATCGGGCGTGGACGCCGTGGCCGAGGCTCAGCCGGAAACGACCGTTCATCACGATGACACCCATCCCGAGGACGCGCCATCGGACGATTCAGCGCCGGTCGACCATCCCGCCACCGTGCACGTCGACACTCTTCATGATGACGAGGCGCATCATGATGAGGCGCACGATCATGATGACGCCCATCACGATCATGACGAGGCGAACGACGACGAGGATGACGACGGCGACGACGCCGAGGAAGATATCGTCGAGTCGGTCGGCGGCGATGACGCGCTGGAGGAAATGCCGGAGCGCGCCTTCCGGCCGCGCCGACAGTACAAGATTCAGGAAGTCATCAAGCGCCGCCAGGTGATGCTGGTCCAGGTCGTCAAGGAGGAGCGCGGCAACAAGGGCGCGGCGCTCACCACCTACCTGTCGCTGGCCGGACGCTACGCGGTGCTGATGCCCAACACCGCGCGCGGCGGCGGCATCAGCCGCAAGATCACCTCGGCGCAGGATCGCTCGCGGCTCAAGGAAGTGGTGCAGGATCTCGACGTGCCGGAAGGCATGGGGATCATCCTGCGCACCGCCGGCGCCTCGCGCACCAAGCCGGAAATCAAGCGCGATTTCGAATATCTGATCCGGATGTGGGAAACTGTCCGCGACACCACCTTGCGCTCGCAGGCGCCGACGCTGGTCTACGAGGAAGGCTCGCTGATCAAGCGTTCGCTGCGCGATCTTTTCAACAAGGAGATCGACGAGATCCAGGTCGCCGGCGAGGCCGGCTACCGCGAGGCGCGCGACTTCATGAAGATGCTGATGCCCTCCAGCGTCCGCGTCGTGAAGCCGTATCGCGACGGCCAGCCGCTGTTCTCGCGGATGGGCGTCGAAAGCCAGCTCGACGTGATGTTCACGCCGATCGTGCAGCTGAAGTCCGGCGGCTATCTGGTCATCAACCAGACCGAGGCGCTGGTGTCGATCGACGTCAACTCCGGGCGCTCGACCCGCGAGCACCACATCGAGGACACCGCCCTCAAGACCAATCTCGAAGCGGCCGAGGAAGTGGCGCGGCAGTTGCGCCTGCGCGATCTCGCCGGCCTCATCGTCATCGACTTCATCGATATGGACGAGCGCCGCAACAACCGCGCCGTCGAACGCAAGCTCAGCGATTGCCTGCGGCAGGACCGCGCCCGCATCCAGGTCGGCCGCATCTCGCATTTCGGTCTCCTGGAAATGTCGCGCCAGCGCATCCGCGCCAGCGTGCTGGAAAGCTCGACCGAGCCCTGCCCGCATTGCGGCGGCAGCGGCCATATCCGCTCGATTTCTTCGGTGGCGCTGCAAGTGCTGCGCAATCTCGAAGAAATTTTGATGAAGGGCGCGACCCACAATCTCACGGTGCGCACCCGCGCCGATGTCGCGCTCTATGTGCTCAACCACAAGCGCGCGCATCTGCGCGACCTCGAAACCTCCTTCAAGGTGACGCTGTCGGTGCTCGCCGATCCGACCCTGGGCGGCCAGCAGTCGTTCGTCATCGATCGCGGCGAACAGGTCCACACGCTGGAAGCCGCCAAGGCGCTGCTCGCGGCGCAGGCGGCGGCCGCGCCCGCCGCCGTCGAGGAGCCTTATGAGGAAGACGAGCCGTTCGAGATCGAGGCGGAGATCGAGACCGAGGAAACCGAGGGGCTGACCGACGAACAGGCTTCCGGCGACGCGGCCGCTGACGGCGAATCTGCCGGTGACGGCCAGCGCCGGCGGCGCAGGCGTAGGCGGCGCGGCCGCGACGGTCGCGATCACGAGGCCGCGCACAACGACAACGATGTCGCCGCCGGCGAGATCGACGACGCCGCGCAGGTCGCCGAGATGGTCGGTGACCGCGGCGAGGATGGCGACAGCGACCGCGAGATCGAGGCGCCGGACGATCCGACCGAGGCCGGCGAACGCCGCCCGCGCCGTCGCGGGCGTCGCGGCGGCCGCCGTCGGCGCGGCTCGGCCGACGAAGGTCTGGCGGCGTCGATCGCCGACGAACTGGCGCCCACCGCGCCGCCGGAAGTGGTCGAAGCGGTCGCCGACTTCGATGGTTTCGCCACCGCCGACCGCTCGGTGGACATCGAGGACGCCGCCGACGCGGCGACCCATCCGCCGGCGGCGGTCGAGGCCGCGACACCATCCGATATGGCCGCCCCGGTTGAGACGCCTGTCGTATCCGAGCCTGTAACGGCTGAACCTGTCGCGTCGGAACCCGTCGTATCCGAGCCCCTCGCGTCCGAGCCCACCGCAGCGGAATCCGTCGCGGAGGCCGGGAAACCGCCGCGCCGCCGCTCCACCGTTCGCGAGAAGGTCAGCTTCGCGCACAACGACACGCCGGCCGCGCCCGTCGCGGCGGAAGCTCCGGCGGCGGTTCCGAGCGAGCCGGCCGCCGCGCCGGAGCCGGTCGCCGAGGAAACGCCGAGCACGCCCGCGCCACGCCGCGCCGGCTGGTGGTCGCGCCGCTTCGGCGGCGGCAACTGACGCCTTTCCCATTCGGTTGAAATATCGAGCCGCCCGGCATGCCGGGCGGCTTTCGCTTGCACCGCTCGCCGCTTCGACGCCCCGTCCGGCTATTTCAGCCAGTGCGCGATCCGCTTAACCGCCTCGTGCATGTCGGCTGATGATTGCGCGTAGCAGAACCGCACGAAATGGCGGCCATGGACGGGATCGAAATCGACGCCGGGGGTGGCGGCGACATGGGCGTGCTCCAGCATCCGCTTGGCGAAGTCGAAACTGTCGTCGGTGAATTTCGACACATCCGCGTAAAGATAGAACGCGCCGTCCGCTGGCAGGAATTCGCTTAGGCCCGCGCGCGGCAATCCCTCGATCAGGATGCGCCGGTTGTCCTGATAGCCGTGCTTGATCGCCTCCATCTCGG
>JBDHSX010000035.1:0-27016 GCA_039808365.1 Xanthobacteraceae bacterium | reverse complement strand
GATCTTGCGTTCCGGCAAATCGAGGTCGAGCGGCTCGCGCGCGTCGCGGGCGCGCTTGACCAGCGCGTAGGCGGCGTAGAGCGGCTTGAGGATCGGCGCGACCAGCGGCCCGGTGGTGTCGTCGGGCCGGCCGTCGATGGCGGCCTGCACCTGCGCGTAATTCAGCTTGGCGGCCGAGCGCATCAGCACGCGATGGAATGTGTGGGCGCGCTTGCGGCCGTCGGGGGCGATCACCAGACGCACCGCGAGCGCGCCGCGCGCTTCACCGGGGCGCAGCGAGCAGAGATCGTTGGAGATGCGCTCCGGCAGCATCGGCACGACGCGATCGGGGAAGTACACCGAGTTGCCGCGCATGAGCGCGTCGCGATCGAGCGCCGATCCCGGCCGCACGTAAAAGGCGACGTCGGCGATGGCGACGTGAACGACGTAGCCGCCCTTGTTGGCCGGATCGTCGTCCGGCGCCGCATGCACGGCGTCGTCGTGATCCTTGGCGTCGGGCGGATCGATGGTGACGAGCGCAATGTCGCGCCAGTCCTCGCGGCCTTGCAGCGTGGCGGGCGCGGCGGCTTCCGCTTCCCGCAGCGCGGCCGGCGAAAACACTTGCGGAATGTCGTGGGCGTGGATCGCGATCAGGCTGATGGCCTTCTCGGTCGCGAGCGAGCCGAGCCGTTCCTTGACGCGGCCCGACGCGAGGCCGAAGCCGCGCGAGCGGATCAGGTCGACGCTGACCAGATCGCCGTCCTGCGCGTCAAGGCTGTCGACCTGCGCGATATTGAGTTCGCGGCCAGCCTGTTTCTTGTCGACCGGCGTGAGCCGCCCGCCGCCGCCGGGCAGGCGGCGGAAGATGCCGAGCACGCGCGATTTCGCATGATCGATGATCTTGATGACGCGGCCGATATAGGCGTGAGCCGCGTCGTCGGGATCGGGCTCGACGCGCAGCAGCGCGCGGTCGCCGATGCCGGCGGCGGTGCCGGGTTTCGGGTGGCGCGGCAGCCGGATGCGGATTCTTGGCGCGACGCCTTGCGTCTCGGCGTCCCATTCCGCCGGCTGCGCCAGGAGTTCGCCGTCGCTGTCGCGGGTGGTGACGTCGGCGAGGATGGTCGGCGGCAGCGCGGCGGCTTCATGCAGCTTGCGGCCGCGCTTGGCCAGCACGCCGTCGTCGGCGAGTTCGCGCAGCATCGCTTTGAGCTCGGCGCGGTCGGCGTTCTTCAAGCCGAACGCGCGCGCGATCTCGCGCGTGCCGACATCACCCTTCGACGCGCGAATGAAGGCGATGATGGCGTCGCGGTCGGGAAATCGGCTGTCGCGCGGTTTGCTCAAGGGAAGCGCCGTTACCCGCCGACGCTTTTCTTGGCGGCTTTTTTGGCCGCCGTTTTCGTCGTCTTGCCGGAGGCGGCTTTCGCCGCCGTCTTCACCGGCGCGCGGGCCTTGCTCACGGCTTTCTTGGCGACCGGCTTTTTCGCGACGGCCTTCTTGGTGACGGCTTTCTTGGCGGCGGTCGGCTTGGCGGCCGCCTTCTTCGGGGCCGCCTTCTTCGCCGCCGGCCGCTTCGCCTTGCCGCCGCCTTTCGCCGCGCGCTCGTCGATCAGCGCGATGGCTTCCTCAAGCGTGATGGAGTCCTGCGTCTTGTCGCTCGGGATGGTGGCGTTGACGCCGCCCGCGGTGACGTAAGCGCCATAACGGCCGCTCTTGACCGCGACCGCGCCGAGGCTCGGATGCTCGCCGAGCGGCTTGCCGGGATCGGACCCGAAGCGCCGCCGGCCCGGCCCCTTGGCGATCTTCTCCGCGATCAGGGTGATCGCGCGGTTGAGGCCGATGTTGAAGACATCGTCGCCGGCCTCAAGACTCGCGAACGTCTTCAAGTGCTGCACGTAAGGACCGAAACGGCCGATGCCGGCCTTGATCGGCTCGCCGTCCTCGGGATGGCGGCCGATTTCGCGCGGCAGCGACAATAGCTTCACCGCGAGGTCGAACTCCATGTCGTTCGGCGACATGCCTTTCGGAATGCCGGCGCGCTTCGGCTTCTCGCCGTCCTCATAGTCCTTGGCTTCGCCGAGCTGGATATAGGGTCCGAAGCGTCCCGACTTCACCGCGACCTCGAGACCTGTTGTCGGGTCCTTGCCGAGAACGCGGTCGCCGCCGACGTCGCCGTCGGCCGCCAGCGGGCGGGTGTAGCGGCAGTCCGGATAGTTGCTGCAACCGACGAAGGCGCCGAACTTGCCGGCCTTCAGATTGAGCCGGCCGGTGCCGCAGGTCGGGCACTGGCGCGGATCGCCGCCGTCCTCGCGCGGCGGATAGATGTGCGGCCCGAGCATCTCGTCGAGGGCGTCGAGCACCTCGGCGACGCGCAGGTCCTTGATGTCGTCCACCGCGCCGGTGAAGCCGGCCCAGAACGCCTTCAGCACGTCCTGCCACGACACCTCGTTGTTGGAGATGCGGTCGAGGTCTTCCTCCAGTTCGGCGGTGAAGTCGTATTCGACGTAGCGCGAGAAATACTTTTTCAGGAAGGCGACGACGACGCGGCCCTTGTCCTCGCCGTGCAGCCGCTTCTTGTCGAGCCGCACATAGCCGCGATCGCGCAGCACTTGCAGGATCGAGGCGTAGGTGGAGGGGCGGCCGATGCCGAGTTCCTCCATGCGCTTGACCAATGATGCTTCCGAGAAGCGCGGCGGCGGCTCGGTGAAATGCTGGGTCACGGCCAGCGCCTGCCGCTTCAAGGCTTCGCCCTCGCTCATCGCGGGCAGGCGATTGCCGTCCTCGTCCTCCGGATCGTCGTCGCGGCCTTCCTGATAGAGTTTCAGGAAGCCGTCGAACTTGATCACCTGACCGCTGGCGCGCAGGTCGAGGCTGCGCGCGCCCGCCTTTGCGACGATGTCGACGGTGGTGCGCTCAAGCTCGGCGGATTCCATCTGGCTCGCGACGGTGCGGATCCAGATCAGTTCGTAGAGCCGCGCCTGATCGTGATCGAGGCTGCGGCGCAGGTCGGCGGGGCGGCGCGCCATGTCGGTGGGGCGGATCGCCTCATGCGCTTCCTGCGCGTTCTTGGCCTTGGTCTGGTACTGGCGCGGCGTGTCCGGCACGTAGGTCTTGCCAAAATCCTCGCCGATCACCTTGCGCGCCTGCGCGATAGCGGAGGGATCGATCTGCACGCCGTCGGTTCGCATATAGGTGATGAGGCCGGTGGTCTCGCCGCCGATGTTGATGCCCTCGTAAAGCCGTTGCGCGATGCGCATGGTGTGCGCCGGCGCGAAGCCGAGCTTGCGGCTGGCCTCCTGCTGCAAGGTCGAGGTGGTGAAGGGCGCGTAGGGGTTGCGCCGCGCCGGCTTGGCCTCGACGCTGGCGACGGTGAAATTCGCCGCCTCGATGGCGCGCTTGAAATCCTCGGCTTCCGCGCCGCTGCCGATGTCGAGCCGCGCCAGTTTCTTGCCGTCGGCGCCGACCAGGCGCGCCTCGAAGGCGTCGCCGCGCGGCGTCGTCAGCGTCGCCACCAGCGACCAGTATTCGCGCGGCACGAAACTCTCGATCTCCTGCTCGCGGTCGCAGACCAGCCGCAGCGCCACCGACTGCACGCGCCCCGCCGAGCGCGCGCCCGGCAGCTTGCGCCACAATACCGGCGACAGCGTGAAGCCGACCAGATAGTCGAGCGCGCGGCGCGCCATGTAGGCGTCGACCAGCGCGCCGTCGATCTGGCGCGGGTGCTTCATGGCGTCGGTCACCGCCTGCTTGGTGATGGCGTTGAACACCACGCGCTCGATCGGCTGGTCCTTCAGCGCGCGCTTCTGTTTCAGCACTTCAAGGACGTGCCAGGAGATCGCCTCGCCCTCGCGATCGGGGTCGGTGGCGAGAATGAGCTTGTCGGCGCCCTTCACCGAGCGGGCGATGTCGTTCAGCCGGCTGGAGGCCTTGGGATCGATCTCCCAGATCATCTTGAAGTTGGCGTCCGGATCGACCGATCCGTTCTTGGCCGGGAGGTCGCGGATATGGCCGAAGGAGGCCACCACTTCGTAGCCGCCGCCCAAATACTTATTGATCGTCTTGGCCTTCGCAGGCGACTCGACAATGACGATGTTCATGTTTTTCCAGATACTTAGGGAAGAAAAAGGGCGGGCTTCACGAGAGTCGCGGCGGCCCAACTCGCCCGGAACATGGGTCCAGACCCCTTAACTGTCAAATCGCCGCCCTCATTTAAATCCCGATCACTCAACTGTTACGTTTATATAAAGCTTTTAAATCTACCTTTGGTTGTATATATCCAGGGATGGAAACGGACTTGATTCCCATCTCGGCGGCGCGTTGTGGCGGCGTGAGGATCGATGGCACGGCGGCGGCGCAGCACTCCCACCGAAACGGACGAGCCGGTCGGCGACGGCGGCCCCGACGAGGCGGCCTGCTTCATTGCCGGGGCGGTCTCCGAGCTGGTGCCGATCGCGCGGCGGCACCGGCTGGAAACCTTGGCCTACCTGCTCGACATGGCGCTGATGGAAGCGGAAGAACGGGTCCGCGCCAACCATTTGAACAGCGCGCATTGACGCTTTTTATGTTGCAAATCCCATCCTAACCCGCCGCCAGCGAGATCAGGCCGCCGCCGTGGCGCTCCAGCCGGCCGGCGAGTTCGAGTTCGAGCAGCACGGTGCGGACGATGGCCGGCGAGGCCTGGGCCATCCGGATCAGGTCGTCGAGGCCGACCGGGCTCGGCCCCAGCAGTCCGACGATCCGCGCCCGCTCGCCGGCGGCGGGCTCGCGATCCGCCGGCGGGGCCTCGTCGGATTCCGCGATCGGCAGTTCGACCGGCCGCCCCATGATCGGGCGCACCGCCGCGATCACGTCGGCGGCCTCGGTGATGAGCGCCGCGCCCTGCTTGATGAGATGATTGGTGCCGGCGGCGCGCGGATCGAGCGGCGAGCCGGGGACCGCGAACACCTCGCGGCCCTGTTCGGCGGCGATCCGCGCGGTGATCAGCGATCCGGAGCGGTGCGCCGCCTCGATCACCACCACGCCGAGCGCCGCGCCGGAGATCAGCCGGTTGCGCCGGGGAAAGTCGCGGGCGCGGGGCGCGTGACCGAGCGGCATTTCCGAGATCGCCGCGCCGGCATGCAGGATGTCCACGAGCAGGCCCTCGTGCTCGGGCGGATAGATGCGATCGTGGCCGCCGGCCAGCACCGCGACGGTGCCGGCCGCGAGGCTGGCGCGATGCGCCGCCTGATCGATGCCGCGCGCCAGTCCGGAGACCACGACGAAACCGGCGTCGCCGAGGTCGCGCGCCAGCACCTGCGTGAATTTGAGCCCCGCGCCGGAGGCGTTGCGCGAGCCGACGACGGCGATCATCGGCTTGGCGAGCGCGGCCGCTTGGCCACGGATGGCGAGCAGCGGCGGCGCGTCGTCGATCGACGACAGCAGCGGCGGATAGCCGGGTTCGCCGGGCGCGACCATCGTCACGCCCATGGCGTGCCCGCGCTTCAACTCGCGTTCGGCGTCTTCCGCCGTGCAGATGCGGCCGGGACGCGCCGCGCCGCCGCGACGGGCGAGGTCGGGCAGCCGCGCGAGCGCCGCCTCGGCGCTGCCGAAGTGATTGATCAGCGAGCGAAAGGTGCGCGGGCCGACATTGTCGCTGCGGATCAGGCGCAGCCACGCCAGCCGCTGGCGCTCGGTCAGCCGTGTCACGCCGGTCGATGGTGAAGTCCTGTCCAAGCCGCCCCCGCTGCTGCGGGACAGCATCGCGCAACTCGCGAAGTCCTACAATGATGAGATGCGGTGCTATGAACCGCCGAGCGGCGGGCCGCCGTTGTGGCCGGCCATCGTGCTGTCACCGGCCTTTGCGCCGATCTTGCTCTCGGTGCGGTCGATCAGCCGCCGGATGTTGGCACGGTGCATGATCCACAACAGCACCGTGAGCACGGCGAACAGCAGCGCCAGCGCGCGATGGCCGTCGAGCCACAGCGCCGGCGGCGTCAGCAGGCTTGCGACCAGCGCGGCGGCCGAGGAATAGCGCGAGAACCACGCCACCATCAGCCACACCGCACAGAAGGCCAGCGCCGCCGGCCAATACAGACCGAGCAGCACGCCGATATAGGTCGCCACGCCCTTGCCGCCCTTGAAGCCGAGCCACACCGGAAACAGGTGGCCGAGAAACGCGCCGAGCGCCGCCAGCATCGCCGTGTCCGGGCCCCCGAGGCGGCCGGCGACGATCACGGCGGCGGTGCCTTTCAGCATGTCGCCGAGCAGGGTGGCGGCGGCGAGGCCCTTGCGGCCGGTGCGCAGCACGTTGGTCGCGCCGATGTTGCCGGAGCCGACCGAGCGCAGATCCGGCGCGCCGGCGAGCCGGGTCAGGATCATCCCGAACGGAATCGAGCCGAACAGATAGCCGACGAGGAGGGCAAGGCAGGCCACGCCAAGGGAGGGGGTCAGCATCGGCTCTCCAGTCCGGTGTCGAAGGGTTTGGTCATTGATCCAGCCGCGTCGTCATCGTCCGGCTTGACCGGACGATCCAGTATACACTGATGCCAGTACTCCATTTCAGACGCTATGAATACTGGATGCCCGCGCGGGCATGGCGACGGGGTGGCGTTCATGGTCTCGGCGCATTGCTCCCGGCACGTCACGCCGGTTGATGCACCGTGCGCCCGCCGACGATGGTCCGGAGCACCCGCCCGGTGAACCGGGCTTCGTCGAACGGCGTGTTCTTGCATTGCGACCTGAGGTCGGCCGGGTCCAGCACCCACGGTTCGTCGGGGTCGATGACGATCACGTCGGCCGGGCGGCCCGCGCGCAAGGTGCCGCCGGGCAGGTTCAGGAGTTCGGCGGGGCGTGTCGACATCGCCCGCAGCAGCGCGGCGATGGCGATCTCGCCGTTGTGGACCAGCCGCAGGCCGGCGGCCAGCATGGTTTCGAGGCCGATGGCGCCGACCGCGGCCTCCGCGAATGGCAGCCGCTTGGTCTCGACGTCCTGCGGATTGTGATCCGACATCGCCACTTCCACCAGGCCGGAGGCGAGCGCGGCGACCAGCGCGGCGCGGTCGTCCTCGGTGCGCAACGGCGGCGAGGTTTTCAGGAAGGTGCGGTAGGGGCCGATATCGTTTTCGTTCAGCGCGAGATGGTTGATCGAGGCCGACGCGCTGACGCGCAGCCCCGCGTCCTTGGCGCGGGCGAGGACGTCGAGCGAGTCGCGGCAGGTCACCGACGCGGCGTGATAGCGCCCGCCGGTCAGCGCCACGAGGCGGATGTCGCGCTCCAGCATCATCGCCTCGGCGGCGGCGGGGACGCCGATCAGGCCGAGCCTGGTCGCGAACTCGCCCTCGTTCATCACGCCTTCGCCGACCAGCGTCGGGTCCTCGGTGTGATGCACGATCAAGGCGTCGAAATCGCGCGCATAGGTCAGCGCGCGGCGCATCACCTGGGCGTTGGTGACGCTTTTCGCGCCGTCGGTGAAGGCCACCGCGCCGGCCGCCTTCAACAGGCCGAACTCGGTCATCACCTCGCCGGCCATGCCCTTGGTCAGCGCCGCCATCGGATGGATGTTGACGATCGCGGTGTCGCGGGCGCGGCGCAGCACGAAGTCCACCGTCGCGGAATTGTCGATCACCGGCGAGGTGTCGGGCTGGCAGATCACGGTGGTGATGCCGCCGGCGGCGGCCGCCTCGCTCGCGGACGCAAAGGTCTCGCGATAGCTCGCGCCGGGCTCGCCGACGAAGGCGCGCATGTCGATCAGGCCGGGGGCGACGATGCAGCCCTTGCAGTCGATCACCTCGGCGCCGTCGGGCGGGGCGATGGTCTGTTGCGTGTCGCGGATCACGCCGTCGGCGATCAGAAGATCGCCGCGGGTGTCGAGATCGCGCGACGGATCGATCAGGCGGGCGTGACGGAGGAGCAGGGGGCGGGCGGTGTTCTGGCTGTTCGGCATGGCGTCACGCATTCGGCAGGTTGCGCGCCAGCGCTTCGAGCACCGCCATGCGCACCGCGACCCCCATCTCGACCTGCTCGCGGATCAGCGACTGCGCGCCGTCCGCCACCAGCGAATCGATCTCGACGCCGCGATTCATCGGCCCCGGATGCATCACCAGCGCGTCGGGCCGGGCGTAGGCGAGCTTCTTCTGGTCGAGGCCGAAGAAGCGGAAATATTCGCCGCTGGACGGCACGAACGAGCCGTTCATGCGCTCGCGTTGCAGCCGCAGCATCATGACGATGTCCGCGCCGTGAAGTCCTTCCTCCATGGTGCGCGCGACCTCGACGCCCATGCGCTCGATGCCGACCGGCAACAGCGTCGAGGGCGCGACCACCCGCACCCGCGCGCCCATGGCGTTGAGCAGGATGATGTTGGAGCGCGCCACCCGCGAATGCATGACGTCGCCGCAGATCGCGACCAGCAAGCCTTCCAGCCGCCCCTTGTTGCGGCGGATGGTCAGCGCGTCGAGCAGCGCCTGGGTCGGATGCTCGTGGGCGCCGTCGCCGGCGTTGACCACGGAGCCGTCGACCTTGCGCGCCAGCAATTCCACCGCGCCGGAAGCCTGATGGCGCACCACCAGGATGTCCGGGTGCATGGCGTTGAGGGTGACGGCGGTGTCGATCAGGGTTTCGCCCTTGCGCATCGACGACGAGGCCACCGACATGTTCATGACGTCGGCCCCTAATCGCTTGCCGGCGATCTCGAACGACGACTGCGTGCGGGTCGACGCCTCGAAGAACAGGTTGACCTGGGTGCGGCCGCGCAGGCTGGTGCGCTTCTTGTCGATCTGGCGGTTGAGTTCGACGTATTCTTCCGCGAGGTCCAGCAGGCCGGTGATGTCGGCGGGCGAAAGACCCTCGATGCCCAGCAAGTGGCGGTGGCGGAGGACGAAACTGGATTTCGCGGCGGGCATCATTCGGGCAAGAGCTATAGGCGTTGGTGCCGGGGGGAGCAAGGCCGTTTTCGCGTCCGGCGGGTTATCCCCCAGAACCGTGCGGACAGGGGAATCCGGGGCGTTTTCACACCGGTGCGAGCCCGGTATGTCGGCTGGAACCGGTGGTCGGGCGAGAGATGTTCAGGATGACGTATCGGCTTGTGCGGCGGCTGGCGGCTTTCGTCGTCATGGGACTAGGCGGGCTTCCGGGCGGCGTGGCCATGGCGCAGGGGCTGCCGGGCGGCTTCGTCTATCTGCGCGATCTCGATCCGGGCATCGTTCAGGACATGCGCTACGCCACCACGAACAATTTCGTCGGTCGCGTGCTCGATGGCTACGAGGCGGGCGAGTGCATTGTGACCCGCAAGGTCGGTCTCGCGCTGAAGCAGGTGCAGCAGGACCTGAAGCCGCGCGGCCTGTCGCTGAAGGTCTACGATTGCTATCGTCCGCAGCGTGCGGTGGAGGACATGTATGCCTGGGCGCAGGACGGCAATGAGACCGCCGCGCAGCACCGTTATAATCCGAAGATGCGCAAGGCGGATCTGTTCAAGCTCGGCTACATCGCGCGCCGCTCCGGCCACGCCACGGGCAAGGCGGTGGACCTGACGCTGGTGCAACTGCCGCTCAAGAGAGCAGCGCCGTTCGATCCGCGCGCCGATTACGGCGACTGCACCGCCGACGTCTCACGCCGCGCGCCGGATAACAGCGTCGACATGGGCACCGGTTACGATTGTTCGGATGAGCGCGCCCACACCGCGTCGCGCGCGATCGCGCCGCGGCAGCGGCGCTGGCGCGAGATCCTGGTGGCCGCGATGGCGCGCCGCGGCTTCGTCAACTATCGTCTCGAATGGTGGCACTTCTCGCTGCCGGGAACAGGCCGCGACGCTTACGATTTCCCGATCACGCGGCGCTGACGGCTTTTTTTCGCGCGGGAGTCGTTCGCCGCGACATCATTGCCGGGTCAAGTCCGCGGGTCTTTCCGCCAGGACGTCAAGCCCCTTACTTTTTGTCCTTGTCGTGGGCGTCCTTGTAGCCGTCGCTGGCCTTGCCTTTGGTTTGCCTGGCGTTCGGCCCGGTTTCAGGCTTGCCCGCCTGTGCGTCATGTCCCGATGCGTCGGGGGATTCCGCCGGCGCGGATTGTTTGGCGGCAGGCTGGTTACCGGCGGCGGGTTGATTGCGATCCTGTTGCGCCATGGCTGCGCCGGCGCTCAGGATCAGCGCCGTCATTGCGGCCGTAACGATGGATTTTGCCTGCATCGGGTTCTCCGGTCGTGGATGGCTGATCGGAAAACACATCGATCCGAGACCCGGTTCCGCGAAAAGTTATGTTGCGACCTTTTCCCGCACCTTGCGCCGTCCGCGAATTCGGCGGATGTCTAGCGGCTAGTTAGATCGAAAATCCGGGAGCCCGTGTCATGCTGTCCGCCGCATCCGCCCGAACCGAGGTGTTCAACCAGTCGCCGCCGTTCGAGGACGTCAACCTGTTCGCGCAGGACCGTGCGCTGGTGGAAGCCGTTGCCGCCAATGGCGGCGCGGACGCGGCGGACGACCTGACCGCGTTCGGCAAGGCGTGGGGCTCGGCGGCGATGATCGAGCGCGGCCGCCTCGCCAACGAGAACACGCCGAAGCTGCGCACCTTCGACGCGCGAGGGTTTCGCCGCGATCAGGTCGAGTTTCATCCGGCCTATCATGAATTGATGGCGCACAGCGCCCACGCCGGAATCCATAACTCGACCTGGAACGCGAGAGGCGAGGCGGCGGGCGGCGCGTCGGAAGTGGTGCGTGGCGCAAAACTGTTCATCGCGGCGCAGGTCGAGTCGGGGCACCTGTGCCCGATCACCATGACGCGGGCGGCGGTCGGCGCGCTCGGCGTCGATCCCGCGCTCAAGGCCAAGGTGATGCCGGTGCTCGGCACCCGCGCTTACGATCCCGCCTTCGCGCCGTGGTGGACCAAGCGCGGCATGACCATGGGCATGGGCATGACCGAGCGGCAGGGCGGCACCGACGTGCGCGCCAACATCTCAAGCGCCGCGCGCGACGGCGACGCCTATCGCATCACCGGCCACAAGTGGTTCATGTCGGCGCCGATGTGTGACGCCTTCCTGGTGCTGGCGCAGACCGAAGGCGGGCTGACCTGCTTCTTCATGCCGCGCTTCGCGCCGGACGGATCGGTCAACGGGCTGCGCTTCCAGCGGCTCAAGGACAAGCTCGGCAATCGCTCCAACGCCTCGTCGGAAGTCGAGTTCGACAACGCCTATGCGCTGCGGCTCGGCGAGGAAGGCCGCGGCGTGCGCACCATCATCGAAATGGTGTCGCTGACGCGGCAGGATTGCGCGCTGTCGTCGGTCGGGCTGATGCGCTCGGGATTGGCGCACGCCATTCACCACACCCGCCACCGCAGCGTGTTCCAGAAGCATCTCGCCGATCAGCCGCTGATGCAGAGCGTGCTGGCCGACATGGCGCTGCATGTCGAAGCCTCGACCGCGCTGGTGATGCGGCTGTGCCGCGCCTTCGACCGCGCGCCGTTCGACGCGCGCGAAGCCGCCTACATGCGGCTTTTGACGCCGGTGGTGAAATACTGGACCTGCAAGAGCGCGCCCGGTTTCATTTACGAGGCGATGGAATGCCTCGGCGGCAACGGCTACATCGAGGAGGGCGTTTTGGCGCGACACTATCGCGAGGCGCCGGTCAACGCCATCTGGGAAGGCTCCGGCAACGTGATGTGCCTCGACGTGCTGCGCGCGCTGTCGCGCGAGGCCGAGGGCGCGGAAGTCGTGATGACCGATCTCGCCGCGCAGGCCGGCGACCTGCCGGGCGCCAGGGAGACGCTGGGCTTTGTCGCCAAGTCGTTCCGAAGGCCCGATGTCGAGCGCATGGCGCGGCTCGCGGTGGAGCGGCTGGCGCTGCTCGCGGCCGCCGCCGCCCTGCGCGAGGTGTCGCCGGCGCACGCCGAACTGTTCGCCGCGACAAGGCTCGAAGCCTCTCACGGCAACCTCTACGGCGCGGCCGACCTCGGCGCCGCCGCCAGCCGCCGCCTGCTGGAGCGCGCGCTGGGGTGAGGGGATGGCGTATTCCTTTCGTCATTGCGAGCGGAGCGAAGCAATCCAGAAGGCCACGAAGCGAGGACTGGATTGCTTCGTCGCTTCGCTCCTCGCAATGACGGCTGATGTATGAGTGTTCTCCGCGTGCCGGCCATGGTTTGGTAAGAAATCGCCAGCACAGTGTCGCCATGAGCACCGTTCCCAGCGACACGCTTCCCAGCGAAATCGTTCCGTCTTCGCCAGCGCCGCCACGGCGGGCGTGGGGATTCATCGGCACCAGCCTGTGGGGCCTGTTCATTTTCGCCGCGATGTTTCTCGGACAGGCGGCGGTCGTCGCCTGGCTGGCATGGCGCGGCGGCGGCTTCGACAACGCGACGCTGCTCGCGGTCTCAAGCAGCGGCATCGCGATCTCGCTGTCGGTCATCATGGGCCTGCCGGCGGTGATGCTGGCGATCTGGATCGCGACGCGCCGCACCGGCATAACGTTTTCCGACTATCTCGGACTGCGCTGGCCGACATGGCGGGCGTTCCTCCTCGGCCTCGTGGCGTGGGTCGTGCTGGTCGGCGCGTGGGAGCAACTGTCGAGCGCGGTCGGGCACGAGAGCACCTCGGGCTTCATGGTCGAGGTGCTGAAGTCGGCCAGGGCCGACAATTCGCTGTGGCTATTGCCGATCGCCTTCTGCGTCGCGGCGCCGCTCACCGAGGAATTTTTCGCGCGCGGATTCCTCTATCGCGGCTGGTCGGAGTCGTTCCTGCGGCCGGCCGGCGCCATCGTGCTGTCATCGCTGGTGTGGACCGCGATGCACCTGCAATATGACGCCTTCTTCTTCGGCCAGATCATGAGCATCGGGCTGTTGTTCGGCTATCTGCGCTATCGCACCGGCTCGACCTGGCTGACCATCGTGCTGCACGGCCTGAACAACCTCGCCGCCACCATTCAGACGATGTGGCTGGCGTCGCAATAGGGAATGGCGGTCAGCCGGCAAGCGCGATGAACAGCGGCATGGTGAAGGCCGCGGCCACGGTTTGCAGCACCAGGATCTGCGCCAGCAGCGGCGCGTCGCCGCCCATCTGCCGCGCCAGCACGTAAGCGTTCGATGCGCTCGGCACCGAGGCGCAGCACGCCACCACCACCAGATTGTCGCCCGACAGGCCGAAGCCGCGGCCGAGCGCGATGGCGATGACCGGCATCGCCACCAGCTTGAGCGCCACCGTCAGCGCCGCCGCCGCGTTGGGGCGTTTCAAACCGTCGAGTTGCAGGCCCGCGCCGACCACCAGCAGGCCGATCGCCAGCGAGGAACGGCCGAGCGACCCGGCGAAGTCGTAGAGTGGCGTCGGGATCGGAAGCCGGGCGATGTTGATGACGATGCCGATCAGGCAGCCCCAGATGAACGGGTTTTTGGCGATCGCCAGCGCCGTGGCCCGCGACGAGGTTTTATGCGGCGAGGCGAAGCGCGCCAGCACCGACACGCTCATCACGTTGAGCACCGGGATCATCGCCACCATCGCCACCGAGGCCACCGCCAGGCCGGCGTTGCCGAGCATGTTGCCGACCACCGAGAGCGCCACGAAGGTCTGCCAGCGCGTCGCGCCCTGAAACAGCGAGGTGAACGAAGGCCCGCTCAGCGCCAGCCGGCGCGCCAGCAGCGGACGCAGCGCCAGACACAGCGCGCCCATGATCAGCACCGACAACAGCATCGCGCCGCCGACGCCGGCGATCGGCACCGAGGCGAGGTCGGCGCGGCCCAGCGTCTCGATCAGCAGCGCCGGAAACAGCACGTAATAGACCAGTTGCTCCAGCCCGACCCAATACGCGTCCTGCTTCAGCAGGATGCGCCGCAGCGCGTAGCCGAGCGCGATCAGCAGGAACACCGGGATGAGCGAGGCGACCACCGTCAGCATATGGCATCAGCCCTTGAATATCGTCATTGCGAGCGAAGCGAAGCAATCCAGAAGGCCACGAGCAAGGACTGGATTGCTTCGTCGGCTTCGCCTCCTCGCAATGACGGGGAAAATCATTGATCAAGCCTCGCAACCCCATGCTAACGGTTCAGCACGGCGAGGCGGTCGAGCGCGCCTTGCAGGATGAAGATCGCGGCGTGCTCGTCGATCACCTTGGCGCGTTTGGCGCGGCTCGCGTCGAGCGCGATCAGTTCGCGCTCCACCGCCGCCGTCGACAGCCGCTCGTCCCACAGCCCGATGGCGAGATCGGTGAGGCGGGCGAGGTTGCGGGCGAAGGCGCGGGTCGATTGCGCGCGCGGCCCCTCGCTGCCGTCCATGTTGATCGGCAGGCCGAGCACGAAGCCGGCGGCGCGGCGGGCCTGCGCCAGCGCGATCAGCCGCGCGGCGTCGGCGGTGAAGGCGGTGCGCTTGATGGTTTCGACGCCGGTGGCGAGCCGGCGGTCGGGATCGCACACCGCGACGCCGATGGTCTTGGTGCCGAGGTCGAGGCCGATCAGCGCGCCGCGCGCGGGCCAGTGCTGGGCTGCTTCGGTCAGGGGCAGGACGGGAGCGGTCATGGCTTTCGCATATCACGGCGGCGGACGCCGGACACCCTTCTTCGCCGCCGAAGGTCGCATCCCCGGGGCCGTGACATCGCCGCCGCAAAGTGGAATACAAAGCGCATCAATCGAGGATTGCCGCCATGTGGCCCGACCGCCGACTGCTCGACCTCCTGAAGGTCGATCTCCCCATCATCCAGGCGCCGATGGCGGGCGCGATGGACACCGAACTGGCGATCGCCGCCGCCAAGGCGGGCGCGCTCGGCGCGCTGCCCTGCGCCATGCTGTCGGCGGACAAGGCGCGCGAACAGGTCAACATCTTCCGCCAGCAGGTGTCGGCGCCGGTGTCGATGAATTTCTTCGCCCACACCCCGACGGTGCCGGACGCCGACAAGGTGGCGGCGTGGCGCGAGCGTCTCGCGCCTTATTATAAGGAGTTGCAGCTCGACCCGGCGATGCCGCTGCCGTCCGCCGCCCGCGCGCCGTTCGACGCCGCGATGTGCGAGGTGGTGGAGGAGGTCAGGCCGGACGTGGTGAGCTTCCATTTCGGTCTGCCGGAGCCGGGCCTGCTGAAGCGCGTCAGGGACGCCGGCTGCGTCGTCATCGCCTCGGCCACCATCGTCAGGGAGGCGGTGTGGCTCGCCGAGCGCGGCGTCGATGCCGTCATCGCGCAGGGCGCGGAGGCGGGCGGCCATCGCAGCATGTTCCTGACGTCCGACATCGCCACCCAGCCCGGCACCTTCGCGCTGGTGCCGCAGATGGCGGATGCGGTGCGCGTGCCGGTGATCGCCGCCGGCGGCGTCGCCGACGGGCGTGGCATCGCGGCGGCGTTCGCGCTCGGCGCGGCCGGCGTGCAGATCGGCACCGCGTTGCTGCGCACGCCGGAATCCAGGGTCAGCGCCATCATCCGCGACAATCTGGCGAAGGGCGACGACGGCGCGACCGCCATCACCAACGTCATGACCGGGCGCGCCGCGCGCGGCATCGTCAACCGCGCCATGCGCGAACTGGGTCCGGTGACGGCGGAAGGGCCGGGATTCCCGCACGCCTCGGCGGCGTTCGGGCCGCTGAAGGCGGCGGCGGAAAAGATCGGCCGCGCCGATTTCACCAATCTGTGGGCCGGGCAGGCGGTGGCGCTCGGCCGCGAACAGCCCGCCGAAGACCTCGTCCGCGCGCTGGCGGACGACGCCTTGCTGCGGCTGCGCGCGCTGTCGGCCTGAGCGGGCGCGGTTGCGGTGCGAAAGGGCGGTCTGCTATAGGGCGGGAGCCGTTTGCATCCGCCGCTCTCCGCCTTCCTATCGCGACAAGGCTTTATATATGTCCGTCGACGCCGCCACCGTCCGCCGCATCGCGCATCTGGCGCGGATCGCGGTCACCGATTCCGAGGTTCCGCACCTGCAGGGCGAGCTGAACGCCATTCTGGCGTTCGTCGAGCAATTGTCGGAGGTGAACGTCGAGGGCGTCGAGCCGATGACCTCGGTGACGCCGATGGCGATGAAGAAGCGCGACGATATCGTCAACGACGGCGACATCGCCGACGCCGTGGTCGCCAACGCGCCGGCGCGCGAGGATCATTTCTTCGTGGTGCCCAAGGTGGTCGAATAGAGCGGGAGACCGATCCGATGTGCCTGCTGTGCGACGACGAAAAAGCCTATCAGGCTTACATGACCTATCTCGACGCCATGCGGCGCCAGGGCGCGGACGCCGATCCCGACAAGGCGATGGAGGCGGTGCTCGATGCGATGGAGCAGTCCATGACGCAGCCGCCGCGCCGCGACGATCCGAAGAACGACAAGACGCTCTCTCCTTTCTTTTGCAGCCCGGTTGATAAATGACGGACCTGACTTCGCTGACGCTGGCCGAGGCCCGCGACGGTCTCGCGCGCAAGACCTTTACCTCCGTCGAGCTCACCGACGCGCACCTCGCGGCGATGGAGCGCGCGCGCGCGCTCAACGCCTACGTGCTGGAGACGCCGGAGCAGGCCCGCGCCATGGCGCGCGCGGCCGACGAGAAAATCGCCAAGGGCGACGTCGGTCCGCTCGCCGGCATTCCGCTCGGCATCAAGGACCTGTTCGCGACGCGCGGCGTGCGCACCACCGCGTGCTCGAAAATTCTCGGCGACTTCAAGCCGCCTTACGAATCCACCGTCACCGCGCAGTTGTGGCGCGACGGCGCGGTGATGCTCGGCAAGCTCAACAACGACGAATTCGCCATGGGCTCGTCCAATGAGACCTCGTGCTTCGGCCCGGTGGTCAATCCATGGCGGCGGCAGGGTTCTGACGCGCAACTGGTGCCGGGCGGCTCGTCCGGCGGTTCGGCGGCGGCGGTGGCGGCGGGTCTGTGCCTTGGCGCCACCGGCACCGACACCGGCGGCTCGATCCGCCAGCCGGCGGCGTTCACCGGCATCGTCGGCATCAAGCCGACCTATGGCCGCTGCTCGCGCTGGGGCATCGTGGCGTTCGCGTCCTCGCTCGATCAGGCCGGGCCGTTCGCCCGCACCGTGCGCGACTCGGCGATCCTGCTGCGCTCGATGGCCGGCCATGATCCCAGGGACACCACCTCCGTCGATCGCGCGGTGCCGGACTATGAGGCGGCGGTGGGCGGATCGGTGAAGGGTTTGCGCATCGGCATTCCGAAGGAATACCGCCTCGACGGCATGTCCGCCGAGATCGACCGGCTATGGTCGCAGGGCGCGGAGTGGTTGAAGGCGGCCGGCGCAGAACTGGTCGAGGTGTCGCTGCCGCATACCAAATACGCGCTGCCGGCCTATTACATCGTGGCCCCCGCCGAGGCCTCGTCGAACCTCGCGCGCTATGACGGCGTGCGCTACGGCGCGCGGGTCGACGGCAGGAACATCGTGGAGATGTACGAGAACACCCGCGCGAGCGGCTTCGGCGCCGAAGTCAAGCGGCGGGTGATGATCGGGACTTACGTGCTGTCGGCCGGTTACTACGACGCCTACTATCTGCGCGCGCAAAAAGTGCGGACGCTGATCAAGAAGGATTTCGAGGACTGTTTCGCGCAAGGCGTCCACGCCATCCTGACCCCGGCGACGCCGTCGGCGGCGTTCGGCATCGGCGAGAAGACCGGGGCCGATCCGATCGAGATGTACCTCAACGACATTTTCACCGTCACCGTCAACATGGCGGGGCTGCCCGGCATCGCGGTGCCCGCCGGCCGCGACGCGCAAGGCCTGCCGCTCGGGTTGCAACTGATCGGCCGCCCGTTCGACGAGGAGACGCTGTTTTCGCTCGGCGAGGTGATCGAGCAGGCCGCCGGCCGCTTCACGCCGGCGCGGTGGTGGGCCTAGGGACGCAGCGCCGAGGGAACTCATTTCAGTTGCCCTCATCGTCGCCGGATTAACCATGACGCCTTGTCCTTGCCACGATGCCGCCATCTTGTACACCGGTTAACCGCGCAGGGGCGATAACCGCCACGAGGGAAGGGCGGTCGATCATGCGGTGGTCACGATTTCTTGGCGCGATGGCGGTCAGCCTGTGGCTGGGCGGCTGCGCCTCGGTGCACAACGAGCCGGTGAACGAGCCGGCCCACGGCAGCGTGGTCGACAAGCTCCATCTCAATTTCAAGGAAGAAGCCGCCGACGGCGACGACCTCCTGGTCGGGCTGGCCTTCTCCGGCGGCGGCACCCGCGCGGCGGCGTTTTCCTTCGGCGTGCTGTCGGAGTTCGATCGCATCCCGGTGCCGCACGCCCGCGACAAGCTGCTCGACCGGCTCGATTTCATCTCCGGCGTGTCCGGCGGTTCGGTGATGGCGGCCTATTACGGCCTGAAGAAGCGCGCCGCGCTGGCGGATTTCCGCGAGCGCTTCCTGTTGCAGAACGCGGAGGAGGGGCTCAACACCACGCTGTCGCTGGCCACCATGGGCCGCGCGCTGGGCGGCGGCATCAACGATCAGCAGGGTCTCACCCAGTGGCTGGACCGCAACCTGTTTCACGGCGCCACCTATGGCGAGTTTCGCGAGATCGGCGCGCCGCGGGTCTGGATCAACGCCTCCGACATCTATAACCGCGTGCCGTTCGTGTTCGGCGCCACCGCCTTCACCGCGATCTGCAGCGACCTGACCAAGTTTCCGCTGTCGAACGCGGTGGCGGCGTCCGCCGCCGTGCCGGTGGCCTTCGCGCCGATCGTGGTGAAAGCCTATCCCGGCACCTGCAACGATCCGCTGCCGCAATGGATCACGCGCTCGGCCGCCGACCGCAACGCCTCGCCGATGCTGCGCTCCTTCGCCAGCGCCATCATGCGCTATCGCGAGGGCAAGGTGCCCTACATCAAGCTGCTGGACGGCGGACTGGTCGACAATTACGGGCTGGCCGGCTTCACCATCGCGCGGGAATCCTCGGATACGCCCTATGGTCCGCTGAAACCGGAGCAGGCGGTCCGGCTGCGGCGCTCGATGTTCCTGGTGGTCGATGCCAAGGCCGGGCTGTCGGGCGACTGGGTGCGCAGCGCCGACGGCCCCACCGGCGTCGATCTGGTCAAGGCGGCCATCGACACCACCATCGACGCCAGCGTCGGCGCCAGCTTCACCGCGTTCGAACGCACCATGTCCGACTGGCAGAACGCGCTGGTGCGCTGGCGCTGCGGCCTGTCGGCGGCCGACCGCAAGCGCTACGGCGCGCCGGCCAACTGGAACTGCCGCGACCTGAAATTCTTCGTCGGCCGCGTCGGCTTCGACCAGCTCGACCCGGCGCGCGCCACCGAACTCGGCAATGTGCCGACCCGCTTCCACCTGCCGCAGCAGCAGGTGGACGAGGTGATCGCGGCCGGCCGCGACGCGCTGCGCATCAACCCGACGCTGCGGGATTTCCTGAAGAGCATGTAGTCCCGCCACCGGTCTTCCTCGTCATTGCGAGCGAAGCGAAGCAATCCAGTCTTCCTTCGCGGCCCCTGGATTGCTTCGTCGCTATGCTCCTCGCAATGACGATCCTGGAGTGACCGGGGTTTTCTCGCCGTGCGGTCCATTGTAGAACCCGTTCCCATGAACGCACCCGTCAAACCCGCGAAGCTCATCAAGGGCGCCACCGGCGATTGGGAAATGGTGATCGGCCTGGAAATCCACGCCCAGGTCACCTCCAACGCCAAACTGTTCTCCGGCGCGTCGACGCAGTTCGGCGGCGAGCCGAACACGCACGTCTCGCTGGTCGACGCGGCGATGCCCGGCATGCTGCCGGTGATCAACGCGGAGGCTGTCGCGCAGGCGGTGCGCACCGGCCTCGGCCTCAAGGCGCGGATCAACCTGCGCTCGGTGTTCGACCGCAAGAACTACTTCTATCCGGATCTGCCGCAGGGCTATCAGATCAGCCAGTACAAGTCGCCGATCGTCGGCGAGGGCGAGGTGCTGGTCGATCTCGACGACGGCGACAGCGTCACCGTCGGCATCGAGCGGCTGCATCTGGAGCAGGACGCCGGCAAGCTGCTGCACGACCAGCACCCGACCCTGTCCTATGTCGACCTCAACCGCTGCGGCGTCGCGCTGATGGAGATCGTCTCCAAGCCGGACATCCGCTCGTCCGAGCAGGCCAAGGCCTATGTCGCCAAGCTGCGCACCATCCTGCGCTACCTCGGCACCTGCGACGGCGACATGGAGAAGGGCAGTCTGCGCGCCGACGTCAACGTCTCGGTGCGGCGGCCCGGCGAGCCGTTCGGCACCCGCTGCGAGATCAAGAACGTCAACTCGATCCGCTTCATCGGCCAGGCCATCGAGTATGAAGCGCGGCGCCAGATCGGCGTCATCGAGGACGGCGGCGTGATCGAGCAGGAAACCCGGCTGTTCGATCCGGGCCGCGGCGAGACGCGCTCGATGCGCTCCAAGGAGGAAGCGCACGACTACCGCTACTTCCCGGATCCCGACCTGCTGCCGCTGGAGTTTTCGCAAGATTTCGTCGAGGAACTCGCCGCCGCGCTGCCGGAACTGCCGGACCAGAAGAAGGCGCGCTTCATCGGCGCGTTCGGACTGACGCCCTACGACGCCGCGGTGCTGGTGAGCGAGCGCGAGAGCGCCGATTTTTACGAAGCCGTGCTGGCGGCGCTCGCCGACAAGGCGCGCGACGGCAAGCTCGCCGCCAACTGGGTGATCAACGAACTGTTCGGCCGTCTCAACAAGGAAGGCAAGGACATCGCCGCCTCGCCGGTGTCGTCCGCGCAACTCGCGACCATCGTCGACCTGATCGGCGACGGCACCATCTCCGGCAAGATCGCCAAGGATCTGTTCGAGATCGTCTGGAACGAGGGCGGCGATCCGCGCGCGGTGATGGAAGCGCGCGGCATGAAGCAGGTCACCGATCTCGGCGCGATCGAGAAGATCGTCGATGCGATCGTCGCCGCCAATCCCGACAAGGTGGCGCAGGCGCAAGCCAAGCCCGCGCTCGCCGGCTGGTTCGTCGGACAGGTGATGAAGGCGTCCGGCGGCAAGGCCAACCCGCAAGCGGTCAACGATCTCATCAAGAGCAAGCTCGGTTTGTAACGCGCCGACGGCTGGTCGCCGACCGATGCGGCGGCGATGAAACGGAAAAGCGCGACCGCGAATCAGCGCGAAGGGCTGGCAAAAAAATCGCGGTTTGAGAAACCGCGAAGGTTCGGAACGCGCGTTTCGCTAAAAATTTTTTGTTTGCCAAAATTCGCGACTCAGAGTCCGCGCTTGCGGTTTTGATCGGCCGCAGTGAGTCGCCGCACGCGGCGACGCGCGCGAAAAATTTTCGCGTCGTGTTACGAATCTATCTGCGGCACAAGCATTTCCTTCAATCTTGACATTTGCCGACGTCGATTTCGCAGGCACTACTTGCATCGCGCGTGACGGCGCAACGATGCGCGCCGGTCGCGACGCGTGCGCGGCGCTGCCATCCTTTCATCAACACTTCCTTAAGCAGGACGCTGTTTTTTCGCATGTGTTGGTGTATGCGGGATGAAGTGCATTTCGATTCCCGAGTGCACGCAGCGATCAAGCCATCTCACTAATCAGGAGGGCAATATGGCTAAGAAGGCGAAGACTGCGAAGAAGGCGAAAGCCAAGAAGGCCGTGAAGAAGGTCAAGAAGGCGACGAAGACCGCGGCGAAGAAGACCGCGAAGAAGACCCGCAAGGTCGCCAAGAAGAAGACCGCCAAGAAGAAGGCCGCGAAGTAAGTTTGCTTCTGGAACAATTGCCGGCGTGTCGCCGGCGACGTCACACGAGCCGCCAGATTGTCATCCGCCTCAAGGCGGATCCGGTCGGCAGCTCAGGTCGACGGGAGAGGGTGTCGGCGAGACATCAGGTCAGCCAGCCGGATCGTGACACGGGGCGCTCATGCGCCCGACGGGCGATCCGGCGGAAGAATGGTTCGGTGACGGGGCATTCTTCGATACGGCATGGAGATCGCGTCTCCAGAAGTCGCGTCTCCGATAGTCACTGGTCCAGAGCCACCGACCGGCCGAGCCGCGGTGGACTTCGACCCTGACATGCTCGCCGACGCCCTCGTTTTTGCCGGCCCGCCACAGGCGCCGGCGTTATCCTCCCCGCTTTTCCTTTCCGCGTCTCTCTGATCGTCCCGGCCTCGCGCCGCCCGGTTGATCGGGGAGCGACGCCCGCGTCTTGCGGCGATGGTTATCGCTTCGCCAAGCGACAGCGTAAATCGGCGATTCAGGAATCAAGGAAGTCCGCCAATGGCGGGGCTTTTCGCGAAGGCCGCGGGATTCACTCGCGGCGGCGTTCAGATTCCATTCATCGCGAAGCTTAAACTGCCTTTCAAATTTGACCGGTCATAGTCACCCCAACACGCCGGACAACGGCGGTTGGGGAAGCATCGAACGATTGGACGGGGGCCGCGCTCGGAGCAGGGTGGCGCCAACAACAAGAAGGTCAAGGATCATGTTTCACGGAGCGATCGATTGGAATGCGGCCACGCCGGTGCAGGACGCGGCCATTCCGGACACGCTGTTCGAGCGCGGGCTGTATTGGGCGAGCGGGCGGGGCGGCCTGGTCGATCTGGTCGCCGCGCACAAGTGGTTCAATCTGGCGGCGCTGAAGGGCCGCGCTGACGCGGTGCAGTTGCGGCGCGAGGTGGCGGAGATGATGTCCGACGTCGAGATCGCCGCCGCGCAGCGCGACGCCCGCGCCTGGATCGCGAGCCACTGAATGGATCCGGCCGGCCGGACGATCAGTCGCCGCCGGGCCGCTTCTGAATCCAGAACTGATACATCTCGGCGAAGGTCGCCGGGTTGTCGGCCTCGAAGCGGGCCCAGTTGGCGAGATCGGTCGCCGCCGGATCGTCGGGGAAGCGCTGACGGTAGCGCGCCTCGGCGCGGGTTTCGAATCCCAGCAGCGTGAAGCGTTCGGCGTCGAGGAAGGCGGCGATCTCGGGCAGGCTGAACTGGTGCTCCTGCACGTGCATCAAGAGATCGCGGCAGTCGCTCATGCTGTAAAAATCCGGGAAATCGACGATGGCGCGGAGCGGGTCGGACGGCGCGCGGCCCGCGATGTCATGGCGCAGCGCGCGAATCCCCGACGGCGTCGGCGCATAGGCCTTCGCGGCGATGACCTCGCGCGCCGCCCGGATCGCGGTCCGCGCCGTCGCGCTGTACAGCGCGACGGACATCAGCCCGCCGGGACGCAGCAGGCGCGCGAGCGCGCGCCAGCCCTCGAACGGATCGCGCATGTGATGCAGCACGCCGCTGGCGTCGATCAGGTCGAAGCGGCGGTCGAGCGCATCGAGCGCGAGAATGTCGGCCTGGGCGAACTCGATCGCGGTCAGCCCGGCCTCGCGGCTTTTCCGCGCGGCGTAGCTCAGGCTGCTCAGGCTGAGATCGATGGCGAGGGTGTGGCGCGGCCGGAACTGGATGACGCGCTCGATGGCGTGCATGCCGGTGCCGCATCCGGCGACCAGAAGATCGATCGGGCGTTCGCCGATGGCGCGTGAGGGGGCGGCGGGAAAGCGGGCGCGGATGTAGTGATCGAGGGCGAGCGGCGGCCGGTCGGCGACCGGCGCGCTCCAGCGCGGGTAGGGGTTTTGCTCGTATTGCGCGCGCACCGCCGTCGAGGTGGCGTCGGTGATCGGCGTCAGCGCCGGGATCGTCGCGCGGATCTCGCGCTCCGTCCGTGGCTCGCGGATCTGCTGCGTGATCAGCGCCGCGATGGGCGCCATGTCCGGTCGCCGCGCCAACCGCTCGCTGTCAGCAAGCGCATGGAGCGGGCCATAGGCGGCGCTGAGCGCGATCGCCATCGGCGCGACGGCGCCGCCGGCCGCGAGCTTCGCAGTGATCGAGTCATTCAACGCCCGGACCTTGCGCGCCTCGTCGTCGCTGATCGCGAAAACATATTCGTTGATGAAGCACTGCCGCGCCAGCGCGATCGCGAAGCCAAGCAGATCGTCCGGCGCGGCGGCATCGGCGTGCGCGCCGTCGAGCAGCGCGCGCCGGGCGGCGGTGAGCTGACGTTCGAGGTCGAGATCGACCACCGGCGTCGTGGTCAGCAGCGCCGCCAGCAGCGGATCGTCGTCCGCATTCTGATCCGGCGCGCTCTCGCCCTGCAGCGCCAAGATCCGGCAGCACAGCCGGGCGAGATCGCGCGGCCGGCACCACGGCTCGGTCAGCGCGCGGGCCAGCGCCGCGCGAAACCCGTGATGCCGCGCGGCGGCCGCGGGATCGAACGCCTGCGCGATCATCACGAAGATCGATTTGAGATTGCCGCTGCCGCCGTCGCGCAAGCCGCGCAGCACGACGTCGATCGCCTCATCGGCGCGGCCGTCCTCCACGAGCGCCTGCGCGAGGTTTTCATAAGCGCGCGGCGACGGCGCGAGGTCGAGCGCGCGCGCGAGATGCTCGGTCGCCTCGCGCGGCTGGCCCTGGCGCAGCAACAGCACGCCGAGATTGGTCCGGGCCTCGACGTGATCGGGATCGAGTTTCAGCGCGCGGCGGGTCTGGGTGATGGCGTCGGCGTCCTGGCCGAGGCTGGCGTGAATCAGGCCGAGGCTGTAGCGCGGCTCGGCATTGTCGCGGTCGGCGGCGATCGCCTGCCGGATCAACGCCGCCGCCGCCTCGCTGCGCCCGGTCTGGTGATGCAGCACGCCGAGATAATTGAGCGCGCCGGCGTGGCGGGGCGCCAGCGCCAGGACGTTGCGGTAAAGCACCTCGGCATCCGCGAGCCGCCCGGACTGATGCAGTTGCAGGGCCTGCCGGAACAGCGCCTCGCCGTGCCGGGCGTCGTCGCCGGCTGCGGACGAGGAACCGCCGGTTCCGGCGGTGGCCGCCGCCCGTCGCTGTTTACGGTTCATGGGAATCACTCCGGAGAATCGATGGCGTCGAGGGCCGGTCGGATGCAGGCAGGATGGTTTATCACCGCGGGCGTTGCCCCTGCGCTGCGTCGCAGCTTCGGGAGGTCACCCTATGCCTTCGGCTTGCGATGGCCTGCCACCCGAAGCCGAAGGCGCAGGGTGGCGGAGACAGAGGGATTCGAACCCTCGATAGGGCTTTACAACCCTATAACGGTTTAGCAAACCGCCGCCTTCAGCCACTCGGCCATATCTCCATCGGCCCCCGATATGCCTGACCCGGCGTCGCCCCGCAAGGGTCACGTGGGTCTTGAACGGGTCCGGGCGCGACTTAATCCGCCATCGGCGCGGCGCCATCGGGGTCCGACACTCTATAGATGGAGGAGGCTGGCGGCGCGGGTCCGATTCGGCGGTTCCGAGGCTCGCATCGGCGGCCGGCAAGGCCCGCGCGCGGTGCCGGTTCCGGCGGGCGACCTGGCCCTCGGGCCACGAGTTCCACCGGGATGGTGAAAAAATTATTTATTTATCAATGCTTTGCGAGTGTGGTGCGATCACGCTCGCGTGTTATTTGTGCAACACAGACCCAAAAACGGCCGGATTGGTCCCATTCTGAGGCGTTCCTTTGTTGCGTGTTCATGGCCGTTGGGTAATTGTGATTGAAGCGACGGAGGGGGGCATCCCGAGGTCGTCCCGTTAGGTGGTTCGCTTAAGTCCCTCGCGTTTCGCGGGAGTGTCCGAAGGCGCGAACGGATCAAGCGGTTAAGTCAGGGACTAAGGGAACCTAGTCTTCGGGTGGTTCACCCAGCGGATCCGGAACCTTCCCTAAAGAGCAAACTTGGAGGTTTACATGAACATTGCGAAGAGCCTTATCCTCGGCTCGGCTGCGACCCTGGTCGCACTGGGTGGAGCGCAGGCGGCGGATCTTCCGTTGAAGGCCAAGGCGGTCGAATACGTGAAGGTGTGCTCCCTGTACGGCGCCGGCTTCTACTACATCCCCGGCACCGATACCTGCATCAAGCTGGGCGGCTATCTGCGCGCCGACACCTCGTTCAACGCGTCGGGCGCCTATGACCTGCCGCGTCAGGGCAACACCACCCGCGCCAACCAGACCTACATCGCCCGCGCCCGTCAGGACATCAACATCGACACGCGCACCGCCACCGAATACGGCGTGGTCCGCACCTACTTCGATGTGACCTTCAACTGGACGACCGGCAGCGCGGTCCGTGCCGGCGTTGACGACGCGTCCGGTCCCCTCGGCGGCAACAACACCGGTGTCGGCGTCTACTACGCCTTCATCCAGTTCGCCGGGTTCACCATCGGTAAGGCGATCTCGCAGTTCTCGACCCCGTGGACCGGCTATCCGGGCAACAACACCTCGTTCCTGATCGGTGGTCCGGACGACGTGACCGGTATCAACCAGTTGGCCTACACTGCGCAGTTCGGCAACGGCGTGTCGGCGGCGGTCTCGTTGGAAGACTCCAGCGGCATCTACTTCAACAGCGCCGGTATGTACACCTACAACTCGTATAACCGTGCGCCGTTGTACGCCCTCGATGCCAACGGCGGCATCATCAATAACGGTTGGGCCGGCTCCAACATTCCGGACATCGTCGGTCAGATCCGTGTCGACCAGGCTTGGGGTCTGTTCCAGGTGTCGGCCGTCGCGCATAACCTCCATCCGAGCTACTACGGTGGCATCCCCGCCAACGGTGCTCCGAGCGATGCATGGGGCTTCGCGGTTACGGCCGGCCTGTCGCTCAAGAACCTGCCGACCGGCGCCGGTGACTCGATCAACTTCGACGTCACCTATGCGGACGGCGCCAGCCGTTACGTGGTCGGCGGCGTGAGCCCCGACACCTGGACCTTCGCCGGTAACAAGGGCACCACGCAGGCCTTCCTCTATTCGAGCGATGGCGTGTTTGGCCTGAACGGCGGCATCGAGAAGACCCAGGCTTGGGGCCTCCGCGGCGCCTTCAACCACAACTGGGATCCGTACTGGTCGTCCTCGCTGTTCGGTTCGTACACCCAGGTCCGTTACAACAACAACGCGCGGGCCTTGGCGGCTGTGTCCACTCTTTGCCCGGTGACCATCACCACCTGCAACCCGGGTGGCAACCTCTGGCAGATCGGCACCGTCCTGCGCTGGACCCCGGTCAAGAACCTGACCTTCTCGGGTGAAGTTCTGTACAGCTACATCGAGACCCTCATGGTTGGCCGCCAGAGCAACGGCACGATCGCCAAGGACAACGGCACCTGGACCTTCGGTGTCCGCGCCCAGCGCGTCTTCTAATCGCCATCGCCTCACGGCGATTACGATCTGAAACAGAAGCCCCCGGCAG
>JBDHSX010000034.1:0-27184 GCA_039808365.1 Xanthobacteraceae bacterium | reverse complement strand
ATGACAGTGGAATCCGATCAGACATCCTTGCGGTCGACCACGAACGGCGCGTCGGCCGGCAGGTCGTCGGCGCTCACCACCTCGATGCGATCGGCCTTGAGCCGCGACAGCGCGGTGAACCGCGCGGGCACCGCGCCCAGCACCGCGACGCGGTCGGCGTCCGGCGACAGCGACAGCCGCAGCGTGATCTCCTCGCGCTGCCCGGGCCGCGCGACGATGGCCTGCGCCCGGCCGATGCCGGGAATCGAGATCGCGAGGTCTTCGAGCTGGCGCGGATAGATGAAGATCTCGCGCGCCTTCACCGCCTGGCCGACGCGGCCTTGCAGCATGCCGATCCGCTTCACGGTGCCGTCGGCATTCGTCGCCGTCGCGGCGGCGACGTCGCCGGTGCCGAACCGGATCAGCGGCCAGCCCGGCGTCAGCGTCGTCACCACGATCTCGCCCGGCTCGCCTTCGGGCAGCGGCGCGCCGCTGACGGGGTCGCAGATCTGCACGATGCGATCGTGATGGATGTCGTAGCCGCCATCCTGCGCGCCGTTCTCGAAACCGATCACGCCGAAGTCGGCGGTGGCGTAGACCGCGAAGGTGCGGATGCCGTATCTGGCTTCCAGCCGCCGGCGCTTGCCGAGCCAGTCGCCGAGTTCGCCGCCGAGCAGCGCCGATTTGACCTTCCATCCGCCCGGCAGCCTGTGACCCATCGCCTCGATGGCCTCGGCGAGGGTGACGAAGAACGCGGTCGAGGCGCAGATGCAGGTGACGCCGAGGTCGATCACCAGCTTGGCTTGCAGTTCGCTGCCGCCGGTGCCGGCCGGGATCACCGTGGCACCGGCCGCGCGCAGTCCTTCATCGAGAAGAAGGCCGGCCGGCACCAGGTGATACGACCAGGTGTTGAGCACGCGGTCGCCGGGGCCAAGGCCCGCCGCGGCGAACGCCGTGCCGAAACCGTGGCCGTCGCGATCATGCCGGAACGACGGCTCGTTGATCGGGCCGGGCGAGACGAAGATGCGCGCGATGTCCTCGTCTTTCGCGGCGAGCAGGCCGCCGAACGGCGGCCGCTTCTGCTGGAGATCGACCAGGGATTCCTTCTTGAGCACGGGAAGCCGCGACAAATCGTCCACGGTCTTCAAATCGGCCGGGACCATGCCGGCGCGGTCGAACGTCTCCTTGATCGCGGGGGCGAGTTGGTAAGCGGCCTCTTGAACCTGCCGCAGGCGGGCGAACGGCGTGTCCTGGCTCATATTTGCGTGTCTCCTTGCGGCGTGTTGGCGTCATCGGCCGATAAAGCGAGGTTTGCGTTTTTCCTCGAAAGCGGCAAGCCCTTCCTTCAAGTCATGACTGTGGGCATGGACTTCGCTGGCAAGCAATTCCTGCCGCAATGCCACCGCGGCCGGTTGTTCGAGACCATCATCGATCAACGCTTTCATGCGGCGAAGCACCAGCGGGCTCTTGTTGGCGAGCTTGGCGACCAGCGCCTCGGTGGCCGCGATCAAGGCATCGTCGTCAACCACCTCGTTGACCAGCCCGGCGGCGACGAGTTGTTCGGCCGGCACGAATTCGCCGGTGTAAAGCAGATATTTCGCGCGGGTCGGGCCGATCTTGCGCGGCAGCCGCACCGAACTGCCGCCGCCGGGCAACAACCCGTAATTGGCATGCGCGTCGCCGAGCCTCGCCGAGCGCGCGGCAACCACGAGATCGCAACACAGCATCAGTTCGAGCCCGCCCGCCAGCGTCAATCCGTTCAGCGCCGCGATGACCGGCATGGGGAAGGTTTCGATCCGGTTCATGATGAGAAGAACGGTATCGAGAAAACGGCTGAGCGCGGCTTCGTCGCCGCCGGCTTCGCCGCGCACGAATTTGAGGTCGGCGCCGGCGCAGAACGCACGGCCCGTTCCGGTGAGCACGACGGCGCGGACATCGGAGTCCTGCGCCTTGTCGAGCGCCGTGTTGAGACCCGAAACCATCGCGGGCGTGATCGCGTTGAGAGCGTCGGGACGATTCAGCGTCATCCACATCGCGCCGTTCCGAATGTCGTAAATCACCGATTCCGCCATGGTTTCCTCCTAATTAACTCTGGAGTTAGTTGATTATTTTTCGAGTTATGTTACAAACTTGCGAGACTAATGCAAGCCGGGTCACCGTCATGACGATGGGGTTGAGATGAGCCTTCCTCTCGCTGGAATTCGTGTCATCAGCCTCGCCGAGCAATATCCGGGTCCTTATGCGACCCTGCTGCTGGCCGACCTCGGCGCCGAGGTGATTTTGGTCGAGCGTCCCGGCATCGGCGATCCGGCGCGGCAGTTTCCGGCGTTTCATGCCGCGCTCAATCGCGGCAAGCAGTCGGTGGCGCTGGATCTCAAGAGCGACGAAGGCAAGGCGCATCTGCGCCGTCTGATCGCCTCCGCCGACGTGCTGATGGAAGGCTATCGCCCCGGCACCATGGCGCGTCTCGGCTTCGGTTATGAGGCGATGGCGCGGCTCAATCCGCGACTGGTTTACGTCTCGATCTCGGGATTCGGGCAGGATGGCCCGTATCGCGACCGGCCCGCGCACGACATTTCGTATCAGGCGCTCGCCGGCTTCCTGTATCGCCATGCCGAGCGGGGTTCGGTCGAGGACCCGGGCAGCATCGCGGTCGGCGACCTGTCGTCCGGCATGTTCGCGGCGGTCGGCACGCTGGCGGCGCTGCTGGAGCGGGCGCGGACCGGAGCCGGCAAATACATCGATGTGTCGATGACCGACGGCCTGGTGTCCTGGATGTCGGTGATGCTCGGGCCGGTGATGAACGGCGCGCCGCTCGCCGACATCGGCGCGGAGCCGGCCTATGGCGTCTTCAAATGCGGCGACGGCAAGTTGCTGACGCTATCGATCGCGCATGAGGACTGGTTCTGGCGGCCGCTGTGTGAATTGCTCGACATGGATGAAGCTGCCGGCTTCAATCGCGGCGAGCGCGTCGCGCGCACCTCAGCGTTGCAACGTCAGATCGCCACGGCGCTGGCGACGCGGGCGCGCGCCGATTGGGCCGACAAGCTCGATGCCGCCGGCATTCCCTGGGGGCCGGTGAATTCGCTCGATGAAGTGGCGGCCGATCCGCATTTCCGCGCCCGCGGCCTGTTCCGCGAGGTGGCCGACAGCGACGGCGCGCGACATTATCATGTGGCCCAGCCGCTGATTTTCTCAAGCGAGCATCCGGGGCCCCGCTCCGGCGTGCCCGGCCTCGGCGAACATACCGCGCAGGTGCTGCGCGATCTGCCGAAACTGAAGGACGAGTAGCTGCACGAAACGGCTCTGGCCGCAGGGAGGACGCGATGGACGACATCTATGTAGTCGGCGTCGGCATGACGCCGTTCGGGCGGATGCTCGACACCGACATGAAAACGCTGTCGCGCCACGCGGTGGATGCGGCGCTGAACGACGCCGGATTGCAGAAGACCGATATCCAGGGCGCGTTCTTCGCCAATGCCTCGCAGGGCCACATGGAGCGCCAGCACATGATCCGCGGCGAGATCCTGCTGCGCGAGATGGGCATCGGCGGCATTCCCGTGGTCAATGTCGAAAACGCCTGCGCCAGCGGCAGTTCGGCCTTCAATCTGGCGGTGACCTTTCTCAAGGCGGACGAGGGCGACGTCGCGCTGGCGCTCGGCGCCGAAAAAATGTTCTCCACCGACCGCAAGCTGATGTTCGAGGCGTTCGACAGCGCCTGGGATGTCAGCCGCGACGGCGAAATCCGCGAGCGTCTGCTCGCGCTCGGCGAGGGCGTCGAGGTGCCGGACGGCACCACCTCGGACAAGCCCTACAGCGTGTTCATGGATGTCTACGCCGCGTTCTCGCGCCAGCACATGAAGCGCTTCGGCACCACGCAGCGCCAGTTGGCGGCGGTCGCGGCCAAGAACCATCGGCATTCGGTGGAGAACCCGCTGTCGCAGTTCCGCAACGCCTATACGGTGGACGAGGTGCTGAGCGCGCCGCCGATCACCTATCCCCTGACATTGCCGATGTGCTCGCCGATCTCCGACGGCGCGGCGGCGGCGATCGTCGCGACCCGCGCCGGATTGAAGCGGCTCGGCCTCGACGACAGGCGCGCGATCCGCGTGCTGGCCTCGGTGATCCAGACCGGCAGCGATCGCGACCCCGCCGAAGTCGAGCGGCATTGCACCGCGCTGGCGGCGAAGAAGGCTTATGACAAGGCCGGTATCGGCCCCGGCGACGTCTCCGTCGCCGAGGTGCATGACGCCACCGCGATGGGCGAGATCATCCAGATCGAGAATCTCGGCTTCTGCGATTTCGGCGACGGTGGCGTCATCTCCGAGCGCGGCGACACCTCGCTTGGCGGCCGCATTCCGGTCAACCCGTCCGGCGGGCTGGAATCCAAGGGCCATCCGGTCGGCGCCACCGGCATCGGGCAGGTGCATGAACTGGTCACGCAACTGCGCGGCGAAGCCGGCGCGCGGCAGGTCGAGGGCGCGCGCATCGCGCTGGCCGAGAACGGCGGCGGACTTCAGGGCATCGAGGAAGCGGTGGCCTGCATCACCATTCTGGGGCGCTGATACGGATATCGGGCGGGAGCAACGGGCATGCAATTGAATGGAAAAGTCGCCGTCGTCACCGGCGCGGCGTCGGGGCTGGGGCGGGCGTCGTGCATCGCGCTGGCGCAGGCGGGCGCGCGCATCGCCGCGTTTGATCGCGACGAGGCGCGGCTGGCGGAGGTCTGCCGTGAACTCGGCGGCGATGCGCTCGGCCGCGTCGTCGATGTCGCCGACGAGGCCAGCGTCAGCGCCGGCCTGGATGCGGTGATCACGGCGTTCGGCGCGGTGCATGTCGCCGTCAATTGCGCCGGCGTGGCCGACGCCGCCAAGACGGTGTCCTCGAAGGGGCAGCCGTTTGCGCTGGCGACCTGGAACAAGGTGATCGGCATCAACCTCACCGGCACCTTCAACATCATCCGCTTCGCGGCGCTGGCGATGACGCGCAACGCTCCGGAGGGGGCGAGCGGGGAGCGCGGCGTCATCATCAACACCGCTTCGGGCGCGGCGTCGCAGGGCCAGGTCGGCCAGGCCGCCTACAGCGCCAGCAAGGCGGGCGTGATCGGCCTGACCCTGCCGGTGGCGCGCGATCTCGCCGAATACGGCATCCGGGTCGTCTCCATCGCGCCGGGATTGTTCGACACCGGCATGGTCGCCGGCATGCCGCCGAAAGTGTCGCAGTCGATCGTCGACCGCATGATCCTGTATCCGAACCGGATGGGGCAACCCGACGAGTTCGCCGCCCTGGTCCGGCACATCGCCGAGAATGCCTATCTCAACGCCACGACGATCGATATCGACGCCGGCGCGCGGATGCAGCCGCGTTAGGCGCGCGGACCAGCGATATTTCGAATGCGGGATGATGTCCGGTCGCGGCGGCATCCCGCCGCGACCTTGGTTTGAACAAGATCTTTTCCAGAATCGGTTCCCACCGCTCGGGTTCGTGCTCTAATGACAGAGCCGAGCCCGTTTTCGTTTTGCTGCCTTCGGAGACTTATGATGCGTCGCCTTTGCGCCGTCACGGCGGCCATTTTTGCCGTTCTCGTTGTGGCGGCGCCGGGCGCGCAGGCGCAATCGCGCATCAAGGCGCTGATCGAGCGGCTGCGGGGCGATACGATGCCAAGCGGCATCGTCAAGACCAACGGCCGCATCGAGGCGACGCAGATCGACGTGTCGTCGAAATACGCCGGCCGGCTGGCGGAGGTCACCGTCAAGGAAGGCGACGAGGTCACCGCCGGCCAGGTGATCGCCCGCATCAGTTCGCCGGAATACGAGGCCCAGTTCCGGGCGGCGCAGGCGCAGGTGCTGCGGGCGCGGCAGGCGCTGGCCGAGGCCGAGGCCCTGATCGCCCAGCGCAAGAGCGACCAGTTGCTGGCCCGGACCGATGCCGAGCGCGGCAAGGAGCTCGCGACGAAGGGCTATCTCAGCAAGCAGATCGAGGAGCAGCGCACCGCCAAGGCCGAGGCCGCCGACGCCGCCTTGCGCGCGGCGCAGGCGCAGCGCGATCAGGCCGAATTCGCCATCCGCGCCTCCGAGGCCGATGCCGAGCAGGTCAAGGCCATCCTGGTCGATCTGGTCCTGGTCGCGCCGCGCAGCGGTCGGGTGCAGTACCTGCTCGCCCGCGCGGGCGAAGTGGTCGCCGCCGGCACCCGCGTCGTCACCATCCTCGACCTGTCTGACGTCTACATGACGATCTACCTGCCGGCCGCGCAAGCCGGCCAGCTCGCGCTCGGCGACGAGGCGCGGATCATTCTCGATCCCGTCCCGCAATATGTGATTCCCGCGACGGTGAGTTTCGTCGCCGCCGACGCGCAGTTCACCCCCAAGACGGTCGAGACCGCCGAGGAGCGTGAGAAGCTGGTGTTCCGCGTCAAGCTCCAGCTCGATCCCGCGCTGCTCGCCAAGTACCACCGGCGGGTGAAGACCGGCGTGCGGGGTCTCGGCTTCGTCCGCACTTCTGCCTCCGCGACCTGGCCCGACACGCTCGCCGTGAAGCTGCCATGAGCGACGCCGGCTCTGCCGCCCGGCTCGAAAGCGTCACGCAGCGTTACGGCAAGGTGACGGCCCTCGACGCGCTGACGCTCGACATCCCGGCCGGCCGCATGGTCGGCGTGATCGGCCCGGACGGGGTCGGCAAATCGACCCTGCTCGCGCTGATCGCCGGCGTGCGGACGATCCAGCATGGCCGCGTCCACGCGCTCGGCGGCGATCTCGGCGTCACCGCCGAGCGGGAGGCGCGGCGCGGCCGCATCGCCTACATGCCGCAGGGGTTGGGACGCAACCTGTATCCCACGCTGTCGGTATTCGAGAACATCGACTTTCACGCGCGATTGTTCGGGCAAGACGCCGCCGAGCGCCGCGAGCGGATCGATGAGCTGCTCACGGCGACCGGGCTCGCCCCCTTCGCGGGGCGGCCCGCCGCAAAGCTCTCCGGCGGCATGAAGCAAAAACTGTCGCTGTGCTGCGCGCTGATCCACGATCCCGACCTGCTCGTGCTCGACGAGCCGACGACGGGCGTCGACCCGCTCTCGCGCGGCCAGTTCTGGGACCTGATCGACACCATTCGCGCCCGGCGATCCGGCATGAGCGTCATCATCGCCACCGCCTATATGGAGGAAGCCGAGCGTTTCGACTGGCTGGTGGCGATGGACGACGGCAAGGCGATCGCCACCGGCACGCCGGCCGAACTGCGCGCGCGTGCCGGCGAGACGACGCTGGAGGCCGCGTTCGTCGCGCTGCTGCCGGAGGCCAAGCGCGCGCAGCATCGCGAGGTGGTGCCGCGACCCCGCGTCGTAAGCGACGACGCGACGCCGGCGATCGAGGCCGAGGGCCTGACCCGCCGCTTCGGCGATTTCGTCGCCGTCGACCATGTCAGCTTCCGCATCGGTCGCGGCGAGATTTTTGGATTTCTCGGCTCCAACGGCTGCGGCAAATCGACGACGATGAAGATGCTGACGGGCCTGTTGCCGGCGAGCGAGGGCGTGGCGAAGCTGTTCGGCCAGCCGCTCGCCGCCGACGACATGGAGACGCGCCGCAACGTCGGCTACATGTCGCAAGCCTTCTCGCTCTACAGCGAATTGACGGTGCGCCAGAATCTGGTGCTGCACGCCGAGCTCTACCATTTGCCGAAAGCCGAGATTCCGGTCCGGATCGCGGAGCTGTTGACCCGCTTCGACCTCAAGGACGTGGTCGATGAGCGCCCGGACGCCCTGCCGCTCGGCATCCGTCAGCGCCTGCAACTCGCCGTCGCCGTGCTGCACCGCCCGGCGATGCTGATCCTCGACGAGCCGACCTCGGGCGTCGATCCGATCGCCCGCGACGCCTTCTGGCGCACGCTGATCGATCTGTCGCGCGACGACGGCGTCACCATCTTCCTGTCGACGCACTTCATGAACGAGGCGGAGCGCTGCGACCGCATCTCCTTCATGCACGCGGGCCGGGTGCTGGCGGTCGGCACGCCGCAGGAACTGGTGCGGGAACACGGCGCCGACACGCTTGAGGCCGCTTTCATCGCCTGTCTCAAGGAGGCCGCCGGGACCACGGACGCGCCGGCGCAGCCCGCGGCGACGGTCGCCGTGGCGGCGCAGCGGCCAGCCGCCGTCGCCCGCCGCTTCGATCCGCGCCGTCTGTGGGCCTGCACCCGGCGCGAGATGATGGAGCTGCTGCGCGATCCAATCCGGCTCAGCTTCGCCTTTCTGGGGCCGCTTTTGCTGATGCTGGCGTTCGGCTTCGGCATCTCCTTCGACGTCGAGAACCTGACCTTCGCGGCCTTCGACCAGGACCAGTCGATGGAGAGCCGGCAATTGATCGAAGCCTTCTCCAGTTCGCGCTATTTCGACGAGCGGCCGCCGATCCGCTCCGCGACCGAACTCGACGAACGCCTGCGACGCGGCGAGCTTCAGTTCGCGCTCGAAATTCCGCCTTCCTTCGGCCGCGACCTGATGGCCGGACGGGTGCCCGAATTGTCGGTCTGGCTCGACGGCGCCATGCCGTTCCGGGCGGAGACGACGCGCGGCTATGTCACCGGCCTCGCGGCCCAGTACATGCAGACCTTCGCCACCGCTCACGCCGCGTCGAGCCACGCGCCGCCGCCGTTCACGATGGAGACGCGCTTCCGCTACAATCAGGATTTCAAGAGCGCCAACGCGATGGTGCCGAGCGTCATCATGCTGATGCTGATCCTGATCCCGGCGATCATGTCGGCGGTCGGCGTGGTGCGCGAAAAGGAGACCGGCTCGATCGCCAACTTCCGTTCGACGCCGATCAGCCGTTTCGAGTTTCTGTTCGGCAAGCAATTGCCCTACATCGCCGTGGCGATGGCCTCCTTCGCCATGCTGGTCATGGTCGCGCTGACCGTGTTCGCGGTGCCGATCAAGGGCTCGTTCTGGGTACTGGCGCTCGCCACCCTGTTCTATGTCGCGGCCACCACCGGCTTCGGCCAACTGATCTCCAGCTTCACGCGCACGCAGGTCGCGGCGGTGTTCGCGACCGCGATCCTGTCGATCATCCCCGCGGTCAACTTCTCCGGTCTGATGGTTCCGGTCGCGTCGCTATCGGGCGGCGGCCGCGTTCTCGGCATGAGCCTGCCGCCGGCGTGGTATCAGCCGGTCAGCGTCGGCGTCTTCACCAAGGGGCTGGGGGTGGCGGAACTGTGGCCCAATCTGGCGATGCTGGCGTTGTTCTTTCTGGTGTTCCTCGTCGTTGCGCAACTCGGTCTGCGCAAGCAGGAAGCCTGAGATGGCCGCGCTCGTCATCCACCTTCAGAACATCCTGCGCCTTGTCGTCAAGGAGTTGCGCAGCCTGCGCGCCGACCCGGTGATGCTGGTGCTGGTGGTGTATTCCTTCAGCATCGCGGTTTACACCGTGGCCAGCGGCGCCAAGCTTGAGGCGCGCGATCTCACCATCGGCATCGTCGACGAGGACCAGTCGGAATTGTCGCGCGCCTTGCTGAGCGCCTTCAATCCGCCGCTGTTCAAGGTCTCGAAGACGATCGCGGCCGGCGACATCGACGCCGAAATGAATGCCGGCCGTTTGGTGTTCGTGCTGGAGATTCCGCCCCGGTTCCAGGCCGACTTGCTCGCGGGCCGCCCCGCGACGCTGCAACTCAACATCGACGCCACCGCGATGACCCAGGCCGGCAACGGCGCGGTCTATATCCAGCAGATCGTCGCCCAGGAGATCGCCAACCGGCAGGCCGGGCGCGAGACGGCGGCGGTCACCTCGCCGATCAATCTGGTGATGCGGGCACGCTTCAACCCCAACCTCGACTCCGGCTGGTTCAGCTCGGTGATGCAGATCCTCAACAACATCACCCTTTTGACCATCGTGCTGACCGGCGCGGCGCTGATCCGCGAGCGCGAGCAGGGCACGGTCGAGCATCTTCTGGTGATGCCGGTGACGCCGGTCGAGATCATGCTCGCCAAGATGGTGGCGAACGCGATGGTCATCGTCATCGCGGCGGTGGCCTCGCGCGTTCTCATCGTCGAATGGGCGCTCGGCATCCCGATCGCCGGCTCGCTGCCGCTGTTTGTGACGGGGGCCGCGATCTACGCCTTCGCGGTGGCGGCGCTCGGCATCCTGCTCGGCACGCTGGCGACGACGATGGGGCAGTTCGGCCTGCTGGCGATCCCGGTGTTCGTCGTCACGCAACTGCTCTCGGGCGCGTCGACCCCGATGGAGAGCATGCCGATCTGGCTGCAATGGATCATGCGGGTCTTCAGCCCGACGCCGCATTTCGTCGTGTTCTCGCAAGGTGTATTATATCGCGGCGCCGGCCTTGAGGTGGTCTGGCCCGAGATCGCCAAGATCATCGCCATCGGCGCCGCCTATTTCGCGTTTGCGCTGGCGCGCTTCCGCAAGGTGATCTTCGCCTGAGGTTTTTCGCGGTCGACCTATCATGACATTTCGCAAAGACCTGCCGCCTGCTTTCTGCGATGATGCGCGCCATGGGGGCTTGACATGGGGGCTTGAAAGGAACCCGGACGTGAACGACGCCAGCCAAAACCCGCAACCCTTGGCGGTTCCGCAGCAGGAGCTGCCACCGCCCTCCCTGCCGTTCGATTTTGACGATCTCGACCGGTTCGCCCTTGCCGGCCTGGGGAAGGCGATGGCGGGCCTGTCGCCGGTGGCGATCGCGCTGGCGTTTTCGGACTGGTGGCTTCATCTTGCCGCCGCCCCCGGCAAGCGGATGGCCCTTGCCAAGCAAGGCCGCCGTACCGCCGCCGAATGGATGCTGCGCGCCGGGGCGGACGTGTGGTCGTCGCCGGCGCCGTCGCATGCGGGCGATCGATCCAAGAGCGATCCGCGATTTTCCGGCGAGGAATGGGACCGGCCGCCGTTTCGGTCCTGGGCCGATGCGTTCTGCGCGATCGAGGATTGGTGGGCCGCCGCCACCCATGACGTGCCCGGCGTATCGCCGCATCACGCCGAGGTCATGGCCTTCGCGGCCCGGCAGTGGCTGGACATGTGGTCGCCCTCCAATTCGCCGCTGATGAACCCGGCCGTGATCGAACGGACGGTGCGGGAAGGCGGCGCCAATCTGGTCAGGGGCGCGCAAATCTGGCTTGATGACGCGAAGCGCCTCACGGCCGGCGAGCCGCCCGCCGGGGTCGAGAATTTCGCGGTCGGCAAGACGGTCGCGGTGACTCCCGGCAAAGTGGTTTTCCGCAACCGCCTGATCGAACTGATCCAGTACGCGCCGGCGGGCGACACGGTTCATCCGGAGCCGATCCTGATCGTGCCGGCATGGATCATGAAATATTACATCCTCGATCTGTCGCCGCAGAACTCGATGATCAAATATCTGGTCGATCAGGGTTTTACGGTGTTCTGCATCTCGTGGCGCAATGTCACCGCCGAGGACCGCGACCTGTCGCTGGAGGATTATCGCCAACTCGGCGTCATGGCAGCGCTGGACGCCATCGCGGCCATCGTGCCGGAGCGGCGGGTCCATGCGACGGGCTATTGCCTCGGCGGCACGCTGCTGTCGATCGCGGCGGCGGCGATGGCGGAAACCGACGACGATCGCCTGCGCAGCATCACATTGTTCGCCGCCCAAACCGATTTCACCGAGCCGGGAGGCTTGCAACTGTTCATCGACGATAGCCAGGTCGCGCTGCTCGAAGCCCTGATGTGGAAGAACGGCACGCTGGCGTCCTCGCAGATGTCCGGCACGTTCCAATTGCTCAAATCCAACGATCTGATCTGGTCGCACATGATCCATGATTATTTCATGGGCGAGCGCACGCCGATGGTCGATCTGATGGCGTGGAACGCCGATGCGACCCGGATGCCTTACCGGATGCATTCGGACTATTTGCGCAAGCTGTTTTTGCGCAACGATCTCGCCAGCGGCCGCTACATGGTCAACGGCAACGCCATCGCCGTTCAGAATATCCGCGCCCCGATCTTCGTCGTGGGAACGGAACGCGACGACGTGGCGCCGTGGAAGTCGGTCTACAAGATTCACTATCTGGCCGATACCGAGGTGACTTTCGCATTGACGAATGGCGGCCACAACGCCGGCATCGTCAGCGAGCCCGGTCACCCGCGCCGGCATTTCCGGTTGCTGACCAAGGCAGCCTGTGACCCCTGTCTCAGCGCCGAGGAATGGCTTGAGGCGGCTCCTCAGCAGGAGGGATCGTGGTGGCCGACGTGGACGGCATGGCTGGCGACGCATTCGTCGCCGGACCGGGTCGCTCCCCCTGAAATGGGAGCCGCGTCGAAAGGCTATCCGCCGCTCGCGCCCGCCCCCGGAACCTACGTGTTGCAGCGATAACTTCGGCGATCATCGTCGCGATGTCGGGAAAGGCTGCAAGTTGCGCGTCATCAACCGCGATTCAAGCGAGCCACGGCCGCGCCGGCTGACCTGGACCTAATCGCCGCCGAGTCCCAGCCGGTTCGGCATCCGCTTCTCGATGTTGAATTTGATGAGCGCGGCGGAGCGGAAGATGCCGTGGGCGAATTTGCCGTACGGCAGGGTCAGGAACAGCGCCATCACCGTGCCGAGGTGAATGGCGAGCCATAGCGCCATCATGCGCGTGTCGCGCAGCAACAGCAGCGCGAGGCCGGTCACGCTGATCAGCAGCAGCAGGATGATGAAGCCGCGGTCCATCGCATTCTGCGAGACGTCGGCGCGTTGCGCATCGCGCTTGAAATTCAGCCACAGCAGGCCAAGCGGGCCGATCACGAGGCCGATGCCGCCGAGCGTGCCGAGAATGACCGGCGCGCTGGTGACGGGATAGGGCGCATGAAAGTCGAGGAGAAAATGATAGATGGTCGCGACGCTGGTGGCCGCGAAGCAGAGCAGGAAGCCGTAGAGCGTGACCTGATGGAAACGACGACGCCACAGCGTGAAGGCGTCATCGTCCTCGTTGCAGCCGTCACCATGGCCGCCGCCGAGATAGGTCATCATCGCCACGTCGCCGACGGCCTCGGCAACGGCCGGCACGCGCGCGCGGGCGGCGGCGGCGATAGCGGCGGCATCGGCATCCCGCGTCGGCGACACCTCGCGCCAGAACCCGACGACGCCGATGGCGAACGCAAGGATCGCGAATAGGAAGACGAGGCCGAACAGCGAGGCCAGAAAATGATGCGGGAATATCGCGTAGAAATTCCCCGCCAGCGGCTCGTGGACGAGACGACCATTCATGGCGATGGCCAGGATCAGAAACAACGCGAGGCCGCCGGACAGCGCCAAAGCCACCGTCAGGCCCGCATGCTGATAGAGGCGACCGAACGCGCGCGGCCAGGCATAATCCTGATAGGTGCGCACACGCACTCTCGCCATCGCCTGGGGGACATTGACCGCGAACGCATGGGGCGGCGCGTATTGGCACGCGTAGAGACAGGCTCCGCAGTTGTGGCAGAGATTGGCGAGGTAATGCGTATCGGCCTTGTTGAAATCGAGCCGGCGCGTCATCGCCGGAAACACCGCGCAAAAACCTTCGCAGTAACGGCACGCGTTGCAGATCTGCATGACGCGGGCGACCTCCGCCTCGCCCGCGCCGAGCGCATCGGCGAGGTTCACGCCGCCCGCGCAGGCGCTCCCCTCGGCCCGCGCCATCACATCAGCGCCCTGCGGCATAGGCCAACTCCTCCTCGAACGCAGGGTGACGATGGCCGCAAGCCGCCGCCGCGTTGACGCCGGCAATGCGGCCGAACGCCGTGCCGATGCTCATGCCGACCCCGGCGGTGTAACCCTGGCCGAGCACGTTGCCGGCAACCATTTCGCCGGCCGCGAACAGATTGTCACTCGGCACGCCCGAGAAGCGCACGGCCGCCGTGGCGTCGGTCTTCATGCCGAGATAGGTGAATGTGATGCCGGGCTTGAGCGGATAAGCATGGAACGGCGGCGTGTCGATCGCCCGCGCCCAATGCGTCTTGGCCGGCGTCACGCCCTCGGTGCGGCAATCGTCAAGGATCGTGTGATCGAAAGTCCCCGGACGGCACGCGGCGTTGTAGGCTTGCAGCGTCTGCATGAACGCGACGGGATCGAGGCCGATCCTGACCGCGAGTTGCTCCAGCGTGTCCGCCCTGGTGCCTTCGAACACCGGCGGCATGAAGCGGCCGATCGCCTTCTGATCGATGATCGACCATGCGGTCTGCCCCGGCTGCTGCGCCACCAGCCGTCCCCAGATCGCATAACGCTTCGGCCAGAAGTCTTCGCCCTCGTCATAGAAACGCCGGGCTTCGCGGTTGACGACGACGCCGAGCGAGACGCAATCGATGCGCGTGCAGATGCCGCCGTCGTAAAGCGGCGCGCGGGCGTCGATGGCGACGCAATGGGCCTGCGTCGGGTCGCCGATCGAATCGGCGCCGGCCTCGATCAGAAACTTCAGCAACACGCCCTGATTGAAGCGCGTGCCGCGGATCAGAAAGTTTTCGGCGGTCCACTCGCCGCGCGCGTTCTGGCCCCAGGCCTCGCGCTGCCATTCGAGATTGGACTCGAAGCCGCCGCAGCCCAGCACGCAGGTCCGCGCCGCGATGCGCTCGCCGCTGTCGGTGATCGCGGCGACGAAGCGGCCGCCGTCGAGTTCGAGACTTCGCACCGGCGTGCCGTAGCGGACCTTGACGCCGAGCGCCTCGGCGCTGCGATAATAGGCATTCACCAACGCCTTGCCGCCCCCCATGAAGAAGGCGTTGGTTCGCGCGACATGGAGCGCGCCGGACAATGGCGGCTGGAAATGGACGCCATGACGCCGCATCCACGGCCGGCAACGCGACGAATGGCGGATCACGAGACGCGCCAGCGGCTCATCGGTGAGGCCGCCGGTCACCTTCAGCAGATCCTGCCAGAACTCCTCCTCCGGATAGGCATCAACCAGAACATCCTGCGGCGCATCGTGCATGCAGCGCAGGTTGCGCACGTGCATGGAGTTGCCGCCACGCCACGCCTGCGGCGCCGCCTCCACGAGCAGCACCGACGCCCCCGCCTCGCGCGCCATCAGCGCCGCGCACAGTGCCGCGTTGCCGCCGCCGATCACGAGAACGTCAGGCATGGACGAGGACACAGCCATGGCTCAGCATATCTCTTTACGAGACGCGCTCAAGGTGTCGGAGCGCCGGCCATGGACCACTCGGACGTTTGACAAAATTTTCTGTGGTGGGCGCCAGCACGCGGTTGCGGGCTTTCTCATGGCGATCCGATCACAAGGCGCGCGACGCCCCGATGCCGCGCGATCACCGGTTAGTGGAGGTCGCCATCGACGGCGTCGATAGCCGCGCCGAGCAGATCGTTATTCCGGCGCCCCCGAATCATGACGGTTGCGGGCTGACGCCCTGGTTTGAGCCTGCGATCGATGCCCGTGGGGTTCGTTTTTACAAGCGGGGCTTGATAGGGGGATTCCCGGCCCCATCCAGCCCGATGGCGGCCAGACCGTCCCGGCGTTTTGCAAGCCACCATCCCGCCGAGACATCCCATAGTTCAAAATTCGGATCGATGCCGAAATCCTGCGCGGCATGATGAACCCAGAACGGATCGTAGAGAGCCTGCCGGCCGAGCGCGATGAAATCCGCATCCTCGTTGGCGAGAATGTCTTCCGCCTGCCGACCGTCGAGAATCAGGCCGACGGCAACGGTCGCGATTTCCGCCTCCCGCCGGATCCGCGCGGCGTATTCGACCTGATAGCCGGGATAGCGCTTGGCATTCTCCAGCGCGGTCGATTGACGAAGCCCGCCCGACGAACAGTCGATGATATCGACGCCGTGAGCCTTCAATTCCCGCGCCAGCATGATCGAATCCTCGATCTTCCAGCCCTCGGGATGACCGTCGACGCTGGAGATGCGGAACATCAGCGGCTTGCGCTCCGGCCAGCGCGAGCGAATGGCATCCGCAACCTTCAGCGCGAAACGGATACGCCCGGCGAAGTCGCCGCCATATTCATCATTGCGAGTGTTGATCACCGGTGAAAGGAAGCTGGCGATCAGATAGCCGTGCCCGGCATGGACCTCGATCACGTCGAAGCCGGCCGCATCGGCGCGCGCGGCGGCGGCGGCATAGGTTTGCAGAACATCATCGATGCCTTGCAGCGACAATTGATCCGGCACCACATGTCCCGGCCCGAGCGGCTCGCGCGTCGGGCTGACCAGTGGCCACGGCGGCTCGCCACGCTTCGCGTCCTCCTCGTTCAACGGCCCGAATCCCTGCCACGGCCGTTGCGAAGCGCCCTTGCGGCCGGAATGGGCCAGCTGGACGCCGGGCGTGCCGCCGGCTTTCTTGACATAGTCGCAGACGCGGCGAAGGCCGGCGATATGATCGTCCGACCAGATGCCGAGATCCCCCGGCGCGACACGGCCGCGCGGCTCGATCGCCGTGGCTTCGGTCATGATGACGCCGAAACCGCCCAACGCGAACTTGCCGAGATGAACCAGCAGCCCATCGTCGGCATAGCCGTCATGCGCGCGATGTTGATTCATCGGAGACAGCATCACGCGATTTCGCACCGTCACACCGCGCACGGTGATCGGCGTGAACAGTTTCGGGCGAGCTTGAGACATCATCGGTTTTACCTCGCGGTCAGGGATTCGCAGCCGGTCGTTCTCGAATCCTACTTTCCCTCGAGCCGCTGCTCACGCCACGCCAGCGCCTTGGCCAATCCTTCCTCGCGCACCACCTTCAGGAAGCCGCGCTTGAGATCGGTGCCTTCACCTTCGATCATGACGTCGATATCCAGCGCGGCGCGCAAGGCGTCCTTCATTCCCATGATCTCGTAGGTGCGGTTGAGCGCCATCTTGGTGCGTTGAAGCACCATCGGGTCCATCCGCGCCAGTTTGCGGGCGACGGCCATGGCTTCCGGCATCAGTTGATCGGGCTCGACGATCTTGTTGATCAGGCCCCATTCAAGCGCCTGGCGCGCGGTGATCGAATCGTCGCCGGTATAGATCACGCCCTTGGCGACCTTCGGTGTCACGTACCACGGCAGGATCATCGCAACGATGCCCGCGCCGAATTTCAATTCGGGCTCGCCGAAGGTGGCGGATTCCACGGCGACGGCGAGATCGCAGCCCATCATCAGTTCGAAACCGCCGGCCAACGCGGGGCCGTTCACGGCGGCGACCGAAGGCTTGCCGAGATTCCAGAATTGCATGATGCCCTTGAAATCGGCTTCGAGCAGCGGCACCCAGTCCTTCACGCCACTCGGCATTCCATCCGCCTGATCACGAAGATCGAAGCCGGCGCTGAAGGCGTTTCCGGCGCCGGTGACCACCACGCAACGAACCTCATCGTCCGCAGCGATCATGCGGCAAACATCGTCCAGTTCCTTGAGCATGTGCTGGCTGATGGCATTGGCCCGTCGCGGCCGGTTGAAGGTGACGAGGCCGATTCCCGGCTCCGGCTTGTCGAACGTCAGCGTGTCCCAGCTCATGTTTGATATCCTTCTTTTGACGATGCGATCTATCGATTGCCGCCCGCGAGGCGGAGAGATTCGGGTTGCCGCCGCAGCAAGGTCATGGAGATCACCCCGAAGATCGGGCCGATCGCCAGAATGGCGAAGGCGTATCGCCAGCCGACCAGGCCAATGACGATCGGCATCCCCTGAATGGTGAGGAAGGTCAGCAGGAAGCCGGCGCAGGTTTGCAGCGTCAGCATGGTGCCGATCAGATGCGGCTCGGCAAGCTCCGTCACCGTTGCCGAGAACTGCGCTGAATCCGCGATGACGCTGACGCCCCAGATGATGGCCACCGCCAGCACGGCGGTCACGCCGAACACGGGGGTGAAGCCGATCAGCGCCGCGCAGCTTCCGCTGATCGCCATCGCGATGACCGTCACGGTGGTCCGGCCGATCCGGTCCGCCAGCGATCCTGCGAAGACGCAGCCGAGCGAGCCGCTGGCGATAACGACGAAGGTCAGCACATCGGAATGATTGGCCAGCGCCGGGTCGCTCTGCTGGATCGCCCATTTCAGGAAAACGCCGATCCAGGCCCACATCGCGTAGAGTTCCCACATGTGTCCGAGATAGCCGCCGTTGGCGAGCAGCATCGGCCGCCGCTTCAACGCGGCGAATGCTTCCGCCGCCCGGAAGCGCGAGGCGATTCGAAGTCGCGGCCCGATGCTGGTCAGCAAAATCGCCAATGCGCCAACCGCACCGCAAATCGACGACGTCCAAATCGTCGTCCGCCAATCAAGCCCGGACATCGCGTTGAAAAGATACGGCAGCGACGAGCCCAGCGTGACCGCGCCGACCACCGCGCCGATCATCAGGCCGACACCCCGCTCCGTCCAGGCCGCGGCCATCTTCATCCCGACCGGATAAACCCCCGCCAGCGCCGCGCCGGTGACGAATCGGAGCGCGACGGTGATGACACTATCGAAACCGATCGGCAGCAAGGCGAGATTGGCGACGACGCCGATCAGCGCCGCAACCGCGAAGAGCCGTCGTGGATCGAACCGGTCGGCGATCCCGAGAATTGCGCTGCCGAGCGTTCCCGTCACGAAGCCGAGTTGCACGGCGCCGGTCAGCAATGCGCTTTGCTGACCGGACAGGCTCCCGGCCGCGACCATCGCCGAAGCGGCGGCCGTCGCCGAGAACCACAGCGTCATACCGGAGACCTGGCAAAGCACGATCAGCGCAATCGAACCGGCTTTTCCCAGCATGATCCCGTCTCCGATAACCTGATTTCCGGGCTCAGAGTCCCTTGCAGCCCGTATTGGCGAGTTCGATCTTGGTCTGATCCCAGCTCAGCGGCGTCAACGTCTTCCAGCCGACCGTGGCGCCATACTTCTCCTTCGGCAACGCCTGCGCCTCGGAGATATAGGCCCCCATCATACCCTGATGATCCTCCTTGCGGATCTTGATCGTGCCCACCACCGTGTCGGCGGAGGTGGTCTCCAGCGATTTGATGATGGCATCGGTGGTCAATTCGCTGGCCGCATTCAATGCCGCAAGGGTGAACTGCAAGCCGGCATAAGCCTGGATCGCCTGATAGCCGGGCACAACGCCATATTTCGCATGATAGGCCTTCACCAGCTCCGCGATCTTGGGATTGCTGTCTTCCTGCATCCATGAGGTCGTCAGTGCCGCCGCGATCATGCCGACGCCGTTCTTACCCAACGCCTGCAACATCGAATCCGGGATGCCGACCGGGGTCATCATCGGGAAGTTGATGCCGAAGCCGCGCGCCTGATTGACGAAAGCGGTCAGGTCGTCGCCCACGGCGAGCGCGAGATAGACGCCGTCGGCCTTGCTGGCCTGGATCTGAGCGATCGCGCTCGACCAATCGGCGGTGCCGACCGGCCGCCCCGCTTCGCCGACGATCTTGATGCCCGGAATCTTGGCGAACTCGTTCTTGTTGCTGATGCCATAGGCGAAGTCGTGATAGATCACGAACCAGTTCTTCGCGAGCAGATCCTTGCGCGCCTGCATCATGAGGGCACCGGCCTTCGCCGACATCGCGTCATTCGGCACGGTGCGGAACAGGAAACGGCTGCACTGATCGCCGGTGATGCCGACCGCCTGCGCGTTGGTGGTGATGATCGGCACGTTCAGGCGCGCCGCCTGCGCGTTGACGCCGAGCGTCACCGAACTCGCCGCACCGCCGATCAGCAGCGTCGCCTTGTCCTCAAGCACCAGCTTCTGCGCCTTGCGCAGGCCGTTCGCCGGATTGGCGGCGGTATCCTCGATCACCAGCTTGACCGGACGGCCTTTGACCTTGGCGCCCTGGGCCGCGAGTTCGAATCCGTTCTTCATGTCGTTTCCGAGCGGCGCGAGAACCCCGGTCGTGGGAACGAAAACGCCGAGAACGACATCCTGCTCCGCCGCGTATCCCGCCGACAGGCTCCCGAATGCCGCGAGAGCGAGAGCCGGCACTGTCAGTTTCCGAAATAGTCTCATGGTTCGTTTCCTCCTTTTGAAAAACTTCCGGTTGCTGAGTGGTTCGACCCCGCGTCGCGTGAGAGCCGTTATCGGAAGACTCTCTTGTCGGACGTGCCGCCTTGCTTGGCGGCTTTCAGGGCATTGCGCTTTTCCTCACGTTCAAGATCGGCCAGCGCCGCAATGGCCGCGGCCTTGATTCCACTGAGCAGATCATGCGCGGCCTGCTTCGCGGCGGCGGCGTCGCCGGCGCGGATCCCCTCGACAATGTTGCGCCAGTTTTTCGACCAGGTTTTGCGGTGCTTCTCGACCTCGAAAACCGTGCGGGTCAAAGGCAATGTCTGGCGTCCGAGCGAGAACAGAATGGTGCGGGCGATATCGTTTTCCGACGCTTCCGCGAGATACATGCTGAGCTGATAGACGATCACGATATATTCGCCGACATTGCCGCGATCGCTGGCCGCGAACAGCTTCGCGGTGCCGTCATCCAGCAATGCCTGCACCGTTTCCGATTGCAGCTCGGCCAGTTCCTCGGCGCAGATCGCCATCAAGGCCGAGCGCACCGAGAAGATGTCCTTCAACCGCTTTTCCGTGAGGCGCGCGACGGACGCGCCGCGATGCGACAGCATCACCACCAGGCCTTCGCGCTCGAGAAGGCGCAATGCCTCGCGGACCGGTCCGCGGCTGACCTGAAATTGCTCGGCCAGCCGCATTTCGTGAAGCCGCTGACCCGGTGCGAAGTCGCCGCGGATGATTTGCTCCACCAGCTTCTCCGCCAATTGGTCCGGCAGGGTCTTGACCGCGCTGGGCCGCGCACCGAACGAGTTGAAGAACGCGCCGGCGACGTCGGTTCGAATTCCGAACCGCTCGCCGGTCGCCTCAGAGTTTCCGAATTTCCTGTTTCCCACTGACTTTAGCCTTTCACTAAGCGCGCCTGCGCGCGCACCGCGCGCGATGTCGTGGGATAGACGGAAATGCCCTGCTTCATCAACTTGATACGTTGTTCCCGAACAAAATCGTCCTGGTACTTGTCGCCGGAGCTGCGCAATGCCAGCGCCATCGGGGCGCCGTCGGGGCGCGCCCGCGCGATCGAGGCGCAAATCGCCTCCAGCGCCTTCAGACCCTCGATATCGTTCTCGATGAAATCGAGAACCCAGCCCATTTCGACGAAAACCACGATGCGATCGATATGGCCGTCGACTTTCAGCCGGTTGATGATTTCCTCGAAAATGTAGCGATCGCCGTCGCGCAGGCCCCACACCGGAATATCGATGGGATTGGCGACGCTGGTGCCGGGAATGCCGAACCGGCGCAGACCTTCGGCGGTCGCCTCCTGAAGCGGCGGAATTTTAAGGCCGGCTTGCGCGGCGACGTCGGACGACGTCACGCTCACGCCGCCGCCCGATCCGAACAGCGCCAGGCGATTGCCGGGGCTGCGCCCATGAATCGACAGGCCCAGTAGCGTATCCATCAGGTCATCCATGCTGCCGACCTGGATGACGCCGGATTGCGCCACACCCGCGTCCCAGAGGACGCGATCCGTGGCCAGCGCGGCGGTGTGGCTCGAAGCCGCGATCTGCCCCTGCTCCGTCATGCCGCCGCGCAGGATGACCACCGGCTTGGACATGGCGCTCGCCGCCCGGAAGAACAGGCCGGGGTCCCGCATCGACTCGATATAGAACGCAACGATGCTGGTGTTGGGATCGGATTCCGCGAACAGCAATAGATCGAGCATGTCGAGATCGGCGCAGTTGCCGCAGGACAAGGCGCGCCCCACCGGCAGCCCCCAGACCTGCGCGCGGCGCACGACATCGCCGGCATAGGTGCCGCTCTGCGAATAGAAGGTGATACCGCCCGGCTCCGTCGGATTGTAGCGTGGCGCGCCGATCGCCATGCGCGCGCTGGCGGAGAACGTGCCGATGCAATTTGGTCCGATCATCCGCATCGCGCCGGTCGCGAGCTGATCGCGCATCCGCCGCTCAAGATCGGAGCTATCGCTTGAGTATTCGGAAAAGCCGGCGGTGAGCACCTGCGCGACCTTCACGCCCTTGTCGCGGCACTGCGCCAATACGTCGGGAACCAGCTTGTTGCCGACCGCGACGTAAGCCCGATCGACCTCGCCCGGAATCGCGGCGACCGAGGGATAGGCTTTCAGCCCATAGATCTCCGGCGCGGTCGGATGCACCGGATAGATCTGTCCGGTGAAACCGAAATCCACCAGCGTCTGGATCAATTGAAAGCCGAGCTTGTCCTTCGACGTCGACGCGCCGACGAAGGCGATCGCCTTCGGATCAAAGATCGCATCGAGACCGTCCAGCCGCGCGCGCCGCCGCGCCAATGATTCGGCGATGTCGCTGTCGGACCGTGGCGTCGCGGAGTTCGCCACCGATGTGTGGCCGGCGACCGCATCGACGGCGATGGCCGCACCATCGGTCACGATCACCGGATTGATATCGAGTTCCTCGATATCCTCCCGCATCATCAATCCGTCCGGGCCGCCGACCGCCATCAAATAGCGCGCCAGCACCTCGCGCCCCGATGCATTGTCGGCAAACTCGCCGGGGAAGGCCGCATCGACCAGCGCCAGCGCCAGGTGTTGATCGAGCGGAGCCAGCGCGGCTTTCGGCTTGGCGCGCTGCTCGACACCCGATCCGCCCGCGCCGACCAGCACCACCACGCCATAGTCGCGGTCGAGCCGGGCGCCGATGAAAACCTCCAGTCCCGCCGGCACCATCGCCTCGATCAGAACGCCGTCCAGAGCCGCATGCGGATGCGACGCGCGGCAGGCATCCATGATCGCCTGATAGGCTTCCGCCGCGTGCTCGGCATTAACCGAGAGACGAACGCCGCCGGCATCGACCTTGTGCACGATATCCGGCGAGACAATCTTGAGCGCGCAAGCCTTGCCGATCTCGCGAACCGCGCTGGTCGCCATCGCGGCCGACGTCGCCAAGACCGGATGCGTGGTGGCGATGCCATAGCGCGCGAGAAGCTCCTTGGATTCGATTTCGGTCTTCATGTCCGGAAACCTTTCGTTCTTCTTATTGGAATCGGGGCGACCGCTTTTCGAGAAAAGCCTTCATGCCCTCGTCGGCGTCGGGGCCGATTTGCAGCCTTTGCCCTTCCTCCGCCTCGAAGCGACGCGCCGCATCCGCGCCATCACGCGCGAAAGTGACAAGTCCGCGCTTGATCGACGACACGACGTCAAAGGAGTTGGCAATGATGAGACGCGCCGTTTCCAGCGCCGCATCCATCACGCGGCCCGGTTCGGCGATCCGGTTGACGAAGCCATATCGCGCGGCCTCGTCGGCCGGGACGCGGCGCGCCGTGGCAAGAATGTCGTAGGCAACACCGAACGGCACGAGCGCCGGCAGCCAGCTCAATTGCCCTCCGATCGGCAACAGGCCGATGCGCGCGCCGGGCGCGCAGAAATCGGCATGCGGCGCGCAAATCCGCATGTCGCAGGACAGCGCCAGGATGAAACCTCCGGCGTGCGCGGCGCCATTGACCGCGGCGATGGTCGGCGTCGACATCAGGCGCGGCTTGAAGAACGGCGTGTTGAGCTTCTCGTCGGCGGCATGTTCGCGATCGGTCAACAGCGCGTTGAGGTCGTGGCCGCTCGAAAAGGCGCGATCGCCCGCGCCGGTCAGAATGACGCAACGCACCGACCGATCCGCCTCGGCGCGGTCGAGCAATTCACCGAGCCGGAACGTCATCTCATGCGTGAAGGCGTTGCGCTTCGCCTCGTTGTCGATGGTGAGAATGAGAATGTCGCCGTCACGCCGGCTCTGAATATCAGCCATCGACCTATTCCACCGTCAGCATATTGGCGAGCCGATCCGGATCGGCGATCACCTCGTCGCGCTCGAACGACTTGATGATCTGACCATTTTCCATCACGTAGAATCGGTCGCCGACGGCGAGCGCCAGCGGGAGACTCTGCTCGACCAGAATCACGCCGATGCCGCGCTTGCGGGCGGCATCGATGGAATGCCGGATGGCGTCGACGTAGCTGGGCGCAAGCCCCTCGGTCGGCTCGTCCAGCATCATGTAATGCGGATTCGCCAGCATGGCGCGCGCCACCACCAGCATCTGCTGCTCGCCGCCGCTCATGGTCCCGGCCTTCTGCCCAAGGCGTTCGCCGAGACGCGGAAATATCCGGATCGCGTCCTCGATCCGGAAATCATCACCCGTCGCGGCCTTGCGTTGGGCGACGCGAAGGTTTTCCTCCACGGTGAGGCCGGCAAATACCTTGCGATCCTCGGGAACCAGCGTGACACCCATCATCGAGCGGCGATGGGTCGGCCCTCGCAACTCCTGGCCGTTCAGCGTGATGGTTCCCTCGATGCGATCGACCAATCCCATCGTGGCGCGCAAGGTCGTCGTCTTGCCCATCCCGTTGAGGCCGAGCAGGCACGCCACGGAGCCCTCGTCCACCTGAAAGCTGACGCCGTGAAGAATCTGGCTCGATCCGTAGAAGGCGCGGAGATTGTCGTAGATCAACGCGCCGGTCATGTCGCGAAGCTCCCATGCAGATAGGCTTTTCGGACGGCCTCGTTGTCGCGAATCTCGGCCGGCGGCGCATCGGCGATCACCTGCCCGTGCTGCATCACGGTGATGCGATCCGACAGCCGCATCACCATGCTGACATCGTGCTCGACCACCACGATCGTGACGCCGAGAGAGCTGCGCAGCGTGGTGATCAGCGCCGCGACGGTCTCGCGATCGCCTCGCGACATGCCGGCCAACGGCTCATCCATCAGGATCAGCTTGGGCTTCAATGCGAGACCGATGGCGATATCGAGCGCGCGCTGATATCCGTGCGCGAGCGCTCCGGCCTTGTCTTTCTCGTGGCCGCGCAAGCGGACCCGGCTCAAAATGTCCATCGCCTCGGTCGCGATCACCTGTTCGCTCCTGGCCGATTGCCAGACCGAGCGGCTGACGCCCTCGCGCGACCGGATGGCGAGAGCGACATTTTCCAGCACCGACAGGTCGCGGAAAACGCTGGTGCGCTGGAACGTCCGCGCCAGACCGATCTTGGCGAGGCGTTCCGGCGACCAGCCTGTGATATCGATGCCGTCGAACGTCACTTTGCCGGCCGCCGGCGTGATCGCGCCGGTGATCAGATTGAATAGCGTGGTCTTGCCGGCGCCATTCGGGCCGATGATGGAATGAATGGAAGCGGGCTCGACCCGCAGATCGACGCCGTTGACGGCTTTCAGGCCGCCGAAATGTTTGGTGAGGCTGGTGGTCTGGAGGATCATGCCGACGCCCCTTGCCGGCGCGCGGCGAGCCGCGCCCAGAGGCTGGAGGCCGCACCGAACAATCCGCCGGGCGCGACGATCACGATCAGCACGAAGAACCCGCCGAAATAGATCAGCCAGGCGTTGGTGACGCTGCTGACATAATGCTCGGTGACGGTGAAGACGGCGGCCCCGATCACCGGCCCGATGATCGTGCCGACGCCGCCGAGAACGACATACATCAGCACCTTGCCGGACTCGAACCAGTTGAGCAGATCGGGTGACGCCGCGCCGTTGAACAGCGCGAACAGCCCGCCCGCCAGCGCCGCGAGACTCGCCGACACCACATAGGACAGCAACTTCAGCGAGCCGGTGTTCAGCCCGATGAAACGCGCGCGCTCGGTGTTCTCGCGGATCGCAAGCCACGCCTTGCCGAGCGGCGAGCGGCGAATATGAAACGCGGCGGCGAGCGCGGCCAGCAGCACGCCATAAAGCAGCCAATACCACACGACGGGCTTGACGATCTGAAAGCCGAGCGCGGTGGGAATCGGAATGCCCTGCAACCCGTCCTCGCCGCCGGTCACGCCGGACATGACGAAGACCAGGGCATACAAAATCTGCCCCAGGGCGAGCGTCAGGATGGCGAAGGTCTTGCCGATCTGCCGCACCAGCACGAAGCCGATGATCGCCGACGCCACGGCGGTGACGACGACAGTGAGCGGCAGCAATACCAGTATTTCCGGCGTCAGCATCTTCGACGCGAGGCCGGTGAGATAGGCTCCGAAGCCATACCAGGCGGCGTGACCGAACGAGAGCAGACCCGTGCTTCCCATCAGAAGATCGAGACTGAGCGCGACGATGGCGGCGATCACGGCCTGCGACGCCAGGATCAGAACGAACGGCATGTTGCCGGTCCAAAGCGGCACGCTGGCGCCAAGCGCGGCGGCAACGAGCACAGCCAGGCCCTTCACCCGGTGATCCATGGCGCGCACGGGCATTGTGGTGCTGTGGTCGCTCATTCCGTCCGCCCCTCTCCGAAGAAGCCGCGCGGCCAGTTGATCAGCATCGCCATGACGAGAACGAACAGCAGCATCAGCGCAAGCTGGCCGCCGAAGTAACCCTCGCCGAACACGGTGATGAGGCCAACGACATAGGCCGCGACGATCGCGCCGCGCAGGCTGCCGAGCCCGCCGAGGATGACCGTCATGAATGCCAGGATCAGAATCTTGTCGCCGACCGTAGCGTAGGCCGTGAAGATCGGCGCGCCGACGACGCCGGAGATGGCCGCCAGCGCCGCGCTGACGCCGACCACCGAATGCATCAGCCTCTCGCGATCGATGCCGAGGCAGGCGCCCATCTCGGGATCATCGTTCGCCGCGCGAACGCGCAATCCCCAATCCGAATTCTTAAGAAATAGCAAAAGCGCCACGGTCAACGCGATCGCCAGCGCTGACAGAAACACCCGATACATCGGCAGCTTGATCGCGCCGATCGAAACGATACCCTGCAATGCCGGCGGTATCGCCAGGATCTGCACGTTCCTTCCGCCGAGTTCGTAAAGCACGCCGGTGATCAGAAGCGCGAGTCCGAAGGTGAGCAGCAGGCTGTCGACCATCGGCCGGTCGCGAATGCGCGCGAACACCGCCCAGTCGAGCACGACGCCAAGGAGGCCGACGCCGAGCGGCGCGATGATCAACGCGGCCCAGAACGGCAGTCCGGAATTGGCGATCCAGATGCCGGCCATCGCGCCGAGACTGAAGAACGCGCCATGCGCGAAATTCACGATGCGTCCGACGCCGTAGATCAGGGTCAGGCCGAGGCTGAACAGCAACAGCACCGAGCCCATGACCAAGCCGTTCAGCGCTAACGATGCCGCAAGCATGCGGACCCCCAGCCTTGTTTGTTTTCTCCCGATTGAAAGCCTACGTGGTTTTGTCAGATTGTCAACAATCTTACATTAGTAAAAATTTGCGCCCTGGAAGTCAGCCGTTCCAACGCAAGAGTCAGCGCGCGCAGCGCGGATTCAAATCCGCGGATGCGGGGCCGGTGGCGAGGTCCGAAACGATTTTGAATATGAGTCGATCGAGATAGGGCGCTCGGGATCCCAATC
>JBDHSX010000033.1:0-27561 GCA_039808365.1 Xanthobacteraceae bacterium | reverse complement strand
GGAGCCGAAGCCGGAGCCTGCCCAACTAGCGCGGTTTCACGAGAAGCGGCCTCCGGAAGGCGGACCGGCGCGCTCACATTGGCATCGGTCCACGGATCGAACAGCGGCACGCCGAAGGCCGCAAGGCTCGGGTTGCGGCGACCGACGGCTTGAGCCCCATGCCGCTTTCTGGATGCGTTGCGGCAAACCGGCGAGGGCCTCAAGATGCCGCCGCTGCTTGAGACGCCGCCGTTTCTGCGCAAATCCAGCCAATCGCGAGGAAATTGTTGCGCTGCGGAATGGCGGTTTCCGATTCACCAAAGAGGTGGCGAATTTCCCGCCGATGGGTATATTTGCAAAGATGGCAATCGCGCCAGCGAGGAGATGGAAATGGCCTGGAAAGCACCGAAGATCGTTGAAGTGCCGGTCGGCATGGAAATCAACATGTACGCCTGCGCGGCACGCAAGTAACACATCGGCTTCGCGACCATCTGTCCGGGTCCAGGAGCGCGGCGATGCTTCGTGTTGTCGTTCTTGGAGCCGCGGCGGGCGGCGGCGTTCCGCAATGGAATTGCGGATGCGCGGTGTGCCGCGCATCGCGTTGCGAGCGTCCCGAGCTGCAAAGCACGCAATCGTCTGTCGCCGTCAGCGCCGACGAAACGCACTGGTTTTTGATCAACGCGTCGCCGGATATCCGGCAGCAGATCACCGCGACGAAATCGTTGCATCCGCGGGCCGGCGCGCTCCGGCACAGCCCGATCGCGGGCGTCATCCTCACCAATGGCGAGGTCGATGCGGTGGCCGGGTTGTTGTCGCTGCGCGAAAGTTCGCCTTTCACGATTTACGCCCATCGCCAGGTGCTGGCGATCCTGGCCAGCAACAGCATCTTCAACGTGCTGAACGGCAAGCTGGTGCGGCGCGAGCCGATCGCGGCCGATCATGCTTTCGAGCCGTTGCTGCCGGACGGCGCGCCGTCGGGGCTCGAGGTTCTGCCGTTCATCGTGCCCGGCAAGCGCGCGTGGTATCTCGAAGGGCAGCCGCATCCCGGCGGCGACGAGGTCGAGGGCGACACGCTGGGGCTGCGCGTCGCCGACAAGCGCAGCGGCCGCTATTTCTATCATCTCGCCGCCTGCGCGCGGGTGACGCCGGATCTGGCGCGGCGCATCAAAGGCGCGCCGCTGGTGTTCTTCGACGGCACCGTGTGGCGCGACGACGAACTGATCGCGGCCGGGCTCGGCCACAAGACCGGGCAGGCGATGGGCCACATCGCGATGTCGGGGGCGGACGGCGCCATCGCCGCGTTGGCGCCGCTCGACATCGCGCGAAAACTGTTTCTGCACGTCAACAACTCGAATCCGGCGCTGCTCCCCGATTCACCCGAGCGCAAGGCGTTGCGGCAAGCGGGATGGGAGATCGCGGCGGACGGAATGGAGATCGCATTGTGATCGAAACCACCGCCTTTTCGCTGGTCGCGGACCGGCCGCTGCGCAGCGCCGAGGAGCTGGAAGCCGCGCTGCGCCATATCGGCGCGACGCGCTATCACAATTTGCATCCGTTCCATCGCCTGCTGCACGGCGGCAAGCTGAACAAGGGGCAGGTGCAGGCGTGGGCGCTGAACCGCTACTATTATCAGAGCACGATCCCGATCAAGGACGCGGTGGTGATCTCGCGCTTTCGCGACCGCGCCACGCGGCTCGAATGGCGGCACCGCATCGAGGATCACGACGGCGACGCCGGCAGCGAGGGCGGCATCGAACGCTGGCTCAAGCTCACCGAAGGGCTCGGGCTCGATAGCGCCTATGTCGAATCCGCCGAGGGCATCCTGCCGGCGACGCGCTTCGCGGTGGACGCCTATGTGCATTTCGTGCGCGACCGCACGCCGCTGGAGGCGATCGCGTCCTCATTGACGGAACTGTTCGCGCCGAACCTGCACGAGGAACGCATTGCCGGAATGCTGGCGCATTACGACTTCGTCAATCCGCAGATCATGAGCTATTTCAAGCGCCGGCTGGAACAAGCGCCGCGCGACGCCAATTTCGCGCTAAATTACGTCAAGACCCACGCGACCACGCCCGCCGAGCGCGAGGCGGTCTGCAACGCGCTGATCTTCAAGACCAACGTGCTTTGGGTTCAGCTCGATGCGCTGTATCATGCCTATGTCGACTGGCACGTGCCGCCGGGCGCGTTTGTTCCCGACGAGTGCTGAAAGGCATGCCGATGACCGCGTCGCGCAGCCGGAAACTGAGCGTGACCGAGGCGAGCCGTCCGGTTCTGCCGCGCCACGCCCGGCTGCAATTCGACAAGACCCGCGAGCGCTGGGTGATCCTGGCGCCGGAGCGCGTGCTGGTCCCCGACGAGATCGCGGTGGAGGTGCTGCATCTGTGCGACGGCCGCAGCGTCGCGAAGGCGGTCGATCATCTGGCGGCGAAATACGCCGCGTCGCGTGAGGACATCGCCGCCGACGTCATCGCGATGTTGCAGGATCTCGCCGACAAGGGCTTTTTGATCGAGGCGAAGGAGCCCTTGCCATGACGCAAGCCTCGACCAAAGTTCCGGCCCGTGAGGCGGCGGCGGTCGACGGTCTCGCCGCGCTCGAGTCGCATGGGTCGGCGGCGGAGACGTTCGGCATTCCGCTCGCCGTATTGGCCGAGTTGACCCATCGCTGCCCGCTGCAATGCCCGTATTGCTCCAACCCGCTGGAACTCGATCGCGCCAATGCTGAACTCACCACCGGCGAATGGAAGGCGGTGTTGAGCGAGCTCGCCGAGATCGGGGTGCTGCAAATCCATTTCTCCGGCGGCGAGCCGACCGCGCGCACCGACCTCGTCGACCTGGTCCGGCACGCCACCGAGGTCGGACTGTATTCGAATCTGATTACCTCGGCGGTGCTGTTGACCAAAGACAAGCTGCGCGCCTTGGCCGACGCCGGCCTGTGCCATATCCAGATCAGTTTTCAGGGCGTCGAGCCCGAGGCGGCGGATCGCGTCGCCGGCACGCGGGGGGCGCACGCGAAAAAAATCGCAGCGGCGCGCTGGGCGCGCGAGCTTGACCTGCCGCTCACCGTCAACGCGGTGATGCACCGGCAGAACCTGCATCAGTTGCCGGATATCATCGAGATGGCGGTTGCGCTCGACGCCGACCGGATTGAGATCGCCAACGTGCAATATTACGGCTGGGCGCTGAAAAACCGCGCCGCGTTGATGCCGACGCTGCAACAGATCGAGGACGCCACCCGCCTCGTCGAAGAGGCGCGGGCGCGGCTGAAGGGCGTCCTCGCCATCGATTACGTCGTTCCGGATTATTACGCGCTGCGGCCGAAGAAATGCATGGGCGGCTGGGGCCGGCAGTTCTTCAACATCTCGCCGACGGGCAAGATCCTGCCGTGCCACGCGGCGGAAACCATCACCGGGCTGCATTTCGAATCGGTGCGCGGCAACCGCTCGATCGCCGCGATCTGGCGGCATTCGGACGCCTTCAACCGCTATCGCGGCACCGGCTGGATGCCCGAGCCGTGCCGAAGCTGCGATTTCAAGGAGATCGATTTCGGCGGCTGCCGCTGCCAGGCATTCGCATTGACCGGCGATGCGGGCAACACCGACCCGGCCTGCACGCTGTCGCCGCTGCACGCGCAGATTTTTAGGACCGCCGAGGCGGAAGCGGAGGGCGAGGTCGATCGCTTCATCTACCGCAACTTCAAAGGCGGGACGCCGGAAGCGGATAGCGGCGGAGGTGCGTAAGACCTGTTTGGATCGTCATTGCAAGCACTCGAATCAGTGCTTAGCACCGTCCGAGCAAAGGCTCCGCGAAGCAATCGACAAGCACTGCCTCTCCGTCATTGCGAGCGAAGCGAAGCAATCCAGAAAAGCTGCAAGGCAAGAGCTGGATTGCTTCGTCGGCTTCGCCTCCTCGCAATGACGGCTGAGAGGCATCGGGTCGCTTCGTCGCTTCGCTCTTCGCAATGACGACCGAAAAAAACGGCGCGCCTTGGCGCGCCGTCGTGATTGTCGGCGGGGCTTGCGTCCTATCCCGCATCCTTGACGGCGCGCTGGGCCATGACCTTGACGAGGTTGGCGCGGTAGTCGGCGGCGCCGTGGAGGTCGGCCATCATGCCGTCGGCGGAGATGGTGACGCCGTCAAGCGCCGCGGCCGACCAGTTGCCCTTGAGCGCCTGCTCGATGGCGGGAACGCGCATCACGCCATTCTGCGACGCGCCGGTGGCGGCGACGCGGATCTCGCCGGACTTGCTCTGCGCCACGAACACCCCGGTCAATGCGAAGCGCGAGGCCGGATGGCGGAACTTGGCGTAGCCCGCCTTGGCCGGGATCGGGAAGGTGACGGCGGTGATGATCTCGCCGTCCTCCAGCGCGGTGGAGAACAGCCCCTTGAAGAAGTCGGCCGCCGCAATCGCGCGCTTGTTGGTGGTCACCGTGGCGTCGAGCGCCAGCACCGCCGCCGGATAGTCCGCCGCCGGGTCGTTGTTGGCGAGCGAGCCGCCGATGGTGCCGCGATAGCGCACCGCCGGGTCGCCGATCATGCCGGCGAGGCTTGCCAGCGCCGGGATCGCTTTCTGCAAGCCGGCGTTGGTGGCGACGTCGTAATGGGTGGTCGCCGCCTTGATGGTCACGGCGTCGCCGCCGACCTCGATGCCGATCAGCGCCGGGATTTTCGCCAGATCGATCACGTCGGAGGGCGCGGCGAGCCGCTGTTTCATCACCGGCAGCAGGGTCTGCCCGCCGGAGAGGTATTTGGCCTCGGTGCCCTTGGCGAAAGCGGCCGCGGCGTCGTCGACCGAGGAGGCGCGGTGATAGTGGGTCTGATACATGATGCGTCTCCTTCCGTTATGCGCCGGCCCGGATGGCGTGCCACACCCGGTCGGGGGTGGCCGGCATTTCCAGCTTGTTGTTGCCGATGGCGTCGGTGATGGCGTTGATCACCGCCGCCGAGGCGCCGATGGCGCCGGCCTCGCCGCAGCCCTTGACGCCGAGCGGATTGCCCGGACACAGCGTCGTGGTGTGTTGCAGCTTGTAGGACGGCACGTCGTCGGCGCGCGGCATCGCGTAGTCCATGAACGACGCGGTGATGAGCTGGCCGTTGCCGTCATAGACCGCGTGCTCCAGCAGCGCCTGGCCGATGCCTTGCGTGAGGCCGCCATGGACCTGGCCCTCGACCACCATCGGGTTGACCAGCCGGCCGAAATCGTCCGCCGCCACGAAGTTGACGAACTCGGTCTTGCCGGTGCCGGGGTCGACCTCGATCTCGCAGATATAGGTGCCGGCCGGGAAGGTGAAGTTGGTCGGATCGTAGAACGCGCTTTCCTTGAGGCCTGGCTCCATGCCCTCCGGCAGGTTGTGGGCGGTGTAGGCGGCCAGCGCCACCATCGGCAGCGCGATCGACTTGTCGGTGCCGGTCACCTTGAACTCGCCGTTCTCGATGACGATGTCGCTTTCCGAGGCTTCGAGTTGATGCGCCGCGATCTTCTTGGCCTTGGCCTCGACCTTCTCCAGCGCCTTGACGATGGCCGAGCCGCCGACCGCGAGCGAGCGCGAGCCGTAGGTGCCCATGCCGAACTGCACCTTGTCGGTGTCGCCGTGGACGATCGAGACCTGGCTCACCGGCACCCCGAGCCGCTCCGCCACCAACTGGCAGAACGTGGTTTCGTGGCTCTGGCCGTGGCTGTGCGCGCCGGTCAGGACCTCGATGGTGCCGACCGGGTTGACGCGGATCTCGGCGGACTCCCACAGGCCGACGCCGGCCCCGAGGCTGCCCACCGCCTTCGACGGCGCGATGCCGCAGGCCTCGATGTAGCAGGAGAGGCCGATGCCGCGCAGCTTGCCCTCACTTTTTGCTTTCGCTTTCCGCGCGGGGAAGCCGGCATAGTCGATCGACTTCATCGCCGCGTCCAGCGACGCCTGGAAGTCGCCGATGTCGTAGGCCATGATGACCGGGGTCTGGTGCGGGAACTGGCGGATGAAGTTCTTGCTGCGCAACTCGGCCGGATCGACCTTCAACTGCCGCGCCGCCGTCTCCATCATGCGCTCGACCAGATAGCTCGCTTCCGGCCGCCCAGCGCCGCGATAGGCGTCGACCGGCGCGGTGTTGGTGTAGACCCCCATCACCTCGGCATAGATCGCCGGGATGTTGTACTGGCCCGACAACAGCGTGGCGTAGAGATAGGTCGGCACCGACGACGAGAACAGCGACATGTAGGCGCCGAAATTGGCGTAGGTCTTGACCCGCAGGCCGAGGATCCTGTTATCGGCGTCGAACGCCATTTCGGCGTGGGAGACGTGGTCGCGGCCATGGGCGTCGGTGAGGAACGCCTCGGTGCGGTCGCCGGTCCACTTGACGGGCCGGTTGACCTTCTTCGAGGCCCACAGCGTCACCATCTCCTCGGGATAGATGAAGATCTTCGAGCCGAAGCCGCCGCCGACGTCGGGGGCGATCACCCGCAGCTTGTGCTCGGGGGCGATGTTGTAGAACGCCGACAGCACCAGCCGCGCCACATGCGGGTTCTGCGAGGTGGAGTAGAGCGTGAAGTGCTCCTCGGCCTCGTCATATTGCGCGATCGCCGCGCGCGGCTCCATCGCGTTGGGGGCGAGGCGGTTGTTGACGAGGTCCATCTTGACCACGTTGGCCGCCTTGGCGAAGGCGGCGCTGGTGGCGGCCTGATCGCCCAGCTCCCAGTCGTAGACGACGTTGCCGGGCGCCTCGGGGTGCAGTTGCGGCGCGCCCGACGCGATCGCCGCCGTGACGTTGGTGACCGCCGGCAGTTCCTCGTAATCGACCACCACCGCCTCGGCGGCGTCGCGGGCCTGGTTCTTGGTCTCGGCGATCACCACCGCCACCGCCTGGCCGACGAAGCGCACCACTTCCGGCGCCATCGCCGGCCATGCGCCCATCTTCATCGGGGTGCCGTCCTTCGAGGTGATGGCCCAGCCGCAAATCAGGTTGCCGACCTTGTCGTCGACGATCTGCTGCCCGGTCAGGACCGCGACCACGCCCGGCATCTTCAGCGCCGCCGATGAATCGATACCCTTCACCCGGGCGTGCCCGTGCGGGCTGCGGATGAAGTGCGCGTGCGTCATGCCGACCAGCTTGATGTCGTCGACGTAGCGGCCCTTGCCGGTGGTGAACCGCCGGTCTTCCTTGCGCAATACGCTTGCGCCGATGCCTTCCACTCCCATGGGATGTCTCCTTGTCGGATCCGGGCCGCGCCGTCGCCGGCCGCGCGCCCGATCGCTGGTTCAAATCGCGTGATGTTCCGCGCGGCGTCCCGGTGCAACGAAGCCGCGATGCGCGGAGCCTGACTTTGCAAAGCCTCGGTTCGGAAGGTCCGAACCCGTTTGCGCGCTACTCTGCCGCCTGCGCCGTGTTCATCCGCCCGGCCGCGTCCAGCACCGATTTGACGATGTTGTGATAGCCGGTGCAGCGGCAGATGTTGCCTTCCAGCTCGTGCCGCACCGTGGCTTCGTCGAGTTGGCCGCCGTGGCGCTGCACGATGTCCACCGCCGACATGATCATGCCCGGCGTGCAATAGCCGCATTGCAGCCCGTGATTGTCGCGGAACGCCGCCTGCATCGGATGCAACTGATCGCCGTCGGCCAGCCCCTCGATCGTCGTCACGCTGGCGCCGTCGGCCTGACCGACCAGCATGGTGCACGACTTCACCGCGCGGCCGTCGACATGGACCACGCAGGCCCCGCACTGGCTGGTGTCGCAGCCGACATGCGTGCCGGTCAGATTCAGATGATCGCGTAAAAAATGGACCAGCAAGGTCCGGTCTTCGACGTTGCCGGAAACCACCTTCCCGTTCACCGTCAGACTTATCGCCGTCACGAGACACCTCCCGTTTTATGGTTCTAATCGCCAGATTAGGCTTCCCGGATTAGAAGCATTCCAGGGCGACTTGGCAACAATGATCTTTGTCGGGGGTGGGTGCCGGCAAAGATGTCGCGGCCGGTCGGCGCCGTTTCCGGGGTGTCCGGCGGGGGCGGCTATTGACGGGGCTGGAATTCGCCAACAAGCTTGGCGGCGGTCGGCCGAACCCCTCGGCATCGGAGCCGCCAGCCCAGGGCGTCAGGAAGCGCCGCCGGCGGCACGTTCGCGTCGCGCGAATGTGAACCGGGGCCGGAAGCGTCGGGCATGACGGTCCAAACTGGAGCAGCAAGTATGAGAGGTCTGAAGAATCGCGTCGCCATCGTCACCGGCGCGGCCGGCGGGATCGGGAGCGCGATTTGCCGCCGTTTCCTCGATGAGGGTGCCCATGTCCTCGCGGTCGACATCAACGCCGATGCGTTGAAAGCGCTCGCGGCCGCGCTCGGCGCGGACGAGCAGCGGTTGTACCCGCTGGCGGTCGACATCGCCGACTATGCGGCGGTCAAGGAGGCGGTGGACCGCGGCGTCGCCAAATTCGGCAAGCTCGACATCCTGGTCAACAATGCCGGCTGGGACGTCGCCAAGCCGTTCCTGCAGACCGATCCGGACCTCTGGGACAAGATCATCGCGATCAACCTGCGCGGCCCGCTGAACCTGCACAAGGCGGCGATGCCGCATATGATCGCGGGCGGCGGCGGCAAGGTGGTCAACGTGGCCTCGGACGCCGGCCGCGTCGGCTCATCCGGCGAATCGGTCTATTCGGCCTGCAAGGGCGGCCTGATCTCCTTCTCCAAGACGATCGCGCGGGAATATGCCCGCGACAACATCCGGGTCAATGCGGTGTGCCCCGGCCCGACCGACACGCCGCTGCTGCGCTCGGTCACCGGCGACGGCGAGTACGGCCAGAAGCTGTACGAGGGGCTGAAGCGGGCGATCCCGCTCAAGCGCCTCGGCCAGCCCGACGATCTTCCCGGCATGATCGTGTTCCTGTCGAGCGACGACGCCAACTTCATCACCGGGCAGGTCATCAGCGTCTCCGGCGGCCTGACGATGGCCGGCTGAGGCGGGGTGGATTGCGGATCGGGACGGCACCCGTCGTTCCGAGGGCCTTGCTCGCAATGGCGCACGCCGGACCAAACACTCTCGGCGTCGTCCTCGCGCAGGCGAGGATCCATAACCCCTGGCGTGCATTGTTTTGAACAATTTCGCCCGGATGGCTCAAGCCGAACCGCTGCGGCGTATGGGTCCCCGCCTGCGCGGGGACGACGTCTTTCGTGTCGCGAGTCCGCCCGCAAAACGAATTTCCGATCAGGCTCGGCCTTCAGCCGCGCGACACCGCCGGCATCGCCAGCAGCTTGTCGACAGCGCCGCGCAGGGCGGCCTGCTCCTTGCGCGACAGCGCGGCGAGCGCGGACCGCTCATAGGCCAGCGCCAGCGGTTCGATGTCGGCGAACACCTTGCGGCCTTTCCGGGTGAGCTGTAATTCGACCAGCCGCTTGTCGGCGTCCGCCACCCGCTTTTCGATCAGGCCGGCGCTTTCCAGCGTCGCCGCGGCGCGGCTGACCTTGGACTTGTCCATGTCGACCCGTTCATGGACCTCGCGCACCGAGACGTTGCGGTTCTGCGCCAGGTGGGCGATGACGCGCCATTCCGCGATGGTGATGTTGAAGCGCGCCTCGTAGATCGCCGCCAGTTCCTTGCTCATCCGGCTCGCCAGCACGTTGATGAGGTAGGGCAGGAACGCATCGATATCGAGGGCTGGACGTTTTGGCGCGTCAGCCATTCAAATCATCTCATTTGCAATGACACGCCTGACAGTAGCGTGGGACCGTGGGCCGCGCAACCCGCAGCCGTTCTGTGGCGCGCGGCCATTCCGGCTTGCGGGAAATCTCCGGGATCGGTCGCCCATCGCCGGCATCGTTCGGGACGGCCGGCGATGAGCGAAGCGATCGCGGACAAGGCGGGCCGCGGCGGTTATTGAACCGTCGCCAGTTCCTTTTCGTGCAGCCAGGCCATGTGCCGCGGCGGGCGCTTGTCCTGCGACCATTCCTCGATCATGCGCGGCGCGAGGTCCTTCATGCGCTGCAATTGCTCCGGCGTCGCGGTGTCGACCACCACTTCGAGACGATGGCCCGACGGATCGAAGAAGTAGATCGATTTGAAGATGGTGTGATCGGTCGGCCCGACGACGTCGAGGTTGGCGGCGAGCGCGCGCTGATGCGCCTCCTCGAACGCCGCCATGTCCTTCACCGCGAAGGCGATGTGCTGGGTCCATTCCGGCGTGTTCGGATCGCGGCCCATGGCGGGGGAATTCGGCAACTCGAAGAACGCCAGGATGCTGCCGTTTCCGGCGTCGAGGAAGATATGCATGTAAGGGTCCGGCGACTTGGTGGACGGCACGTTGTCCTCGGCGATGGCGCCGAGCAGGTCCATGTTCAGCACCTTCTTGTAGAACTCGACCGTCGCCTTGGTGTCGATGCAGCGATAGGCGACATGATGGAATTTCTCGATCTTCATGGCGGCTCCCTGGGGTTGTGGCGGCCTCGATGGCCGAAATCAAATCATATCATATGATATGATTATCCGCGCCGGGACCCGCGATGTCAAGGCCGCCAGAGGCGCGGGCGGCAAATTGTTATCAAGTTAAGTAACGGGCGACGCCGCCGTCGTCGCGATACATAAGATAGATTCACGATATTCGTTTTGTTTGCGAACTCGCAAAGAGTGCCGAGTGCGCTGCGGCATACTCGCGCCATCACTTACGGACACCGAACAGGAGAGTGTCATGATCACCCGCCGCACCGCCCTGATGGGCGCCGCCATCGCCGCCATGATGATCGCCACGCCGGCGCTGGCGGACGATCTCAATCTGCCGCGCGAGCGCGTCGAACTGGTGGCGCCGCCGTTCGTGCATCCGCACGAGCAGGCCACCAAGAGCGGCCCCAAGATCATGGAATTCAAACTCACGATCCGGGAGAAGGAAGTCGTCATCGACGACGCCGGCACCAAGATGCAGGCCATGACGTTCAACGGAACCATGCCGGCGCCGATGATGGTGGTGCATGAGGGCGACTATGTCGAACTCACCCTGGTCAATCCCGAGACCAACACGATGCCGCACAACATCGACTTCCATGCCGCCACCGGCGGCCTCGGCGGCGGCGCGCTGACCCACGTCAACCCCGGCGAGCAGACGGTGCTCCGCTTCAAGGCGACGCGGCCCGGCGTCTTCGTCTACCACTGCGCGCCGGAGGGCATGATCCCGTGGCACGTGGTATCCGGCATGCACGGCACCGTCATGGTTCTACCACGGGATGGCCTCAAGAATGCCGAGGGCAAGCCGCTGCATTACGACCGCATCTACTATGTCGGTGAGAACGAGTTCTACATTCCGAAGGACGAGAACGGCAAATACAAGACCTACGATTCTCCCGGCGAAGCCTTCGCCGACACCACCGAGGTGATGCGCAAGCTGATCCCGACCCATGTGGTGTTCAACGGCAAGGTCGGCGCGCTCACCGGCAAGAATGCGATGACCGCCAAGGTCGGCGAGACGGTGATGATCGTGCATTCGCAGGCCAACCGCGACACCCGCCCGCATCTGATCGGCGGTCATGGCGACTACGTCTGGGAGACCGGCAAGTTCAACAACCCGCCGGAGAAGGATCTCGAAACGTGGTTCGTGCGCGGCGGCTCCGCCGGCGCGGCGCTCTACACCTTCCGGCAGCCCGGCGTCTATGCCTACGTCAACCATAACCTGATCGAGGCCGCCGAGCTTGGCGCCACCGCGCATTTCAAGGTGGAGGGCGAGTGGAACAACGATCTGATGAAGCAGGTCGTGCCTCCGGGTCCGATCCCGCCGGCCAAGTCCAGCGCCATCGATGCGAAGGTGCTGACGCGATAGAGGTCCATAGCGTTTTCTCGCGTTAAGAAAACGCGTCAAAACAAGAAACGCGGCCCGCGGATCATCCGCGGTCCGCCCATCCCCGGAGGGCGGATCATGTTGCTGGCGATGAAGTTGAAGGCGGCCTTGGCTGTCGCGGCGTTGGCAAGTCCTCTCGCGGTGACGGCGGTGACGCCGCGCGATGCCGCGCCGCCGGAGCAGGCGCTCACGGCGCTGAAGGCGGAGAATTTTCCCTATCGTCTCGCCGGCGATTTCTCGCGCGAGGGCAAGCCGGTGGCGGCGCCGCTGCGGCAGATGCGGCTCGGGTCGTCTCTCGGCATCATGACCCGTCAGGTCACGGCGGCCGAATACGCGCGCTGCGTCGAGGACGGCGGCTGTCCGCGCATTCCGCAGGCATCCACCGCCGAAGGCATGCCGATGGTCGGCGTGAACTGGCGTGACGCCACGGCTTATGCGCGCTGGATGACGAAAACCACCGGCAAGCTGCACCGGCTGCCGACCGACGAGGAATGGGTGTTCGCCGCCGCCGAGAGGGCCAGCGACGACGCCTTGCCGCTCGCCGGCGTCGCCGATCCGGTGGCGGCCTGGATCGCGCGCTACGACGCCGAGACCAGCCGCGAGCGGCCGGCCGTGCTCGCGCCGCAACCGGTCGGCGCTTTCGGCCGCAATGAACGCGGATTGCAGGACGTCGCCGGCAACGTCTGGGAATGGACCGACACCTGCTTCGTGCGGCACGACCTCGAGCCATCCGGCGACGTGCGGGTGACCAACACCAATTGCGGCGTGCGCGTCGTTCAGGGCGCTCACCGCGCCTATATGACCGACTTCATCCGCGATCCGCGCAGCGGCGGTTGCGCCGCCGGGGTGCCGCCGGCCAATCTCGGCTTCCGCCTGGTGGTCGAGCAGGAAAGGTGGCCGGAGCTGCGGCGCATGGCGGAGCGGATCGCCGACAAGGTGCTCAAGTCGCTGTAGCCCTGTCTTGGAAGTTGGCTGGTCGGCGTTGCAGAACGCGAAAATCCCTCACCGTTCCCGCGAAACGGCGAGGGAATATCTAACGGCAGTTCTCACCTGGGATGGGCTGCGGCGGAAAACTAAATCGTCATTGCGAGCGAAGCGAAGCAATCCAGTCTTCCTTTAAGAGTCTGGGTTGCTTCGTCGCTGTCGCTCCTCGCAATCACGGGCGGAATATCCCACTCTATTTCTTCACCAGCGGGCAGGCCGGATCGGGCGGGCCGAAGGCGTCGTCGCCGGAAATCCGGGTCAGGATCTTGTAGTAATCCCACGGGTATTTCGATTCCGCCGGGGTTTTGACCTGCACCAGCCAGAGGTCATGCACCAGGAGGTTGTCCTCGCGCAGCCGGCCGTTGCGCGCGAAAAAATCCTCCACCGGCTTTTCGCGCATGCGCGCGGCGACCTTCAGCGGCTCGTCGGTACCGGTGTCCTTGACGGCGTTGAGATAGTTCATCACCGACGAATAGACGCCGGCCTGCCACATGGTGGGCATGCGGTTCATCTTGGCGAAGTAACGCTTCGACCATTCGCGGGTCTTGTCGTCCATGTCCCAGTAGAATGACGTGGTCAACAACAGGCCCTGCGCCACCGGCAACCCCAGGCCGTGAATATCGGTGATCAGGGCCAGCAGCGCCGCCATTTGCTGGCCGCCCTTGAACACGCCGAACTCCCCGCCGGTCTTGATCGCGGTGGTGTTGTTGGGCGGCCCTCCGGCGATGCCGATGATCTTGGCCTTGGAGGCTTGCGCTTGCAGCACGAAGGAGGAGAGGTCGGGGGTGGCGAAGGGCGGCCGGACCTGGCCCAGCACCTTGCCGCCGTTCTTGGTGATGACGGCCGACGCATCGCGCTCCAGCGAATGGCCGAAGGCATAATCGTCGGTGATGAAGAACCAGGTGTCGCCGCCGCGCTTCAGGACCTCCCGCGCCGTTCCCACCGCGAGCGCCCTTGTATCGAACACCCATTGAATGGCGTAAGGCGAGCAGAACTTGCCGTGGAAGTCGGCGGAGCCGGTGGAATGGGTGATGAACAGCTTGTGACGGTCGTTGGCGACGATTTGCACCGCGAGACCGACCGCGGAGACCGGCACGTCGAGAATCAGGTCGACCTGTTCGGTGTCATACCAGCGGCGCGCGATGGCGGAGCCGATATCCGGCTTGAGCTGGTGATCGCCGACGATGACCGAGATCGGCTTGCCCAGCACCTTGCCGCCGAAATCCTCCACCGCCATTTCCGCCGCGGTCACCGAGCCCTGGCCCGACGGCGTCGAGGCCGGTCCCGACATGTCGGTCAAAACCCCGATTTTGACAATGTCGTCCGAAATTTGCGCGTGTCCGGGGGACGACGACAGCAAGGTCGCCGCCAGAATCGCCGGAAAGATCGCGGGGACCGATAGACTTCGCACGCTCATAACGAGGAGCCTCCCTGGGATCGCGGCCTGTTCGCCGCTGTTTGTTGTTCAACGCCGTGGGGTCAGACCCTAGAGCGTTTGTCCCAGCCTTGGCAACATCCCGCCGCGATTCGTTACACTGCCCCCGCGAAGGCGAGCACCGCGCGCGCCGGCGCGTGGGCCTCTCCGCCCGAGGGCAGGTCCACGGAGGATTGCGCGTCCTCGGCGGTGTTCAGAAGTTGTCGCCAGGTTTGATATTCCGGCAGCCTCGGCAGATGGAACGCGATATCGTCCGGCGCGGCGTTGAGCACGATGAAGATCGGCGCGGCCCCGTTTTCGACCGGTCCCAGCACATAGGCGAGAAACCGGCTGTCGGGAAAATTCCAGTCCTCCGGCGTCATTTCGTTCGCCTCCGGCGTCAGCCACAGCGCGCCATAGCTGCCATCGGCGCGGCGGCCGTCGACCCAGTCCTGCGAGCGCAGTTGCGCGAACTCGCGCCGGATCGCGGCGAGGCGACCGATGAAATCGCCGAGATCGTCGCCGGGGCGGCCGAGACCGCCCCAATCGATCCAGCCGATGTCGTTGTCCTGACAATAGGCGTTGTTGTTGCCGCCCTGCGAATTCGCCACCTCGTCGCCGGCAAGGATCAGCGGCACGCCCTGCGCCAGAAACAGACAGGCCAACTGGTTCTTGCGAAGCCTTTGGCGCAGCGCGACGATGCCGGCATCGTCGGTCGGGCCTTCGTGACCGCAATTGTTGCTGTGATTGTCGCTTGAACCGTCGCGGTTGTCCTCGCCGTTCGCCGCGTTGTGTTTCTCGTTGTAGCTGAACAGGTCTTGCAGCGTGAAACCGTCGTGAACGGTGATGTGATTGATGCCGGCGCGGGTCTTGCGGCCGTCATGATTGAAAGTATCGGACGAGCCGGTCATGCGCTGGCTGACATCGCCGATCAGGCCCGCCTCGCCGGACCACAAGCGCCGCAGCGTGCTGCGGTACTTGTCGTTCCATTCCGACCATTGCGAGGGAAACGCGCCGACTTGGTAACCGCCGAGGCCGACGTCCCACGGCTCGGCGATCAGCTTGACCGAGGCCAGCGCCGGATCCTGCCGCACGGCGGTGAGGAAGCCGCTATTGCGATCGAAGCCGCCGGCGCCGCGCGCCAGGGTGGTGGCGAGATCGAAGCGGAAGCCGTCGACGTGGCAGACCTCGACCCAGTAGCGCAGCGAATCCATCACCATTTGCAGGACGCGCGGATGGGTGAGGTTGAGCGAATTGCCGGTGCCGGTGAAGTCGTCGTAGAAGCGGGGATTGTCCGGCGTCAGCCAGTAATACGAGGTGTTGTCGATGCCGCGGAACGACAGCGTCGGGCCGAGATGATTGCCTTCCGCGGTGTGGTTGTAGACGACGTCGAGCAGCACCTCGAAGCCGGCGTCGTGCAATCGCGCGACGGCGGTGCGGAAGGCGTCGAGCGGATTATCCGAGCCGTAGCGCGAATCCGGCGCGAAGAACGACAGCGAATTATAGCCCCAGTAGTTGCTGAGCTTCATTTCGACCAGCCGGCGGTCGTCGACGAAGCCGTGGATCGGCAGCAATTCGATCGCGGTGACGCCGAGCCGCTTGAGGTGATCGATCATGCCGGGAGCGGCAAGGCCGCGATAGGTGCCGCGCAGGCCGGGCGCGATGTCGTCGCGGCGCTGCGTCAGTCCCTTGACGTGGGCCTCGTAGATCACGGTGTCTTCCCAGGCGATCAGCGGGCGGATTTCGCGGCGGCCCCAATTGAAGGTCTCGTCGACGACCACCGCCTTGGGCACGCCGCGCGCGTTGTCGCGGCGATCGAACGACAGATCCTCGCGCGGGCTGCCGGCGCGGTAGGCGAAATGCGCGTCGCTCCACACCAGCCGGCCGGCCAGCCGTCGCGCATAGGGGTCGCGCAACAGCTTGTGCGGGTTGAAGCGGAAGCCGTGCTCGGGATCGTAGCGGCCATGGACGCGATAGCCGTAGAGCTGCCCCGGCGAGACGTCGTTGAGATAGCCGTGCCAGACATCCTCGGTGCGCTCCGGTAGCCGGATGCGCTCCAGTTCGCGGCGGCCCTGATTGTCGAACAGGCAGAGCTCGACTTTCTCCGCGTTGGCGGAGAACAGCGCGAAGTTGGTCCCGCGCCCGTCCCAGGTCGCCCCCAGCGGATGCGGCACGCCGGCGCTCAGTCGCATGTCGGTCTCTCCGGTGTGAGATAGATGGCGGCGAGCGGCGGGATCGACAGCGTCAGTTCCGGCGCCGGCGCATCCGAAGTGCGCACCACGCCGGCGTTGCCGATATTGCTGCCGCCGTAAAACGCGGAATCGGAGTTGAGGATCTCGCGCCACGAGCCGGGGAACGGCACCCGAATGCGATAATCGCGATAGACGTTCGGCGAGAAGTTGACGACGACGAGGCACTGCTGGCGCTCGTCGTCGGCCTTGCGCAGCCAGGCGAAGACATTGCGCCCGGCGTCGTCCGTCACCAGCCATTGAAAGCCGCCGGCGTCGCAATCGCGCTGATGCAACGCGGGGGTTTCGCGATAGATCCGGTTGAGGTCGCGCACCAGCGCCTGCAATCCCGCGTGTGCCGGGCGTTCGAGCAGATGCCAGTCCAGCGAGCGATCGTGATTCCACTCGCGCTCCTGGCCGAACTCGCCGCCCATGAACAGCAGCTTCTTGCCTGGATGGGCGAACATGAAGGCGTAGTAGGCGCGCAGATTGGCGAAGCGCCGCCACTCGTCGCCAGGCATGCGGCCCAGCAGCGAGCGCTTGCCGTGCACGACTTCATCATGCGATAGCGGCAGGATGAAGTTCTCGGTAAAGGCGTATTGCAGGCCGAACAGGATATCGCCGTGGTGGTGCCGGCGATGGATCGGGTCCTTGCTGATATAATTCAGCGTGTCGTGCATCCACCCCATGTTCCACTTGTAGCCGAAGCCGAGCCCGCCGAACTCCACCGGCCGCGACACTTGCGGCCAGGCGGTGGATTCCTCGGCCGCCGTGGTTGCATCGGGAAATTCCGCGAAAACCTCGGTGTTGACGCGCCGGAGAAAATCGATGGCTTCGAGATTCTCGCGCCCGCCATATTTGTTCGCAACCCAGCCGCCGGGCGGACGACTGTAGTCGAGATAGAGCATCGAGGCCACGGCGTCGACGCGCAGGCCATCGACGCCGTAGCGGTCGAGCCAGAACAGCGCGTTGGCGGCGAGAAAGTTGGCGATTTCGACACGGCCGTAATTGTAGATGAGCGTGCCCCAATCGAGATGACGACCTTGCATCGGGTTGGCGTGCTCGTAGAGCGCGGTGCCGTCGAATTGGCCGAGCCCGTGGGGATCGTCGGGGAAATGCCCCGGCACCCAGTCGAGCCAGACGCCGAGCCCCGCGCGGTGGCAGGCATCGATCAGGACCGCAAAATCCTCCGGCGGACCGAAACGGCTGGTCGGCGCGTAAAGGCCGGTCGGTTGATAGCCCCATGAGCCGTCGAACGGGTGTTCGCTCACCGGCAGGAATTCGACGTGGGTGAAATTCATCTCGCGGGCATAGCGCGGCAGCGTCTCCGCCAACTCGCGATAGGTGAGCCATTCATTGCCGTTCTTGCGTCGCCATGAGCCGAGATGAACCTCGTAGATCGAGATCGGTGCGTCCAGAGCATTGATGTGCTCAGGCGCCGGCGCGGAGTGCGGCAGGCGCGTGATGTCGAAAACGATCGACGCGGTTTTCGGTCGCGTTTCGGCGGCGAAGGCCACCGGATCGGATTTTTGCGGCAGTGGCTCACCTTGTGGCCCGATGATGTCGAACTTGTAGCGCTCGCCCACGCGCGCGCCGGGAATGAAAATTTCCCAGTATCCGTTGCCGCGCTGCCGCATCGGATGGCGCAGCGGATCCCAGAGATTGAAATCGCCGACCACGCTGACGCGCCGCGCGTTCGGCGCCAGCACCACGAAGCCGACGCCGTCGACGCCGTCGAGGGTCATCGGATGCGCGCCGAGCTTGTCATACAGGTGTTGATGCGTTCCTTCAGCCAACAGATGCAGATCGAAATCCGACAGGATCGGCGGGAAACGATGGGTGTCAGCGCGGAGTTCGCTCATGCGCCGCTCTCACTGGCGCGTGACAGGATGCGCAAGGCCCCGGCCAGCGGCACGCCGAGCCATTCCGGCCGGTAGGCCATCTCGTATTCGATTTCGTAGAACGCCTTCTCCAGCAGGAACAGATCCAGCAGTCGCTCGGCGCTGTCATCGTCGCGCGGCCACAGGCGCGCGTCGTCCATATGCTCGTAGTAGGCGGCGAGGAATGTCGCGGTGGCGCGTTCACGCCACACTTGTAGCGCGGTGGCGAGCCTGCCGTGATCGTCGGGCGCGATCTTCACCGCCCGTTCGAGCGCGGCCGTGGTCGAATAATCGATCGAGCGCACCAGCCCGGCGACGTCGCGCGCGGCCGGCGCCTTGCGGCGGCGCTCGTGCAGCGGCCGGCGCGGCTCTCCCTCGAAATCGATGATGAAGATATCGTCCTTGACGATCAGCATCTGGCCGAGATGGAGATCACCGTGATGACGGATCTTGTGGGTCGTCGTAGCGTGCCGCGTCAGCCGTTGCAGGCGCGGCCGCAGGTTCGCGCACGCGACCGCGAATGACTCGATCAAGGCGCGATCGGGGGCGGGTCTCGCCGTGTTCGGGAGATCGCGCGCGATCCGCTCGGCGCGCGTGACGATGTCGTCGGTCCACGCCGCCAGATCGTCGTCCATGACCGGTTCCGGGCGGAAGTCGGTGATGTCGTCGCGGCTGGCGAGCGCCACGTGCATTTCGGCGACGCGGCGGCCGGCTTGCGCCATGTGGAGCAGGTAGGAAGTTTGATCCTCGCTCTCGATGTCGGCGTCGGCACTCGCCAGCAGGCGCTGCTGCTCGACATAGCGATCGAGATAGGCGGCGGTCACGCTCCAGGCATCGCCCTGGTTCTGCAAACAGGCGTGGACGATGCCGACGGCGCTGCGCCGTTCACCCTCGATCAGTTCGACGCTGCCGAGGAAGGCCGGCGAATTGGCGAAATGCGCGACCTCGGTGAGGAAGCGGCCGACCTCGATTTCCGGATTGGTGCCGGATTCGAGCTTGCGATAGATCTTGACCACGTAATCGCGATCGACCAGCACCGTGCTGTTGGATTGCTCGCCCTCGACCGGCTGGACATGCTCGATCGCGCGCGCCGGTTGCTGGAGCAGCGCCTCGGCGCCGCGGAATTCCAGCCGCGCCTCACCTTCGATGACCGTCTCGCTGCCACGAAGATTGTCCATCAGAATTTCGATAAAATCCTGTTCGCTGGCGACGTCCACCAGCGTGCCCTCGCGCGCGCCCTGGCGCACGGCGGCGAGCGCGCGCGGATTGTGCTGCTCCCGCTCGAAGCGGTGCCAGCGGATTCGCAACGGCATGGTGTAGCGAGTGGTCTCGCCGGCCAGGCTCCGTTCAAAGAACGCCAGCCACGGCCGGTTGTCGCCGAGATTGGCGAACGGGATCGCCGAGGTGACCTTGACCGCGATGGCCGACGGCGACCGCTCGGGAAACCAGCGTGTCCGCGACAGATACGGCGGCAGCACGTCGCGTTCGAACACGCCGCGCGTGCGTTCCAGCGTCACCCATGTCGCGCCGAGCGGCACCACCAGGGTTTCGAACTCCGGCATCCGCGACGGCTCGACATGGATCGAGACTTCCTTCTCGCGCAATTGAAACCAGTAGAAGCCGTATGGCGCGAGGGTGATCAGATAGGTCAGTTCGCCGATGGTGGGAAACTGCGTGCGGCCGAGCATTTCCAGCGGCACACGATCCTTCCAGGTGGAGAGATCGATCTCGGTGGCCTGCGCCGAGCGGGAGAGGTTGGCGACGCACAGGATCACCTCGTCGCCGTAGCGCCGCACATAGGCGAGAACCGCGCGATTGGTCGATCGCAGGAACGCCATGCTGCCGCGACCGAAGGCCGGCGTCGATTTGCGCACCGCGATCAGCCGCTTCGTCGCATTGAGCAGCGACGACAGGCTGCGCGATTGCGCCTCGACATTGACCGCCTCGTAACCATAGACGGGATCCATGATCGGCGGCGCGTAGAGCCTCGCCGGATCGGCGCGGGAGAAGCCGCCGTTCCGATCCGGCGTCCACTGCATCGGCGTCCGCACGCCGTTGCGGTCGCCGAGATAGATGTTGTCGCCCATGCCGATCTCGTCGCCGTAATAGATGATCGGCGTGCCCGGAAACGACAACAACAGCGAGTTCATCAGTTCGATCTTGCGCCGGTCGTTGTCCATCAGCGGCGCGAGGCGGCGGCGGATGCCGACATTGATGCGCGCGCGCGGATCGTTGGCGTAGGTCGACCACAGGTAATCGCGCTCGACGTCGGTGACCATCTCCAGCGTCAGTTCGTCATGGTTGCGCAGGAACATCGCCCATTGGCAGGTGTCGGGAATGTCCGGGGTCTGGCGCAGGATATCGGTGATCGGAAAGCGGTCTTCCTGGGCGATGGCCATGTAGATGCGCGGCATCAGCGGAAAGTGATAGGCCATATGACATTCGTCGCCGTCGCCGAAATATTCCTGCACGTCCTCGGGCCACTGGTTGGCTTCCGCCAATAGCACCTTGCCCGGCGCGTAGGCGTCGAGCGCCGCGCGCAGCCGCTTGATGACCGCATGGGTCTCGGGAATGTTCTCGTTGTTGGTGCCGTCGCGCTCGCAAAGGTAGGGAATCGCGTCGAGCCGGAAACCGTCGACGCCGGCATCGAGCCAGCGCTTCATGACGCGGATCACGGCGTCGACGACGCGGGGGTTGTCGAAGTTGAGATCGGGCTGATGCGAGAAGAAGCGGTGCCAATAATAGGCGTTGGCTTCCGGATCCCAGGCCCAGTTGGATTTTTCGGTATCGGTGAAGATGATCCGCGTGCCTTCGTATTTCTGATCGGTGTCGCTCCACACATACCAGTCGCGCGCGCTGGAGCCGGCGGGACTGCGGCGCGCGCGCTTGAACCAGGCATGCTGGTCCGAGGTATGATTGATGACCAGTTCCGTGATGACCCGCAGGTTGCGGCGCTTGGCTTCGTGGATGAAGCGGCGGAAATCCTTCATCGTGCCGTAGGACGGGCTGATCGAGCCGTAGTCGGCGATGTCATAACCGTCATCGCGTCCCGGCGACGGATAGAACGGCATCAGCCACAATGTGTTGACGCCGAGATCCTGAAGATAGTCGAGCTTCTCGGTGAGGCCGGCGAAGTCGCCGATGCCGTCATTGTTGCTGTCGGCGAAGGCGCGCACATGCAGTTGGTAGATGATCGCGTCCTTGTACCAGAGCGGATCCAGCGGGTGGGAGGTGGTGGCCTTGTGAGGCATGACGGACTGGACGACGTTCACGACGTGCTCCTTCAAGCCAGGCAGCGAAACAGCAAGGCGGGATCGCGCAGCGGATCGATGCGCAAGCGCAGGCCGCCCCATTCCACCGCGTGCCGTTCGCCGCTCAGCAGATTTTCAACGGCCGTGACCGGGCGCGCCTGGTCGCCGCTTCCGATCCGGACGTCGTTCAGCGGCAGCCAGACCTCGTGCGGATCGCGCGACAGAGCGATGGTCACGGCGACGAGATTGGCGCCGTCCACCGAGGTCTTGACGAAGCCCGTGACGTTCGGATCGTCGATCGGCAGGAACCGCAGAAGGCTGGTCTGCTGCAGCGCCGGGTTGGCGCGCCGCGCGAAGTTGAGAGCGCGCAGATAAGGCTTGAGGTTTCCGGGCTTGTTCCAGTCCCGCACCCGAATCTCGTATTTCTCGGAATTGAGATATTCCTCCTTGCCGGGGATCGCTTCGTGTTCGAGCAGTTCGAAGCCGTTATAAATGCCGTAAGTCGCCGAGAGCGTCGCGGCCAGCGCCGCGCGGGACTTGAACATCCACGGCTCGCCGCCTTGCAGATGATAGGGCAGGATATCCGGCGTCGAGACGAAAAAATTCGGCCGATAGAAATCGCGCTCGGGATAGCCGGTCAGTTCGCGCAAGTAGTCTTCCAGCTCCCATTTCTGCGTGCGCCAGGTGAAATAAGTGTAGGACTGGGTGAAGCCGCGCTTGGCCAGCGCCTTCATCAATTTCGGCCGGGTGAAAGCCTCGGCGAGAAAAATCACGCCGGGGTCGCGGCTTTGCACCTCGCGGATCACCCACTCCCAGAACGGCAGCGGCTTGGTATGCGGGTTGTCGATGCGGAAGATGCGCACGCCATGGCCGAGCCAGAACAGCACGACGTCGCGCAGCGCGTTCCAGAGCGAGCCGGCATCGTCGCTGGCGAAATCCGGATTGACGATGTCCTCGTATTTCTTCGGCGGATTTTCCGCGTAGCGCATCGATCCGTCGGGCCGCCGCCGGAACCATTGCGGGTGGTCGCGCAGCCATGGGTGATCCGGCGAGCATTGCACCGCGATGTCCAGCGCGATCTCGATGTTCAAGCGTCGCGCGGCGGCGATCAGCGCATCGAAGTCGTCCAGCGTGCCGAGGTCCGGATGCACGGCGTCATGACCGCCGTCCTCCGATCCGATGGCATAAGGGCTGCCGGGATCGCCGGGCGCGGCCGTCAATGAATTGTTGCGTCCCTTGCGATGGGTGTGGCCGATGGGATGGATCGGCGTGAAATAGACCACGTCGAAGCCCATCGCCGCGATGTCCGGCAAGCGCGCGATGCAATCGCGAAAGGTGCCGTGCCGGCCGTCCTCGCGGCCCTGGCTGCGCGGCACCATCTCGTACCACGCGCCGCACCGCGCCCGCGGCCGGTCTATCATCAAGGGGAACGGGCGGGAGCGCGTCAGGTCGATGCGGTCCTGGCTTTCCGCCATGGCGTCCCGCAACTCCGGCGCGAGCAGGGGAGCGGCATCGCCTGTCCGCAGAAATTGATCGCAGCATCCCCGAATGACGGCGGCGGCGGCCGCGCTGCCCGATTGCGCCTTGGTGAGGAGCCCCGCTCCCTCCAGCGCATCGAGCGCAACGTCCTGACCGGCGGCCATCTTCAGTTCGAAGCCGCGCCGCCAGGTGGCGAACTCGTCGGTCCATGCCTCGATGGCGTAGACGTGACGGCCGATATGCTCCGGCGTGAATGACGCGGTCCAGCGATCGTTGTCGTGCAGCCGCATCGCAATCCGGTTCCACTCCACGTCCTGCTCGCGCCGCCAGATCAGCACGGCGGCGATGACATCATGGCCGTCGCGGAAAATATCGGCCCACACATCGATGGGCTCCCCAACCACGCGCTTGACGGCGAAGCGGCCGCCGTCGACGCTGGGATAAATATCTTCGATGTGGAAAGCGTCGCGAATGACGCTTCCGACCGGTCGGTCTGGTTTATTCACGATGGCAACGCTCGGTTTCGAACAGGCCCCACAAACTGCTGCCGCGCCACGCAGGTTCCATGCGGAACTGGCGCCGCTGGTTCATCAAACCCCCGGCGCGGATTTGGTTCCATTGGAACTCGACCGGTGGAAATGCGTTAGCAAGGGTACCAGCCAGCCGGAACATCATGCAGATGCGCGACCAGCGACGTCGCGTCGCGGGCAAGATATGGACGTATTCGCGAAAGCTCGGGAACTCGGCATCGACGTTGAATGGATTGACGGGCAGGGTCGGGCATCGCGCGTCGCGCCGGAAGCGTTGAACGCCATCGTCGCGGCGATGCCTCAAGCGACAACCGGCCGATTGATGCACGCGCCGGCGGTGCTGCGGGCTGGCGAGGCGGTGACCATCGCGCTGACCTCGGCGGCGACGCTTCCCGTACGCTGGACCATCGTCACGGATCAGGATGAGGTGGCGGCGGCGGGCGAGGCGCCATCGCGCATGCTGTCATGGCCGGGACAACTCGCCGTCGGTCAATATCGTTTGCGCCTTCGCGACGCCGATGGGGTTCGCGAGGAATGGCCCGTGATCGTCGCGCCGGCGACGGCTTACAGCGGTGATTTCCAACGAAGCTGGCTGGTGGCGGTGCAACTCTATGGACTGCGCTCGCCGCGCAACTGGGGCATCGGCGATTTTTCCGATCTCGCGCGCGTGATCGAACTGGCGGCGTCATGGGGCGCGGACGGCGTCGGCCTCAACCCGCTGCACGCGCTGTTTCCCGAGCGGCCGAACGATTGCAGCCCCTATGCCCCGAACAGCCGGCTGTTCCTCAATCCGCTCTATATCGATGTCGAGGCCGTGCCGGAGCTGCCGGAGTCGTTCGCGGTGGATCATCGCGAAGCATTGCGGCGGGTGCGCGGGAGCGCGCTGGTCGATTATGCCGCGATCGCGGACTTGAAGTGGCGGGCGCTGCGCGCGGCGTTCGCGCGCTTCCGCGCGACGCCGGATTCCAATCGCGTCGCCGCCTTTGACGAATTCCGCGCCGCCGGCGGCGCGACGTTGCGGCGTTTCGGCTGCTTCGAGATGCTGCGCCGCCGCTTCCGGCGACCTTGGTGGACGTGGCCGGCGCCGTGGCGCGAGGCCGACGATGCGGCGTGTGACGATCTTTCCAGCGGCAAGGAGCGCGACGAAATCGTCTTCGTCGCCTTCGTGCAATGGATCGCCGATCAGCAATTGCGGGCGTGCCGCGACCTTGCCCGCCGATCTGGGCTGCGCGTCGGCCTCTATCTGGATGTCGCCGTTGGCGTCAGCCCCGACGGATTTGATGCGTGGAACGAGCAGCAGGCGATTTCGCGGCATCTCGCGGTCGGCGCGCCGCCGGATGGGCTCAACACCGCCGGGCAGGACTGGGGGCTGGCGGGATTCAACGCCGCCGGCCTGTTGTCTTGCGGCTTCGCGCCGTTCCGCGACATGCTGCGCGCGGTGATGCGTCATGCCGGCGCGATCCGGCTCGATCATGCCTTCGGTCTCAAGCGATTGTATCTGGTGCCGCATGGCTTCGGCCCGCGCGACGGCGCTTATGTGCGCATGCCGTTTCAGGCGCTGCTGGCCATCGTCGCGCAGGAAAGCGTGGCGGCGCGTTGCGTGGTGATCGGCGAGGATCTCGGCACCGTCCCGGACGGGTTTCGCGACGAGAGCGCGGCGTGGGGCATCTGGTCCTATCGGGTGATGATGTTCGAGCGCGACGCGCACGGCTTTCATGGCAGCGACCGCTACGCCGACCACGCGCTGGTGACGTTCAGCACCCACGACCTCGCCAGCTTCGCCGGCTGGCGTGACGCCGCCGATCTGACCCTGAAGCAGTCGCTCGGCATCGATCCCGGCGAAAGCCACGAAGCGCGGCGCGAGGCGTTGCGGATGCTGTCGGATGTCCTGCGCGGGGAAACCATCGAACAGGACGATTATTTCGGCGTGCTGCGGTTCCTTGCGCGGACCCGCTCGCGGTTGCTCGCCGTCGCGCTGGATGATTTGCTGATGGTGACCGAGCAGATCAACGTGCCGGGCACCATCGACCAGCATCCCAACTGGCGTCGCCGCCTGCCGATCATGCTGGACGAGATCGCGGCCACGGTGGACGGCGATGCGCTGCGCGCCGCGCTGGGGTCGCGAATGTCGCTGGCCGCTCGGTCGCGCGTGGAGGATAGGTCAATTGCCCGGCCGGATTGAGGATTACGCGCTGATCGGCGACTGCGAGACCGCCGCGCTGGTGGGGCGCGATGGCTCGATTGATTGGCTGTGCTGGCCGGCGTTCGATTCCGAGGCTTGTTTCGCGGCGCTGCTGGGCGAGCCGTCGCATGGGCGCTGGCGGATCGCGCCGGCCGGCGACTTCCGCACGTCGCGCAGCTATCGCGGCGAGACGTTGATTCTTGAAACGCGGTTCGAGACGGCGGACGGCGCGGTCACCCTGATCGACTTCATGCCGCCGCGCGGCGCGGCCTCCGACGTGGTGCGGCTGGTGCGGGGCGAACAGGGCCGCGTCGCCATGCGCATGGAGTTGGTCATCCGCTTCGGCTTCGGGGCCAACATTCCCTGGGTCAGGCGAACCTCGATCGGCGAACTGCTGGCGGTCAGCGGACCCGACATGACGGTGTTGCGAACGCCGGTCGAGACCCGCGGCGAGAACATGACGACGGTCGCGGAATTCATCGTCGACGCCGGCGAGACGATGCCGTTCGTGTTGACCTATGGCGCGTCGCACCTCGACGTGCCGGCGGCGATCGACGTCGATCAGGCGCTGCGCGACACCGAGTCGTTCTGGACCGACTGGGCCAGCCGCTGCACCTATCAGGGTCCGTGGCGCGATATCGTGGTTCGCTCGCTGGTCACGCTGAAGGCGCTGACCTACGCGCCGACCGGCGGCATCGTCGCCGCGCCCACCACCTCGCTCCCGGAAAAGCTCGGCGGCGCGCGCAACTGGGACTACCGCTTCTGCTGGCTGCGTGACGCCACTTTCACGTTGCTGGCGCTGATGGACAGCGGCTATTTCGACGAGGCGCTGGCGTGGCACAACTGGCTGCTCCGCGCGGTGGCCGGCTCGCCCGCCGACATGCAGATCATGTACGGCATCATGGGCCAGCGCCGCCTGCTCGAATGGGAGGCGGGCTGGCTGCCGGGCTATGAAGGCGCGCGGCCGGTGCGGATCGGCAACGCCGCGCATGTTCAATTGCAGCTCGACGTGTTCGGCGAATTGCTCGACGTGCTGCATCAGGCCCGGCTCGCCAGATTGAAGCTGAACCACGGCAGTTGGTCGATGGAATGCGAGTTTCTCAAGCACCTCGCCAAGATCTGGGATCAGCCGGATTCCGGCATCTGGGAAGTGCGCGGGCCCGGCAAGCATTATGTCTCCTCGAAGGTGATGACCTGGGTGGCGTTCGATCGCGGCATCAAGAGCGCGGAGAAATTCGGCTTCAAGGCGCCGTTGGCGGAGTGGCGCCATCTGCGCGCGACGATCCATCGCGATGTCTGCGACAAGGGTTTCGACCGGGAGCAGAATTGCTTCGTCGAATCCTATGGCGCCCATGTGCTCGACGCCAGCATCCTGCTGCTGCCCTCGGTCGGCTTTCTGCCGCCGTCCGATCCACGCGTCGTCGGAACGCTCGCCGCCGTCGAGACCTATCTGATGCGTGACGGATTCGTGTTGCGGCATGATCCGCGCCGTGCTTCCTCCGAACAGGAGCCGATCGAAGGCGCTTTCCTGGCGTGCACGCTATGGCTGGCGGATGCGCATGTCCTGGCGGGCCACCTCGACAAGGCGGAGACGCTGTTCGAGCGCGTGCTCGGCGTCGCCAACGATCTTGGACTGCTGGCGGAGGAGTATGATCCGATCGCCGGACGGCAGACCGGCAATTTTCCGCAAGCGCTGACGCATATCGCGCTGATCAACACCGCGCACAATATCAGCGTCGCCAAGGCGGCCTCGGCCAAGCCCGCGGTGCAGCGCGCGCAGTCTTAGAGCACGATTTTCCAAGGCTGACGCACTCGGCCAAGTAACATGGGAAACGTC